>NZ_JBHTDO010000023.1:0-164123 GCF_042666575.1 Actinoplanes sp. GCM10030250 | reverse complement strand
TGCCCACAAGAATCGCCGGACGAGACCTGGGTCCGGAACTCATGCCCAAGTGGGACCAACACCAACGCTCAGAGCCAGCGGAAGTTGTCCAAGACAGTTGGCGGACTTCGGCCGGCGATCCTGGGCTCACGACTACCAACAGTAGCGGCGGCGCAGCCTGCGACAGCGTCCGGATTTGCCGAAATCCGGATGTTCAGCACGCTTCTTCTACGACGAGCATGGCCTGGCGATCGTCACTGCGGAACTCCGCCAGCCGGAAAGCACTATGGGCAGGGGCGTCGCCAGCAGCGAAGCGTCCTACTCGCTCCAGTAGTGCTTCACGTTCCCGACCAGAAACCTCGCATGGGTGAGCGCCGTAGGCGTGCAGAACGCGGAGGTCAGCGCGCTTCAGGAGGCGCCGCAACGGCGGACCCACGGGTTCGATCCCTCGCCCGCGGATCTGCCAATAGACCCCACGATCATCGATCCAGTGGCCGTCGCTGATGGGGCGCGGCCAGGCCTCGGCAGCATGCTCTCGATCGGAGCCATCCGACTTCGCTGCACGTAGCAGGCCGGCGAAAGACTCTGAATGCTCGGGCTGATGACCCATGCCTCATCCTGGCACAGTGGCCCCCGCCCATCCGGATCTGGCACCCCTCTCTGTCAACCGCCGGCAGGGATTAGTGCTCTAAGGTGGGATTCGGCGGGTCCGGGAAGTGACTTCTCCGAAGTGCCGGCCTTGGGGTTTGGGTCGGCCGCGCTGGATTGCAGAGTCGCCCCCACGTGTCCTCCCGGGCCCGTCCTGAGCAGCCGGGCGTCGGCGACCATCCGCCGGTAGACGATGTCGGACAGACGTCGTTTCAGTGCGCGTAGGGCCTCCATCGGGGTCTTCCCGGCGGCGAGCCGGCGCCGGTAGTAGCGGCGGCCTTCGGTGTCACGGCGTAGTTGGACGATGGCCATGATGTGCAGCGCCCGGTTGATGCGCCGGTTCCCCGCGCGCGATAGGCGATGCCGGGTCTGCTCGCCGGATGAGGCGTCAATCGGGGCGGTGCCGTTCCAGGAGGCGAAATGGGCGCGGTCGGCGAAGCGGGCGATGTCACCGATGTCGCCGAGCAGCCGGGCAGCGCCGGAGGGTCCGATGCCGGTCAAATCCATCAGCCTGCTGCCGGTGCTGTCGACCAGCTCGGTGAGTTCCTGTTCGCGATCTTGATCTTTTTGTCGATGACGACCAGTTCGTGGATCAGTTCCGAGGCGAGCCAGCGGCGGGTCTTGCCGACCACGTCGCGTGGCCGCACGGTGTTGAGCAGCGCGCGGGCCTGCTGGGCGGACAGGTCCTTCTTCGCGCCGCCGGGCACCAGCTCTAGCAGCAGGTGATGCAGCCGGGAGACCACCTCGGTGCGGGCCCGGCCGAGCTGGTCACGGCGGTCGACGAGCAGGCGTAACGCGACGGTGGTGTCGTCGGTGACGACCTGCCGCAGGCCTTCGGTGCGCAGGGCGACCACCGCGACGCTGCGGGCATCAACCGGGTCGGTCTTGCGGCCTTGACCGGTGGCGAACACCCGGGCCCGGGCCGACAACTTCGCGGGCACATCGACGACGGTTTCGCCGTCGGCGACCAGCCGCTGGGCGACGTGCCGGCCGATGCCGTTGCAGCCCTCGACCGCCCAGAGGCGGTCTTTGTGCTGACGGCCGGCGGCGAGCATGGCCTGATAGCCGTCACGGTCGGTGCCGAACCGGCCCTGCCCGACGGTCTTCTCCCGGGCGTTGATGATCTCGATGGTGGCGGAACGCTTGTGCGGGTCCACGCCGATAATGACCTTGGTCATCGTGTCCTCCTCGATCCGACGGTGTCTGTCGGCGGGAGGGCAGCGCTACCTTGAGCTGGGCAGTCCCCTCTTGAGCCTCTCGCCGCCGCGGTGACCGGCGGGGCGCACGCCAGATGAGAGCCACACCAAACTGCGGTGGGCAGCCGCGATGAGAGCGACTCCACCGGTCACCTCGACCCAACCTGGCCGGGCTGCGGTCGTGCAATCACTCAATAGGTAGCCGCGATCCGCGCTTCGCGCCCACCCGTCGCAGTGACTGACGGCTACACATCTGTTGCTCTGCTTGCCCCATTGCGGCTAACAGGTGGTGCTCTGATGGTGGCCGCCCCGACAGGGTTGACAGACCATAGAAGCGTCGAGACCGGCACCGACTCCTACCGTCTCGCGCAGACCCGAGCCCGCGCCGAAGCATCCTGAGGCGGCCGGCTCGTGGACACCGACGCACCCAATGACGACCTGCTGCCACTACTTCTCAGGATCTGCGAAAAGTTCTTCGCCAGCGCCAACCCCGCAGTCCACCGTGAGGTCGACGCCCTCCTGCAAGCCAGGAGCATCACCGGCGGACCCCGGCTGGCTAATCGACATGCGCGCACTTACCCGGCAACGTCTGGAGACCCGGCCGAGCCCGCCGGGACCAAGCCTTCGGCAGAAGTCTGACTCGCACGAGAGTGGCGCTCGAACTCACCAACATTGATCATGCCTACCGGCTGGACCTGGCTCTGAAACTCGCCTACAAACGGCTCCGGTTCTCGCTGACACAATCATCCGGGCGAGAAACGGCGGCACCGTCGCGCCGCAGAGGAGGCTCGCCGGATGCAGGCCCTCGTAGCTGAGATCGGGCAGCGCGGTGAAGAACCGGCCGGTGAGCCGCCGCTAGACTCCCCCACGAGCTGATCATGGGGGCCGTATGGAACTGACCGAAGTGCTGGACGTGTTCGAACGCCTCTTCGTAGCCGCGGGTCACCCCGATATCACCGAGGTGCGCCGGTACGGGCAAGGCACCGACCAGTCCCCCGCCGGCATCGACGTGAAGGACCAGCGCGACGCCCACATGTTCTTGTGGGTCGCGAATTAAAAGGACGCTGAGACGCCGCTCGAGGTGCCCGAGCAGCTGCCGCCGCCGCGGCTGGGTGCGCAGCGCATCGCCGTGCTGGCCGCCCATCTGTTGCAGGTGGCCAGCCCGCCGCAGATCAAGGCGTCGCGGCTGGTTGCCCTCGAGAACCTTGGCCCGACCGACCAGCGCGGCACCGTACCCGCTGGCGTGAGCCTGGTGTGCGCGGACGGCACTCGCATGCTGCTGCGGGCCACGTCGGGCGCGTCGCAGACTCCGTATCCGGACGAGGACCCGCACCCGAACTGGCGGGTGCCCGAAGACATCGCCGTCTAGGAGCTGAGCAGGTCGAACTGGAACCCTACGATCAGCAGCGTGAACCCGAGCTTGCGCAGCCGATGCCCGGGGCGGCGCTGGTCGAGCAGTTCCGCCAGGAGCAGCCGCCACGCGGCGGCCGGCCGGAGACGAACGGCGATAGCGATCGCGTACTGGAGAGACTCAGTTGTCATTACGACCAGCCCTATCATCGCGACCACCGTGAATGCGCCCAGGTAGACCAGGCTCCATGCGCTTCCCCTCGCGCTAGCCGCCAAGGCTGCTGCTATCAGCGCTGCTTCGACCAGCAGAAACAACGTACGGGGTAGCCGTTCACGTGCACGGTTTTGGCGCATGTCGGACAATGTGTGATCCAGTTGCTCTTTCTCCTCTGGCTGCAGGGTGCGTGCCACCGTTTGCGCAATCAGGGTGTTGAGTAGCCGTTTCTGATCGGTGCACAGCTTCTCGTGCCTCTTGCGGCAGGTGCATTCCTCGTGACGTTCACCGATGAACACGCTTCGTAATTCCGCCACGTCAGTGGACCCGAACAGCATGTCTGGTGGGGGTTCATCGATTGGGCCCTCGTTCAGGTACTCGGTCACCACGGCCGACCCGCTGAAGACAAGCGACGGCGTTTGTATGACGCTGCGGTGGATCAGTTCGTCGCGGATCCAGCCTTCCCGTTCCTCCACCGTGGCCAGAATGGCGCCGCGGCGGCGCAGCATCGACAGGTTCGCCATTGTCTTATCGAGCTGCGCCGCCCGTTCCCTTAGCTTCTGCTGATCGACGAAGTCGAGGATCACCGTGAGGCCGCCGACGAACTGCAACACCTTGCCGAGTCGTTCCCACCAGTGCAGGCCATAGCCCCACAAGGTGAGGTCGGCGGGGACAGCTCCGGCCAGCCATGCGCGCAGCAGCTGGTGGTAGTCCGGCCAGTTCAGGCCGAGCGCGATCGCTGCGGCCACGCCGAGTGTCCAGAACGGGAACCGTAGGGGCCAGGACCACCACCGGGCTGAACGCTTGCCTGCTTCATCGCCGCCTTCCACGTCCATGCATTCCGCGCCGGGCCCGGGCGGCTGCGGCACAAGCTCCGGGTGCTCGGGGAGGCGGTACGCCATGCCGACATCTAACCCGGTACCGCTAGGGGTGCAACACGCCGGTCACTCTTACGCCGACATGTGCCCACCGCGGGGAACAGCGGGGCCGTGGTGTCCGGCCGGTGGGGCGCTATTTGCAGCCGCCACCGTCGCTGTCGCGGTGCCGCCGTAGCTGGGATCGCCGCGGCAGACCGGCGTGGATGTTCGGCTATCCGAGTACGGGTACGTTACGTACTCGACTGCGGCGCTCTTGGTCAGGCCGATCACGCCGTATCAGCTTATTTGCCCTGGCGACTTCCGCTGGCGCGCTTATCGTCGCGCGGCGCGATGCCAACGCTGCCGACACGTCCGCGATCGAGGCTGGGCGGTCTGCTGATGCATCGAACCGGGCTGCCGACGCAGCCCAAGACTCGGCCAGGCACGCAGATAGCTCCGCTCAATCAGCAGCTGTCGTAGCGAAAGATGAAGTTGAACGCGACCATCGTGAACTTCGGCCGCAGGAACCGGACATGCCGGGAGCGGTCTTCTTCAAGCGCAACGGAGGAAGGTTCTTCAAGTTCACGCTGGACCGCACTTACCGGGTCAAAGAACAGGCGATCACCGGCCAGTCGTGGAGCCCGCTCACCCGGTGTCGGAACACTCGTCGAGGGCGGCTCCACGGCGGAGGTCTTCCTGGAGCGGAGCCGAGAAGATCCTCAGGTGGAGGCTTTGCGCATCCGGTTCTGGCCGCCGGTCGCGGGTGATCCCGGTGAGCAGTGGACGTGCGCTTGCCACCGGCCGGTACAGCAAGGTGGCGAACCACACTGGGAGTGGTACAACGAGATCCCGAAACGACGGCCACCTATCCGTGCGGCTTACGTGGGCTGATCGATCGCACAGAGGTCGTCAGTAGCTTGCCTCAGGACGACCCCACCGCGGCTGGTGAGTGCCCGGTCGATGAACCACTCGATCACATCCTCGTTGCTGGTGCCGGACCAGGACATGTTGCCAATGGCCAATCAGCTCGCCCCAGAGGCGGCCGGTAGTCGTCCCTGCTGGCGGCCACGGATTTCTCCCCTGGCGGCCAGTTTCGGCGTACCCGTTGAGGTATAAAGCCGCGTACGCCACCAACTACTACACAGCAGCCAATGGCGCGTCGGTACGTCTGCGAGCGCACGCCCCAGCACCTTCGACTAGGCCAAGTCACCTCAAGCGGAAATGGCGCCGTCCGGATCTAGAGTTGAAGGACGGCGAGAGCGACACTGCCCTCGAAAACAAAAGTCCGTGGCCTTGTTGCCGCTGCGATTCCTTGCCCTGCTACGCGGCGGATTCTAGCGTCCGGGTGATATGCAGGATCAAGGCGACCGCATCATGGCTGACGCCACCGGGTGGATGTTGAAGGAGTCGTTGCGCTTCGGCACTGAGTCGGTGCCGGACATCGGTGATGAGGCGCAGCCCTTCAGCGGTCGGGTGTAGCAGGATCCGCCGATGATCTTCCGCGTGGCGTCCGCGGCGGAGCAAGCCGCGACTCTCGAGGCCGTTGGCGCAGATCGAGACCGCACCCTTTGTCAGGCAGGAGATTTCGGCGACGGTGCGGGTGTCGATGGGGCGGCGGCTGATCGCCAGCTGAAGGACGTCGTAGCTGCTCCAGGTCAGCTCGGCATCGCTGAGGACGACGCGTTCCAGTTCCCGGCGGATCAGGTTGCTGGCCCGGCACAGCGCGGTGATGCCGCGCAATGTGGCTGGTGTGTCTGCGGCTTCTGGGACCTGTTCCGTGTGGTGGCCGGTAGGCACGTCGAGTTCCGTCCTGGTTGAAAGGGTATACCGCGCTGAAGGCGAGACCGGGGTACTGAAGTAGGTGCTCGGGAGGCATGTGGCCGCGGTGCGTGCTTGGGTTGTCATCCGTTTGGTGCTCGTCGGAGGGCAGTTCTATCGGCGCGTGCGCCGGCTTCGGCGATGTCGGTGGGCTACGGGTAAGCGCTGTGCGGTGTTGCGCTGTGGCGTGTTGGCAGGGTTACCGGCGAGGATGCGGCTGTAGCGTGCCGGCCGGCCCGTCATCGCGACGCTCAGTCGCATCGCGAACTCCTCTCTCGAGCGGCTTGTCTCGAGGAGATCTCGTTGACCCTTGTGAGCGACGCTTCTGGATAACGGGCGTCGAGAGGAGCAGAACTGGCTGCGAGGGATTGGTGTCCGGGGGGATCAGTCACTCGGATTTACCTAGCGGAGCGCCTGCGTTCTTCATGAATTCAACGGGGTCCGTTGCGTTGTGCGACCGCAGCTGGCAGCGGGTTCCCCCGCAGCTCACATCGAGGTGCAGCTCGTAGTGCAGGTGGGGCCCGGAGGAATGGCCGCTGCTGCCGGTCAGGCCGAGCGTGTCTCCGGCCTGGACCTGCTGGCCGTATTTGACCGACGGCCGCCTGACCATGTGGCAATAGCGGGTAGCAACCTTGTCAGCGTGCAGGATTTCAACGAACCAGCCGCAGCCTTTAGTGGTGTCCGGGTCGCCGTCGATGTTGCAGTTGCCGGTCGAGCCGTCGCAGTCGGCGTAGACGACTTTGCCCGCGGCAGCAGCGCGGATGACGTCGTTGCGGTCGGAGCCGAGGTCAACGCCTTGGTGCGTGGGCCGCTCGGAGGTGCGGAAGCCGGAGACGATGCCGTCGGGTACCGGCTGGGTCCATCCGCCTGAGGAGACCCTTGCGGGTGTGCCGCAGTCGGCGAGGCTGGCGCCGGGAAGGTCGGTGATGGACGCGGCACCAGTCACCGGCGGGACTACCTCTTCGGCGTCATTCTCAAAGTTCGCGTATCTGTCGGGAAACGCGGAGCGCTGCACTTTCTGGGCAGCGACCGTCAGTGGCAGGGTCTCCCAGTTCTTGACCTTGACCAGGGCGTTGTAGAACTTGGTGGAGGTGTAGACCGGGTCGATGAGCTGCTGCGGGGTTCCCCAGCCTTGGCTGGGCCGCTGCTGGAAAAGCCCGACCGAGTCGTGGTCGGTGACCTTGCTGGTGTTGATCAGCCGTGATTCGGTCATGGCGGTGGCCACGGCGATGACCCAGCCGCGAGCCGGGATCTGCTTCTGCTGGCCAACGGCGACGATGATCGCGGCGTTGTCGACGGCGGCCGAGTTCCAGGTGCCGACGGCGCCGACATGGTCGCGGATGTTCGGCTGACTGGACGCCGTGACCGTGGTGCAGCTGGCTTGGGCGGGTTCGTCGCTGGTGGCTACCAGGACGGCTCCGACGCAGAGCAGCAGCGGTAGCGCCGTGAGCACCGCGATCCACTTGAGCGCTTTCATGACGGCTCCGGGGCGGGGGCTGCGCTCGCGATCAGCCACCGGCCGCTGGCGGCGACCACGGTGACCCGGATCGGGCCGGCATCGGTGGGTACGTCCACGACCACGGTGTCGGTGGTCGAGGACGGGGCGCGGGGTGCGCCGGTCAGCGTGGTGGCCGCGACGTTGGCCGGGTCGGTGTCGGCGAGCAACGGGGCGTAGGCCGGCAGGACCAGCGGTTGCAATCCGGCAAGCCAGGTCGGCTGGTCGAGGGTGGGTCGCGCCCACCTCTGCACGTAGCCGGTCGCGGCGTCGATCGCGGCCGGTGCTGGTGGGGCGCTGGGTGCGGCGCCGGGACCGTCGTCATGGTCGTGGTCGCCCTCGTCCACCGCAGGTACGGTGCTGCTCGCCGCCGTGCCAGCCGGTACTGGTTGCGGCGTGTCGGAGCTGCTACAGCCGGCGGCGAGCAGCAGCGTCACGATCGCGCCTGCTGTCGACAGCAAGGCGGTCCTCATCGCGGTTCCTGCCGCTCATTCATGGTGCCGAGGGCGTCGTTGACGATGCCGCCCATGCCGCGCAGCAGGTGGTGTAGGTCGACGAGGGCTGCCGTCCGCTGCTGGTGGGTGACAGCCAAGTGCGCGTCCAGCATGGCGGCCTTGGCAGCCACCGCTCGGGCGCTGAGAGCCCGCAGCACAGCGAAGTACCGGTCATCGCCGTCGGTCAGCAGCCGATCGCTGTGGTCAACGGTCGCGTTATCACCGTGCGGTCCGTAGGTGTCCGGGGTGCCCGGCGTGGCCGCGGTCGTGTGGGTGACGGTCATCAGGCGTCCATCTCAGGGTCCTGGGGATCGGCCGGGTCGCGGTCGTAGTCGCCGTCGGCCTCGCCGTCGATTTCGTATTCCAGCCGCTGCTGGCGTTCGTCCTCGTCCCGGTGCTGGGTGTCCGGGTCGTCGGCGGGATCGAGTTCGTACTCGGGTTCGGGCACGATTTCCTCCGTCGTTTCGGGGTCGGGTTCTTCGTCGCCGTTGATGCGCTGGTAGAGGTTGTTGATGTCGTTGCCGATCAGTCGCAGGGTGCCGTTGAGGCGGTCCCAGTCGAGCTCGGTGGTGACCGGCGCCGGCTGGCTCATGACGCCTCCTCACGCGTGCGCCCGGCAGTAGTGGGTTGCGGTCGGCCGGCCAGATCGGCGTTGGCGGCCGTCGTGGCGGTGTCCGTCCAGTTGTCGGGCCAGCGCAGGTCGAGGTTGTGATCGGCGTGTTCGCCGTTGCGGCAGCGGGTGAAGTCGTCCCAGTCGCGCAGCCGGGCTCGGCTGCGGGCGAGGCGTTCGTGCCAGATCAGCGGTTCGTCGCCGCGGGCGTTGTCGTCGTAGGCGGTGTGCCAGCCGGCCGCGAGCGCGGTCAGTTCTTCGATGAGCGGGCCGTGCCGGTACCAGCAGGCGGGAATCTCTTCGGCGATCTCGTATCGGTCGACGAGCCAGCCGACCCAGTCGATCAGCCACGCCCACGCTTGCGCGGCGGCGTCGCGGTCCAGGTCGTCCCAGCGCAGCGGCCACGGCATCCCGGCGGGTACCTTGCGCTGTCCGCCGCCGGCCGTGCCAGGGCGGGCGGTGACAGCGTCGCGGAGTTCGAGGTGCTGCCGGTGCAGTGTGTCGACGGCGGCGGTGAGCCGGTTGAGGCCGGCGCCGAGTTCGGCGATGGCGGCCATGTCCGGTGGGGCGTCCGGCGGCAGTTCGAAGTCGTAGCCGCTCATCGGCTGCCGCCGTCGGCCAGCATCCGGCGGAACGCCTGACGGCCTTCTTTGAGTTCGCCGGCGTCGGGGCGTTCGTACCAGGCGGGGATCTTCAGCTCGATCGGCGGTAGGTTGCCGATCAGGGCGATCGCCCGTCCCTCGTCGAGGGTGCGCAGGTCCGCCAGGTCGAGCAGGTGCTCCCGGCGGGCGGATTCGTTGACACTGGCCCGGCCGCTGCCCCAGGAGGCGCCGGAGGTGATGTCGGTGATCTGCCCGGCCACCGCCTGGGCGTCGCGCAGCGCGCCGGCGTCGGTCGAGGCGCCCATCAGCAGCCAGGCGTTAGCGGAATCCGCGATCGCCTGACCGCCCTTGTCGCCCCAGCGCTGGCGAAGCTGGTGGCGATTCTGGGTGAACACGTCGACGGAGATGCCGGATCCTCCGCCCTCGCTCATCAGCGACGGCAGCGACGGGATCGGGGCAATGTTCGCGATCTCGTCGCCGACGAAGTACAAGGCCGGTTCGATGCGGTCGCCGTCGCTGCGCAGGGCGAGCCGCCTCGCCTGATAGAGGATGTCTTCGGTGACTGCGGCCATCAGCGGCGCGATCAGAGCCTGCGCATCACGGGTGCCGACCAGATACAAGGTGCCGGATTCGCGCAGCCACTCGACCGGCTTGAATTCGGTGCCGCGCGGTGGCGAGCAGGCCAGCAGTACGCGGGGATCGTTGAAGGCGTCCAGCGCGCCGGACACCACTGATTGGATGGTGTCGCGGGCGCGGCCGGTGGTTTCGCGGTGCCGGGTGAGCCGGTCGGCCCAGTTGTGTACGCCGTGGTGGCGCAGGATCCGTTCCGGGCGGGCGTTGTTGGGGTTCTGCGACCAGGCCAGGACATCGGTCATGGTGGCGTTCTCGTCGAGTGCCGCGGCGTGCAGTAGGCCGCGCAGGATCGTGGCGGCCTGGTCGCGGAACCATCTGCCGTTTTCTACGCTCTCGTCGCCGATGCCGGAGCCGTCGGCGAACCCTTGGGCGCGCAGCATCGCCACGATCTGGTCCTGGGCGCCTTCGATCGGTGACCACCGCAGTCGGGGAACGCCTGGGAGCTCACCTTGCGGTTCGAAGATGTGGGTCGGGCCGATCTTCGCCCGCTGCTGGTAGGTGAGCGATGCGACATCCAGGCGGGTCGAGGTGGTCAGAACCGCGCCGCGGGCATCGACCACGGTCGGGATCACCAAGCGGGTGGTCTTGCCGCCGTACCGCGGGACGGCCGCCGCGAACCGCGTGTATTCGTTGGCCAGATACAGCGGCTCGCCCGAGACGGCGTCGTTGCCGAGGAAGCGGGCGACCTCGAGTGGGTCGCTGCGCCGCTGCTGTTTGGCGGCGCGGGTGGCGTCGTCGTCGGCTTCGGTGATGGTCAGGCCGGGCCGCACGATGTCGACACGGGCCAGCACCGCCTTCGCGGTCAGCGACGCGTCGATGTTCTTCTTCCGCGCGAAGCCGGCGCGCCGGACCCGCGGCCGGGCGATGCGGGCCAGGCCGAAGAACCAGGCGAGCAGCGTGCTCAGGAACAGCAGAATCCATAGCGGGTAGAGCAGCCAGGCGGGGGCGACGTTCGCGCGGGCCGGTGCGGGCCAGGCCTGGGCCGGGTCACTCAGGTGGGCGAGAACCCGGAAGGCGATTCCGGGCGCGTCGCCCGGCCCGGAGTCCGGCCAGGACAGGTGAGTCAGCAGGCCGCCGATCTGGCCGGCGAGCCACAGCGAAAGAGTCCCGAAGGTGGTGACGGTGATGGTGATGACCAGCAGCGCGACGCGGACCCAGATGTCGGCGCGCAGGTGGCCTTGCTGGGGCGGACGGTGGCCGGGGGCGGACAGCGGTGCTTTGTTCATCGGCCGGGCCTTTCGCCTGCGGCGACCGCTTCGAGGCGCTCGTCGTATTCCTGTGGGGTGAGGTCGTCGGCGGGTTCGGTGGCTTCCATGCGGCTGTCGGTGTGCACCATCGCCGTCTCGATCGAGGACAGTTGGTGTTTGACGACGTAGGAGCGGGTGCCGATCTTCCACAGGCCGACGCCTTGGCGCAGATAGCGCAGCAGGTCGGTTTCGACGTCGGAGGTACCGAGAAACTCCCTAGCTTGTTCGAGGCTGCCCGTGGCCTGCCGGTAGGAGACCCGCACGCCGCAGTCCTCGATCAGGCCGCGCGCGATCCGCACCTGCTCGGAGTCCGCGGCCCCTGAGGCAGCCAAGTCACTGAACCGGTGGAACGCCAGAATGTTCGCGATTCCGAAAGCGCGAGCGAGTTTCAGCTGCTCCCGCATGCGGCGAATCAGCGGCAGATGCCTGGCCACCAACGCGAATTCGTCATAGATGCAAACCCGCGGTGGCGCGTCCGGCGCCGACAGCTCGGTCTCCAACCACGATTGGGCGCAGGTCATCGCCATCGCGGTCATCGCGTCGGAGGCGCGGATCGTGCGCAGGTCGACCACTGCGCCCGGCTGCGCGAAGTCGAGGCGGGCCGACGACTCGGCCGGGCCGTCGAACACGCCGCCGAGAGCGCCGCCGATCAGCCGCTCCAGCGCGAGCCGGACCCGGCGAGAGTCGCTGATGAAAGTGTCGAGGGGGTAGTGGAGCTGGTCGAGACGGTGCTGCCACAACTGCGGGTTCCCGGCGGCGGCGAGCACCGTACTCAAGGTGGGGGTGGCCATGCGGCCGGCGGTGGCGTCGCCTTCGCGGGTGACCGCGTCGACGGCGTACTCGATCAGGCTGCGTTCGGCCTCCTGCAATGACCCGCCGAGCTGGATCTCCAGAAGCCCCTCGAGGAGAAGGAGCCGCCGGGTCCGTTGGAGTTGCCGCCACTGCTGTTCGGTCTGCTCCGGGTGCCGGCGGATCCCCGCCAGGGGGTTCATCACGGTGCCCAGGCCAGGGCCGAGACGGACCGGGGTGATGCCCGCCGCTGCGGCGAGCTGTTCGTACTCCCCTTTGACGTCGCAGCAGTAGAACTTGGTGCCGAACGGGATCCCGCGAAACGCCAGGCATTTCAGCAAGCTGCTCTTGGCCGTTCCGATCTCGCCGGTGACCGCCATGTTCGGCGCCGACAGCGCTTTGTGCCGGTACAGCTCGTGCAGGCTGAACGTGAACGCGCTGCGGCTGTAGACCTCCGTGCCGATCAGCGGGCCGTCGATCGGCAGGCCGGGATCGGTGACGAACGGATACACCGAGCAGAGCTGGGCGCTGGTGGTGACCAGCGGCGGCAGCCGCAGGCGCCATGCCACCCGCCCTGCCATGCGTCCGGGCTGGCCGCGCCAACCGGCGGGAGCGGAACCGAGTAGACGCTCGGTGTCACGGTCAACAGCGCGCCGTTCACGCTGGTATGCCTGTTCGGCATGGGCGAGGTCGCGGGCCTCGGCGACCTGCTGGATCCGATCGCTGAGCGAGCCTTCGCGCCGGAGCCGGCGGGCGCTCACGCGAACCACCCACGCATCGGCTTGAGCCCGCGGGCCAGCGGCAGCGCCCCG
Source organism: Actinoplanes sp. GCM10030250 (assembly GCF_042666575.1). Classification (NCBI taxonomy): domain Bacteria; kingdom Bacillati; phylum Actinomycetota; class Actinomycetes; order Micromonosporales; family Micromonosporaceae; genus Actinoplanes; species Actinoplanes sp. GCM10030250. The sequence goes on along the minus strand of NZ_JBHTDO010000023.1, from coordinate 151,379 downwards.
GCCATGAAGGCTTGGTCCTGTTCCCCGGCCAGGGAGACGGCCTCGCAGCCGGACCGCGACAAGATGCGTTTGACGGCGCGGATATCGCGGTCGAGGTCCTTCTCGCTGGCGGCGGTGACGGTGACCAGCAGCGCATACCGGTAGCGGACGTGACCTTGGGCCTGTTCGGCGTCGATCTGCTCGACCGCGCGTGCTTCGTCGCGTTCGGCGGCGGTCTGAACCAGGCGCAGCTTGCGTTTGGTGACCTCATCGCCGGCTCGGGCTACTTTGTCGCGGCGGGTGGCCAGAGCGGCGAGCTGGGCGGGGACCGGTTGGGCGACGAGGGTGACAGCACGCCGGCAGGTGGTGCGCATGTAGAGCGGTGTCAGCCAGGTTGGTGGCACCTGCTGCCGGGGCATCTGCGCCACCCATAGGGTGCGGGAGTATCCGGAGTCGTGCTGGTAGGTGTGCCAGCCGAGCGTGCGTGCGGCGACCGGGCCTGCCAGGCGCGGTGCCACCCCGGCCGGGGTGCGGTCGGCGCCGGGGCGGGTGCTGCCGCGCAGGTCGACGACCTCCTGGTCGTCGGGGTCGAACTGGGTGCGGATCACCGCCGCGTACGCTCGCGGCGACAGCCAACCGCCGGTGGTGACTCCGGCCTCGGCGACGGCCGCCTCGATCCCGGTGAGCCGGTCCAGGACGACTGTGGCGATCGCGGTGTCGGTGCCGCCGGCGTCGGTGATCTCCCCGGACAGCCGGGCTGCGTCGAAGACCACGCTGAGGTGGAGTTCGTGGCGTTGCGCTGCCGGGGCGGCGGCAGCGGTGAGCTCAGCCAAGGATTGGTAAGCCGCCGACGTGGTATCCACCGCCCGGTGGATAAGGAAGCGCTGGGCCCGGTTGCCGGAGTCCGGCACCGCCCGCGTAGTGACTGCCCACCGCACCAGGCCGGCGTCGGCGTACTCGCTGCCGAGGATGTTGAGGACCTGTGCCCAATCGGTCAACCGCTGGCTCTGTACGTCATGGTCGGCGAGGATGAGGTTGGTGCCGAAGCACAGCAGCGCCGCGGTGACCGTCTTCTCCTTGCGGTGTTGCAAGAGTCCGACTTCGGTGGTGCCGTCCGCGGCGACCGCGGGCAGCCACCGGTACGCCGCGGCCGGGCCGGGCAGATCCAGGTGCTCGCCCATGGCGTTGGCACCATACGGGCCGCCCCGGTACTGATGCTGGCGCCCTTGTCGCTGGATCAGCGCGGCAATCACGACCGGCGCCCACTCGGTGATTCGCCGCCCCTTGATCCGCAGCAACCCGAAGGTGATCAGCAGCAGAGCAAGGGCGAACATCCCGGCCGCGGCCGGTTTGCTGATCACGAGCAGGTTGAGGCCGACGACCGCCGAGATCAGGCCGGCCACCACCATCGCGATCTGGGACCAGCTGAATCCCAGCACAGCGCCCCGCGAGGATCGCGGCGGAAATTCGAACTTCGTCATGGCTTTGTCTCCCAGGTCAGAGGGGCACGATCGGCGTTTCCGCCACGACGGAGGCACCCCGCGCGCCGCCTGCTTGCGCGGCCCCGCTGCCGGACTCGCCGGATCCCGAGGCCTGCTGGTCGCGGTCGCTGGGGTGCGCGTCGCCGCTAGAGCCGGGCGAGGACGCGTCACTGCCGTCCGCATCCGGGCCGGCCTTCGCCGGGTCACCGTTGCCGCCCACCCCGTGGGCCGATGTGGTGTCGCCGCTGGTCACGCCCGTCGGGTCAGCCCCGAGCGCCGCCTGCGGCGTCACCGGAAGCGCCCCACCGTCGCCGGCGGCGTCACCGGGCGCAGTCAGCTCCCCGCTGGACAGGTCGTGCTGGGCGCTGCTGCCGGCCGCACCTACCCCGTCGGCTTCCTGAGCGATCGGGTTGTGCTGGGAGTCGGTGCCGTCGGCGCCCGCGCCTTGATCGCCGGGCGCGTTCGTCACGGGCTCGCCGACGGCGCCGCCGTCCTGGCCCCGGCCGGCGGCCTGCGCCACATCACGGCCGAGCCCGCCGCCGATGCCGGTCATCTGCCCGACCGGGCCGGCCGGGTTCGTGGGCATGCTGGAGGCGTTCGCGTCCATCAGCCCAGCGGCGTCACCGCCGCCGGTGACGCTCTGGGCGCCCTGACGGAAACCGTCAGCGAGGTTCGAGCCGATCATGAGTGATCCGCCGAGTGCGGACAGCATCCCGTTCGCGTTGACGTCGGACAGGTAGCCGTCCCACATGGAGGTGAGCTTGAGCATGATGAACGGCGCGAGGACCATCAACCAGATCAACAGCATCGACTGCAGGACCGTGGTCAGATCGTCCGACTCGTACGCCGAGCGGCCGCCATAGATCCACAGCTGGACGATCCAGTATTTGGAGCTGCCGAGCGCATTCACCGTCCAGAACCACCGGCGTGGCCAGTGCCGGGTCTCCTCCATCACCAGACCGGTCATCGCCATCGCCCCGAAAAGGGCGGCTCCGGTCGTGAGCAGGCCCCGGAACAGCATGATGATGAACAACAGGACCAGCCCGATGATCCCCAGCAACCCGAACAAACCCGCCAGCAGCAACGTCGAGCCGCCCGCGGTCAGGTTGGTCATGGCGGTGACCGGCCTCGACGCATCCCACGGCTTGCGGGCGTTGGCCTCCAGCACCGCTATCGCCGCCTGATCCCAGGCCGCCACGATCACGTAGGCCAGGCCACCCGCAAAGGTGATTCCCAGCACCGCTTTCACCAGGCCACCGAGTGTCGCCAAGGGCGTAGGCCCACCGCGCATCCGCAAGCCGTTGATAATCGTCGCGATGATGAAGAACACGAAGATCAACATGACGAGAGTGCCGGCGACGGAGTTGTAGACCGCGTAGAACGCTGTATCCGCGCTAGCGATCGACGTCTCGTCGAAGACCAGCTCTGCGAGCCTGCCGAGCAGATACACCTCGGCCTGCACGATCGTGTCGACCAGGCCCTGGACGCCGGAGCGGATACCGTTCTCGACCGCGTCCTGCGTGCCTTCGGTGATCTGGCAGCCGACTTCGATCCTCCCGCATTCCTTCTCCTGCGGGCTGGGGTCGTACGCTGCCGCCGTCCAAGTCGCGACCTGCTGTGAGCATCGAGTGTGTTTGTCGCGCCACATGCCGAAGCGGGTGGCGTCCTGCTCATTTTTCATCTGCTCGCCGAACAGCCCACACTTGACCAGCGCGGTGACACCGTCCTTGTCGCTGGGGCCGTCCATCAGCACCGACGCGGTGCCATCCGCCGGCGGCGCGTCCAAAGTGACCGAAGCGGCAGCACACGATGTGCGCTCGTCGTCGCTGGTCGCCTTGCTGCACTGGGTGACCCAATGCGACGCGCTTCCGGCCGGCGGCGTCTCGACACGTACCGCCCACGGCATGCACCAGGCGACCGAGCCGGGTGCCTTCTGCGCACACGCGGCACCCACCACAGGCGCCTGTGGTGCGGCGCGGGCGACTCCGGCGGAGGCGAGCAGGAATGCCAGGGCGGCCACGGCGGTCAGCAGGGCGCGCCATACTCGCGGGCGCCCCGGCCTGGGGTCCGGCCCGATGCCGTCGCGCTCACACGGCGGGCCTGTATGGGGCTGGCATGCGGACATCGCGGTCATCACTTGGCCAGCAGCACGGTGATGATGGTGGTTGCTGAACCCACGATCACCGCGGCCAGGCCAGCCTTCCACATCATGCTTTTCCCGCGGTCACTGATGATGTGGGCGCCGAAAATAGGCCCCACGGCGAAGGCGATCGCCCCCGCGAGCAGGCCCGACAGGGCCGCGATCACGCCCAGGAAGAGCAGGGCGTTGGCCATGTCGTAGAAGATCCCGGTCTTGGGCACCGCATCGGGATCCGGCCGGATCTGATCCCAATCAAAATCGAACGGCGTCCCCGTCGGCGTCGGCGTCGGCGTCGGATCCACCGGTGCCCGCAGCACCACCGTGTGCAGCAGGGCTGCCAAGTCGTAGACGATCGTCGTCAACGCCATCAGGCACGCCCCTCGGTCGAGGAAACCGATAGGGGCCGCTCGGCGGCACACCGATGCAGCACCGCATCGGCGACGAGCACCAGCGCGTTACGGGTGCGCCGGCGCAGCAGCCGCGCATCGATCGGCTCCGGCACGGCGAGGCGCGGGTCGTACGGCACAGTCACCATGGCGCCCGCGGTGTCACCGACTTGCTGTGCGACTGCCCGAACCTGCCGCGGCACTGACGGGGCGACCGACATCATCACCACCACGCAGTCACGAACCGTCCGCGCATACCCGGCCGCCGCCAGGCAGGTAAGAAGCCGCAGCGTGTGCCGCAAGCTGTCAGTACTCGCCCGAGCAACCAGCACCGGCACCGTTGCCACCGCAAGTGACCACCACACCGCGGTCGTCACGGCAGGCGGAAGATCACACAACGTCAGACCGAACAGCGCACGGACCCGGTCCGCCACGGCAGCGGCTTCCTCCGGCCGCGGCGGCCGCCGCTGATGACCTTCAGTCTCACCGACCAAACCCAGCAAACCGGTCCGGCCACGCTGCGTCCACTGCTCCACCTCGGCCCGGCTGGTGATCGACCCCAGCTCGCGCACGGCATCCCACACCGTGGCCGAATTCTGCCAGCCGACCCGCACGCCGAGGCCGTTCCAAGGCGCCGGAACCATGTCAACGGCGATCACCGGCTCAGGAGACGCCAGCGCCAGCAGACCACCCAACGCAGCAACGAGCGTCGACCGGCCAACACCGCCGTCGGCGGACGACACCGCCACCATCGCGCCAGGGCGCAACGCCGCGGCATTAAGCCAGGCTCGCTCGGCAACGTATGCAGGCCCGAACTGGTTCGGCACCGGGCGTGGCTCGCGCCGGATTGCGCAACCGACCGGCATGTTCGGCACTCCGCCGGCGATCATGTTCGGCGCAGCGCCCGCGGGCGGCACCGCATTCGCCGGCCCGCCGCCAGTCGCGGCAGCCAGGCTGACATGTACCGGCGCAGCACCACCGGCACCCGCGCAGCTGTTGCTGCGACGGTCGCGGGTGACGAACGGCGGCGGATCGGGCAATGACATACGTCCCCCGGGCTGGTCGATGACCGCGGTAGCAGGCCGGCGGTGATCGGATGGGGTCGAACACCGCCGGCCGGCTCCTGACACGACCGCCTCAACAGCAGCCGATGATCAACCCCTCAAGACACCCGCGAAGATCGTCGTGTCGCGGTGACCCGTTCAACGGTCCCCGATACAGCTGCAAACCCCTGCGGCTCAGCTGCCCGGCATGACACCAGCGCGCCCCCGCGCGACCGGCTACCGCTTTGAACAGGCGTTGATCACGTGATCGACGATGCCGTCCGCGTCCGCCTGGCCGATAGTTGTCCGCGGTTGTCCGCAGTTGTCCCGCAGCCCACGAAAGGGCACCTGACCACGGCTCTTTGTCTGGGCTAGTGCCCTGACAAAGAACGTTTGAGATGTGGGGGTCAGGCGGCCAGGGTGGCGGATTGGCCCCAGCGTCGTTGGCGTTCGCTGCGGATGCGGGCGCGTTCGCGGCGTTGGGCGGCCAGGCCCTCGGGATGACGGGCGTTGGCGTTGCGCCAGCGCAGATAGTTGTGCAGATGGCGCAACAGCGCCGGGTGGTTCGAGCGATCGGAGCCGGCGATGACGAAGGTGCGTAGTGGCCGGAACCGGGCCTCGATCGGGTTCGCCCAAGCCGCGTAGATCGGCGTGAAACACAACTCAACCCTGTTCCGGTCCTCCCATGCCCTAGTTGCCTTGCCATTGTGGGCGGTCAGGTTGTCCAGGATGACGAAGGTGTGCCGCAGCATGTGCGGGTGCATTTTCGGGATCCGAAGGTCTGCGGTCTGGTCCAGGTGCTTGAGCCGCCGGGTCGCCGCGTGCCGGTCCATCCGGGCGCCTCGGGCATTGCGCAGGATCGGGCCGTCGTCACGTTCGTCGACGGCGCGGTCGATCGCCCGAGCTACCACCGGCGGTAGCGGCACCAGGACAACCTTGCCTCCCTTGCCTCGGACCTTGAGTACTCGGTGGCCGTGTTCCTCGCCGAGGTCGGCGATGTTGGCACCGCAGGCCTCGAAGATCCGCAATCCGAGCAGGCCCAGCATCGCGACCAACGCGAAGTCGTCGATGTTGACCGACAACCCGGGCCGCGGTGATCAGCGCCTCGAACTGCAGATGGCTGAGACCGAGGATGGGTGACTCGGGCGGGACCAGTGGCAGTGGCCGGCGGACGTAGTCGGCGGGTGAGTGCGGCAGAATCTCGTCGATGACGCAGACGCGGTAGAAGCCCATCACCACGGACAGCCGCCGGACCCCGTCGACGGCTGGTACAGCCGGACGTCCTGCAGCCAGCGCACGTAACGCTCGATGTCTGTTCGTGCCGCGCGCAGGGGATCCAGCGCCTGATTGGCTGACCAGCGCAGAAAGACCTTGAGGTCCGAGTCGGTGTGAATCCGGGACTGGCCGCGGTAGCGGCCGAGGTAGGCAGCCACCGCTGCCGTCAGCAGGTGCGAGTCGGAAGAGGTTGGGTAGGACTGGAGTGCTGTCGAGGTTGTCATACCGCTCGCTTCGACCGGCCAGAGCTGACCCCGATAGTCCGAGGCCGGCCGTGATGCGAGACGCCTACCCTGTTTAGGTGCCGGGCAGCGGTGCACCTTCGTGAGGTTCTTCCCGAGCGATGACCGCTGCTCGGCACCTCTGCGGCCACCAACCATCGCGCTCGCGGCGGCATGTGAGTGTGCCGGAACTCATGGGTCAAGAAGGACACGTGGGGGCGACTCTGCAATCCAGCGCGGCCGACCCAAACCCCAAGATCGACACTTCGGAGAAGCCGCTTCCCGGATCCGCCGAATCCCACCCTAGAGCACCAATCTCCGCCACCGGTTGACAGAGAGGGTGCCAGATGAGGATGTTGGTACAGCCGGTTCCGGCGTCTGGTGTCGTCTCCTGGAGACTGGGCGCATGGACGGCAGTGATGGTGAGGGTCAGTGAAGAACTGGTGGTACAGCTCTACCGAGGATCTGGCTGTTTGCTCGCGCAGCACTCTGGTAGAGGTGGGGGCGGTACTGCCGGCGGCGGGGCGGATGGTGGTGGCTCGGCTCGACGGCGCCAGGATGTTCGATGCGGACCACGCATTGTATGAGTTTTCCGACGCGCTGCTGTTCCCCGATTACTTCGGCTGGAACTGGGATGCACTGTCTGATTGCCTGCGTGATCTGAACTGGCTGTCCGCGGAAGGACATCTCCTCCTTGTCGAAGATGCATCACAGTTGCTGTCGAGCAGCACCCCGGATCGGCGCACCCTCTTTCAGATCCTGTCCCGGGCAGCCCGATACTGGGCATCGCCGCTCAGCAAGACGCCCATCGCCTTCAAGGTGTTGCTGCTGTGCGACGACGATGAGCAGGCAGACCTGTTGAGGCAGGAAGTCGCTGGTGCGGGATGATCACTTGAGTTGACCTTTCGGGCCGCTCCGACCGGATTGCGGCATGAGAGTGAAGTGTCAAAGCGGGATCACGTTTTAGTATTTGCGTGGTTGGCCCCGTCTATGCAGGACAGTTCGGGTCGGCTTTCGTTCGATGGACGGCTATGGCGTGCAATGGCTTCCCGGCGCCCGGAGGTAGGCGATCAGTATTCCAGTATGTGGCATCCACCTGGGTGGCTATGTCCCAGTCCGCTGCAGCGTTCGCTAAAACAGTGCCGAGGTACTCGATCCAATCTTCGTGCATCTGATAGATGCTAACGGTGTATTCCTCGTCGCTGGTCAGGTCATTTTCGCCGACTTGGACACTTGCAGACCATTTGTTGGGACCGTCTGGACTGATTTGTGGCTCAAAGTAATAGGCCGCGCCCTTTTGATTCGTTACAGCGACGAACGCCTTGCCAGTTGCCGGAGCGCCATCGAAGTGGACTACTACCGTGCAAGTATCGACGCCAGCGCCGTTCTTCGGACTGGTGATGGCTGCTGTTCCTGGGTCTTGCGGAGGAGCGGTTGATGCTGAGTTGCTTGGTGCAGTCGTTGGATCACCCCGCGGCGGTGTCGGCGATTTCTCGGCGAAGGTAGCGTTCGTAATCCAGCCGAGAATGCCGGAGCCCGCGAGGAGGAATATTGCGCCCGCGAATCCACACCATCTATTCCACGTATCTCCCACATAGCGCAGGGCGGACGTCAGCCACAAAAGCGCAACAACCACGAGCAAGATGCCGACCGACCACAGGATGCGAGCAGTGGTGGCGTTAAGGATTTCGAGTACGCTCCCAAGGGCTCCGAAAATTATAAGGACGAGGCCGCTCACCCCGGGCGCGGTGAGCAGGGCGTGGCCGTGGGCAGGGCCTGAAGGCTTGTCGGACAACGTTCTGCCTCTCAAATCGCACGTTGGCGCCATCTTTCCCACACTAAAGATCGGTAGTATCAACCTTTCGGTCAGTACGACGATGCGGATGGCCTAGGTGGAACTACCTCTGAATGATCAGAGCGAGGGATGCGGTAACGACAGAACTATTGATCAAGCGCTCTCATCGGCATGACAATGAGTCATTTTCGCCGACGTTGCGGTGCCGTCTCGGTTCCCACCATCCCCGGCACCCTGACGCCCCTGGCCAACCTCGCGTGGCTGTCACCGGGCCGGTATCCGCGGTAGATCGGATCGCGTCCGCAGAGTCGTCCCACAGCCGCTGGGGCGGTCAACTTCGGCGCCAGGTTTGGTACATCAAGACAGAGATGTCCGATTCGCCGTCGCGGGCGGGCGGGATGCTGACCATGAACCGGCGGCCGGCGCTCTCCCGCAGCGTGAAGACCCACCGGCCATCGCTGGTGTGCAGCGAGTCGAGGCGTAGGCCGTCCAAATTCAGCGTGGCGGCACTGATGTCCGCGCAGTGGTTGTGGGCGGCGATGCACGCCAGCGTGAATGCTTCCTCCTCCGTTCGCATTGCGGGCGGTGGAGGTGGTCCGGATGGCGGAGCGGTCCTGGCCCCTTCGACTGTTGGAGACTGGCGGAAGCGCCTACGCGCGCTACGCGAATGGAAAGGCAGCCGACGTCTGAATAACTTGAAGACCGACGCGAACTTCAATGCCGCATGCCGGCCCAACTGAAGTGAAGGAACCAATACTTCAACGAGCAATGCGGCGATCAGACCAAGAGCGGCACCTCCGAGCAGTAAATTCCGTTCGTCGGTCGACTTCTCTCGGAGATCACTGACCCCAACGTCGACGAGCGAACCGTCGACGACACCAAACGCCTTCTTCCCGTTCAAATCGATAAGCTGAACTCCACACGTGGTCCAGGAGAGCGTCGAAACAAAGCCTCCGGGCGGCGACATAGACTCGTCGCCGCGATACAGCAGGCCTCCGGGAGTCTCACGAAACGTGGCGGGGTAAGAGTAGTCCAACACGCTTCCCCTAGTCAGCAGGAACTGCACGGTCGCACAAAAATCATGCTGAGGCCGCGGCATCTCTCCTCCGTTATTTTGCGCGTGAAAGATGCCTTGATGATCGCCTTTGGGAGCGTAAGGAATTACTCTCATGAGTGGCGCCCGCATGTAATGCTGACTCCGCTCCGCCACCCACGATCGGTCCCCTTCGCCATGACACGTCAGCTCTTGGATGAATCCCGGAGCACCGCGGACCGATACATGAATTACCTTGCTAATAGTTCCGGCGAACGAGTGGTGCCAGATGTCCGCGACCGCCGTTCTAGCGTTACTTCCGGAAATATCATTGATTGCGACGTTCCATGAGTCGAACGTACAATCTTCCAGGAGCTCGGCGGCGCTTCCCGTTGATACAACGTAAAAATCGCTACGGCTCCGATCGTTCATGCTGAACAGCATTTGCACCTGGGCATCCGTGGCGGCAGTCCGCTCGTTGCGCTCAACGCCGGATATCATCCAGGATTGAAACTCAATTCTTGCTTTGTCGACTTTCTCCGCATTTGGCGCAAGTAGATAGATTCCATCTGCTCTGGAATATCCGGACGGCAACTCAATTTCTAAGTAGCTCATCCACATACTTGACGTAGTGAAGGCTACAATTAGCGCAAGCGTCCCTATAGCTGCCATGCGTCCCAGCGCTCTGCTCACGTAGCCGATGGTAGCCACACACTGCACCGCTTCTCGGCTCGAATAAGTGAGCCGTTCTCACGGAAGGGTCGGTCCGTGACCGCGTAACCGGTGTATCACTTACTGCAACATTCAACTCAGGCAATAGAACGACTGGCCGTCGCCATCCGGCACTCACGTCGACCAAGATTTCCACGGTGATCCGAACGCAATCGGGGCGAAGGATCGGTGCTCCGTTGGTTTTCACTACAGTGATCGACGTGTTCACCTGAGCCGTGACGATGACCATCAGTGCACTGTTCTCGGCACGAGCGGGCACCGTTCGGCGCCCGGCAGCCGTGACGGCTCGGTGGCGAGCGGATCGCGGCCAGATCCAGATCGAGGACGAGCCGCAGTCACGCAATTGCGTCAGCGGAGTGTGGGGTAGGAGACCAGAAGCGCGATCACCCCGGCGAGTACCAACCAGGCTGTCCAGGTGACGGCGGTGCCGACTACGCCCGTCGGCCATCGCAGCCGGCTGGCGGTCGCTACGACGACTGCAACGACGGCGGCGCTAAGTGCGGCGCCCACCAGCGCCAGAAAGGAGCCGTAGAAGATGACTCCGGCCAACGCCCAGTCGCGCGAGCTAAAACATCCCGAACCATCGCAAGAGGGCACCGCATCCGCCGTGGACGCGACGTAGACGTAGCACCCTGCCCACGCGGCGAACCACCATAGGGCAGAAACGGCCATCTCCAGGACGAACCGCACGGAGTGCGGGCGAGGCGGAACAGCAGACTCTACGGGCACCTGCCGCAGGTTGTCGGTGCGCAACGCTGCGACGGCAACGCTGTGGGCGTCGACCGGGTCGGTCTTGCGGCCTTGACCGGTGGCGAACACGCGGGCCCGGGTGGACAGCTTCGCGGGCACGTCGAGGACGGTTTCGCCGTCGGCGACCAGGCGCTGGGCGACGTGCCGGCCGATGCCGCTGCAGCCTTCGACCGCCCAGATGCGGTCGGTGTGCTTGCGGCCGGCAGCGAGCATCGCCTGGTATCCCTCGCGGTCGGTGCCAAAGCGGCCCTGCCCGATGGCCTTCTCGCGGTGGCTCATGATCTCGATGGTTGCGGACCGCTTGTGCGGGTCCACACCGATGACGACTCGCGCCACTGCTATTCCTCCCAGTCCGACGACAGCGTCGGCGGGAGGGCAACGCTACTTCGAGCTGGGCAGTCCCTCTTGATCCTCTCCGCGCCGCGGTGACCGGCGGGTCGCACGCCAAATGAGTGTCACACCAAACCACGGTGGACAGCCGCAGATAGAGCGTTCCGCCGGTCACCTCGACCAAGCCTGGCCGGGCTGCGGTCGTACCACCAGTAGATAAGTAGCCGCGATCCGATCGTTACGGAAGGCGAGAGGCGGTTCGGTGGTTCGGCTCGCGGACATGAGGTATCGCATGCATGAGCCGACGGGTGTCGATGTAGATCATTGCTGTTCACCTTCACCGGGAGCCTGCCGCCACAGCTGCTCGAAATCCTCCGCGCTGGTCGCCCACTGCACCAGGTCGGGATCGTAGAGATCGTTCGGCGGGTTGAGTGGCCAGTCTTCAGGGCCTGTCCTGATCGCGGTCTCGTCCGCGTACACCTCGACCTGTCGCAGCCGACGGTTGTCCGGCCCGAGGTGCTCGTAGTAGATCTGCGGCTCGGTCTCGTCGGGCTCGTCCCACGGGCGCCGCAGAAAGACCGCCTCACGTCCGGCGAGAGCGCCGAATTCGGGCCGATCCCGCTGCGCACGCCGCTGCTCACGCAGGCTGTCCAGGCCAGCCGGCATCGGTACAGGGTGAACGCCGTCCCGGGGCCGCTCGGCTGCTCCCGCGATGTTGATGTCGCGCGCCTTTGCATGTCCGAGCAGTTGCGCCTGATGGGCGCGCATGAAGTCCGGATGCGGCTCGGCGGGATCAGTCGGCAACGTGTCTATCAAATTACCCAGCGCGACGACTTCCCGAAGCCGGCCGCGCACCTGCAGGCCGGCAAGGTCTGGCGTGCCGACGACGTCGAAGCCTGGATCAAGGAACGGCGCCCGCATCAAGACGACCACGACTGACGACCGTCGGCGCCGCCTTTGCCGTTGAGATCGCGGTTGACCAGCGCCGGGCCGGCTCCGGTCAACGCGCTTGGTCTGGCGCCATTCGCGGCGTCGCGGGCGTCGCACTCAAGACCGGGAACCAGAGGTGGCCGTGTATGTCGACACCGGCACCGATGGTGTAACTGGCGCATGGCTCTGGGCGGGTGCAAATGGTGAGGCGGCGCTCGGTCGCGAAGTGGCTAGGCCGCGGGCTCGGGGGCAATGGATCAACAAGCGGCCGATCCCGGACCTGTTCGATAACCTCGGCCTCAGCGAGTAGCGCTGTGAGTGCTGCATCAGCGATCCGGTCAGCCACATCCGGCGGGCACGCACTGCCTTCTTGTTGAGCGGCATGCCGTGCTGCGAGGTGGACGGCGCTGACCCACTCCGGGGGCAATTCGGGGCCTTTACGGGTCATAATGCAGGCTCCACTCGGCACTTCGACTGTCACGAGACAGGTCGGCCTTTGACGGTTCGATCCGGATAATACGCCCATCAAACGATCTGGTCCGGTGCTGTTGGCGCTCACTCGTTGGACATTCTGGGTCACTGAAGCCGGTGTTGTGCCCTTGCGCAGTCGAGGCAGGGACGCGACACCGGCGGAGGCTTGCCGTTCGCCTGTCAGCGCTGCGTGTGGAACGCCTCAACGACCGCAGCGGGGATGCGTCCGCGCTCGGACACGTCGTGGCCGTTCTTGACGGCCCACTCGCGGATAGCCTGATTCTGCTCGCGACTCGACCGGCTCGGCACTGCGGCACGGGAACCGATGCGCCCGTTTGTGCTGGTGCGACCGATGCGGGAGGCGACCGCAAGATAGGGGTCGAGTGCGTTGCGGAGCTTTCCGGCGTTCTTCTCGGACAGATCGATGCTGTAGCTCACACCGTCGAGCCCGAACTCGACCGTGCGGTCCGCATCGCCGCCGTCCAGGTCATCAGTGAGTACGGTGATCACTTGCTTAGCCATAGTCCGTCCATCTCCTCGCAGTTATGTGAAGGGACGCGGCAAATGCTGCGCCGCGATCAATCTAGTCGATGCGCCGCTATATAGTACAAGCGGCGTACTAGTCTAACGGTACACCGGAATCGTTCCAGCGGAAACTTGTGCCGTCACGGGAAACGTACCGCCCGCCAGGCTCGAACCGGCCTTTCCTAACCGGAGGCCAGGCCTGCCTCGGCCGGACTGTGAGCAGATATGCGTTAAGGCGCTTTTCTGGCGCGATGCGCGCTGGCCAACAGCGAGGCGTTATGCCTCGTTGGCGTACCCATATTGCATCTGATCTGATGAGCGGATGCCGCGATCCGAATGCGCGCAGCGGACGACATCGACATCATGGACCGCATGTCAGTGGAGCATGCAGCACTTATGAGAGCGGCCGTGGCGGATCGCCTGGCCGGGACCTCATCGTTTTCTTCTCGCCAGCCACAGAATTCCGGCTCCGAAGGCGATGCCTGCGCCAACCGCCAAAGGTGCCGTCGTGTTGCCTCGCCGCTGGGTCCTCGGGAGAGTCCACGGGCGGGTGCCGTCGCGACCAGTGCCGTGCTTCTTACCCCAGTCTTGGGCGAGCGCGACGACTTCATCGACAAGCTGGGCGAACGCCCTCGACTTCTTGGACATGACGGCTCGCCAATGGTGCCCGCCGTCGGCCCACCACTGCCGGGCTGTCTCGGTTTGGAATAGCATCCTTAGTTCGGTTCTCATGGAATCGGGATCTTGTGCGTCGGTGTCGTACGCCAACCAGTACTGGGCTATGTGCAGGTTCAGTAGGGCCCTCTCGGTGCTGACGCTTGCCCTTAGGAGGTTGGCGGTCGCCTCTGGGTGCTCGAGCAGCATGCGAGTTAAGTCGGATTGGCGTTCACGAAGCGCCAGGTTGAGCTGGACGGCGAGTTGCCGCCGCTGAATGGCGATCGAGATGACTACGCCACAGAGCGCAAGGCCGGCCAGGACGGCAGCGATACCGCCATACGCCTGGCCGATGTTGGCTGGTGTCACCCAGTCCGTTCTGGCGTCGGCTATGAGCGCCAGGCCCAGCGGGAGAGGACGACTAGCCCAAGCAGGCCGACAATTGCCGTCATGGTTCCAGCGACGACTCGCAACGTTGTTGATCGTGGTTTAGTGCGCCAGCCACTCATGCCACCATGCTGCCGCCGCTCGTCAAGACGTGTATCTATGCCTTAGAGCTCCTAACACGATCTGGCGAATCGATGTTAATCAGCGTTGCGAGGTGAAGATCAGTCTCGTTCGGTCGTCGTGAGCAAGGCGTGGATCGTCGATGACGAGTTATGGAAGCTGATCGAGCCGGTGCTGCCGCCGTGGCCGGCGAAAGCGCCGGGGCCACGGCCGATCCCGGACCGGCTGTGCTTGCAGAGCATCCTGTTTGTGCTGCATACCGGCATCGGCTGGGAAGACCTGCCGCAGGAACTCGGGTTCGGCTCCGGGATGACCTGCTGGCGGCGGCTGCAGCGCTGGACCGAGGCGGGAGTGTTCGACCAGGTCCATCGAATACTGAGCCGTATCTGCTTCTGTCTGTCAGGGCCCAACGGGCGAGACCCGGGACGGCCTGCGCGCCAGCGGAGTACCGGGAAGACCGAGCGGCTTGGAACGGGTCCTGACCAGGGCGCGATGCTGGACACATGTCTCAAAGTCACTCATCTGCCGATGTGAGTACGCAGCCCGCACCGTAGAACCTCCCAGCAAGGCTTGCCCTGGATCAGGTTTATCCGGTTGTCGGACTTTGAAGGCGCGTGACTGCTATTACTATCGCAGTATGGCCACGTACATCATCTCCGTTAAGTCGGTTGCAACGAGTGATATGTGTTCACATCACCATGACCGGGCTGCTTCACACATCATTTCGTATTCGCATAAAACTGGGCATGGGACCTCTCGAGCAAGAGAAAGGAGTGCCTGTGATGCTTGTGCAAAAAAGGCAAGCATTGCACTGGAGAGGCAGCGGGAAGAGTAGCTCCGCGATCGCGTTGGAGTCTTCTGCCATTCCCACGCGTTGATTACGCTGCGCCAATTCGGGCTCAGTCTCAGATGGGTGCGCTCATGCCGAGGAGAGTGCACTGCTAACGCTCGTTCCGAAACCTCGAAACAGGCTACTTTCACTACATCATCTCGGTCTACCTGGGAGCGGCTCGAATTCTTCCATTTGCAGCTCAAGTCGCGATCACTTGTGCTTGAATGGCGGCATGCCTAGTGCACCAACTCCTCCACCCGCAATTCGGGAGCCTCAGGGCCCTACATCCGCTGAGGTAACGATACGACTGGACATTGGCAGCGGCGCAGGTCTAGACGAACTCGCCTTAATTCTTCAAGACCTCGGAACCCTTGTGTCCATCGGAGAGCGCTGGGCCCTGCCAATTGCTCGATCCGAGGCGCGATCTAAGCTCATGCGAGATCTAGAGGAGGAAGGGCCAGAGTCGCTGTTCTCTATCGCGGCGCAGAGTGGTGTTCTTCTGGCAGAGTCGCTCCCTGGAGAGCGCTTATCTCAGAGTTCTCGACTTTGGATTCCGGGGCAACCCGCTCTCGTTCCGTGGCTTGTAGACGATGTAATATCCGAGCTGGTCGAGGTCAGGGCACTCGAATCCCTCGGGAGCCCAATTCAAACAGTGAGCGTCCGGTACTCGAATCCACTTGATATCGCCCTGACGGCTACCGTCGTCGGGGTCTTCTTCTACGGAGTTCTTAGGGTTCTCCGCCTAGCCCGCGACTGGGGAGAGGATAAGCGAATAAGGGAGGCTGAGGCGAGCGCCGCAGGAGCGCAAGCTAGAATATTGAATGCCAAGGCGGACCTTGTGGAATTCGCGGTCAGAGAGGTGAAGGCGGGTCGTCAGCCTACGCAAGCGCTGGATCTATTTCAATCTCTTAGGAATGAAGACTCCCAGGCTCTTGATAGAATGAGTGCGCGAGCAATATCTATAGAATCGCCGCCATCGCCAGATCAGCCATCAGCAAGCGATCCAGGCGCGAACGCATAGGTGTGACGTCAATGTCTCATTGGTCCGGCATGTTTGGCCGTTCATATCGCTGGCCGGCGCACTGATCTGCCGCTCGGCGAAGCACCAGCACGTTGGTAACCTGATCGGCCGTCCTGCGCAGACTGGCCGACCGATAGGCTTGCGTGCATGCGTAAGCCGCGGGCCCGGCGTAGCCGGCCGCACCTCATTCTCTACTGGGATCCGCCGATATCCGGTAGCCAACCTGACGCGGGCAGCGCCGATCCGCCACCCGGTGCAGCGATCGGCCCTCACCTGTTAGAGGGCTTCACTCAGGCCCTCAAGCCTCGCCACCGCACCGATCTGGCGACCGCCTTGGTCGAAGGGTTCCTCGGCGGCCAGGGCGAGGGCTTCCAGCTGCGCTCTGGCTGGTCGTTCGGCCCACACATCAGTGCGGCCGCTACCCAACTGGGCGCGGGGCACCGACAGTTCGTCGGCGAACAGCACGGCTGGAATGTGCTGGGCGCGTTGGCCGAGGAGGTCAGGACAATGATGCGGACGGTCGCTGATCGGCGCGATCCCGCATTCTGGTACGCGCTGCTTGTGCGGGCTCAGCCGGTGATGATCTCCTGGCTGGACAACGCCGCCAAGATTGCCCTGCCAGAGATCGCTGCGGTCGCGCTCACATCACCGCGGCGCAGCACGCTGATGGGCTTCCTGACCGCCCCGTGGCGGGTGCCACCGTCGGTGATGACCGATCTGGACCAGCTGATCTATCTCGGATTGGTCCTGGCCAATGTCGAGATCGCCAAACGCCGCGTCGGTAAGGGCCAGCAGGTTGCTCTCAACCATGAGGTGCTGTTCGTCGGCATGTTTGACCCGGACACCGACGTCGCGCATGCAATCGACCTGTTCGACGAACGCGCCGCCGCCGGCTACCACGGCCCCGCCGCGGCCCTCGGCGCGTACGGGTCGTCGCTGGCACCGCTGACTGCAGACTGGCCGATAATCGTATGGGGTTCATTGATTGCGCAGGACACGATACGCGGCCCGCTACTACGTCAGGCGCTGCGCGACTGGGATCCGGTTGTCCCGATGGTTGCCGATCTGAAGCAGGTGGTTCCGGCGGCGTTCCTTCCCGGCAGTCTTGGTCTGACGGACAAGGTGCAAGCGGTCGCTGTGTTCCTCAAGGCGTACAACGAGCTGGTCATGGCCCGCAACGCAGTCCGCCGGTTTTCCCGCCGTGCCTGGTCAAGGTTCGGTTACGCGGTCCGGACACGACAGGAATTCACTCGCGCATTTAGAAAAGCTGCCGTCGGCCATCCTGTGCTCGGCGACGGGTGGCTGGGCGGCGGTGCCGACGAGGCGGTCGAGTTGCTGACCAGTGCTGGGCTGATCCGGCCGGTCGGCCGCCGGCACCTGATCCTCAACGGGGCGATGGCCTCCACCGCGTTGACCGCCGGATTCAACCGGCCCGCAGACGGTGACGCCGCGAACGTGTGGTCTGGTGCGTTCGAAGATGAAGTGCAAGCACTTATCGACATGAGTCTGTGGCGGCCGCCGGAGCAGTACCGGCCACTGATCCGACGCAACATCAGGGTCGACGGAACGGTAATCACCGACGTCGACGCGGTCGCCTACCACGACGGAGTGCTACTACTCATCGACTGCAAGTCCTACAAGAGCAACGACCGTCTCGAGGTAGGTGAATACTCCGCGGTCAAATCGTTGCGGGAGAAAGCGGAGAAAGCTTGGTCGTCGTGGGCGAACCGGATTGCCGTCATCGACGGCCACCGTGAGCAGCTTCCAGTTCAGGTCGACGACACCGTGAGTATCGCCGGTGTGGTCGTGCTGCCGTTCACGCCATATCTGCTGCCTGGGGAAACGACTGGATTCACGACCGGATCGTTGCGGCGGGTCAGCTCGGTCGGCGAGCTTTTACTGTTCCTTACCGGGTGGAAGCTGACGGAGGAGGGGTAGACACGCAACCGCACTTCATTTCGCGCAAACGCTCTTCTGCCGCCGAGTATGCGCGCCGGGACCTTAAAACGCCTGACACGGGGGTCCCGCAACCATGAGCCCCAAAGGCCTGGCCTCATGGTGCCATAACCAGCGAACAGGTCGATCATGCAGCCTCTGGAGGACGTTGCTCCTCCTGCGGCTGGCTCTCCCTCTCCGGTAGAGGCATCGTGTGCTTGATCCCCATCCGAGCGGTCTCGCCTTGCTGGCGGAGGCGTTCACGAGCGGTCTCTCCGAGCTGCTTAGCGATCTCTCGGAACGCAAGCCAAAGTCCAGCACTGGCGAATCCACCAGCGGCGATCTGCGCCACCAACTCAACTCCTGTCACGTGCGGCACTGTATTCGGCCGTTCGTTTTCAGTAACCCCGACACATCGGCGACTTGTGGATAGAGCCGGTCCTATGGATAGCCGCGTTTGCCCAGTTCAAGCCGCCTCAACCGCAGCTCAGAGATGGCAGTGCGCTCGTGCGTCTGGATCACCTTGAGCGCACGGCGCAGCTGTCCATCACCTCCCAGTCCAGGTGGGAGCCGCACTCCTCCACCTGCTGGCCTTCCAGCCGGACGGGCGCATCACGTAGGTCATCCAGATGCCGACTTACTGGGCGCACAGCTAGCTACGGACGCCAGGACCCAAGGACCAGCTTCTCCCAGACCCAACGCCAGCGGATCAGCCATCGGTCAGCAGAGCGAAGCTCCAGGAAGGCCGGCTCTGGGCTAGCGGACCAAGCCGCGGTGAGCCAATAGAGCAGATGGCGTACTGGTTGAGGAACGCTGTGATGATCTCCCGCCGCCGCCAGCGCAGGTCCGACAACGTACCTTCCTGCCGCCGTCCGCGTGCGCCACCTGGTGGATCGTGATCACTACTGCCGGCCGCATGCCGATTTCGCCCTACATCGCCGGCCTTCGTGCTCGTGTCGGCCACGATTTGCTGATGCTGCCCGGAGTCAGTGCCGTCGTCCGCAACGACCGCGGGCAAATCCTGCTCGGCCGCCGCAGCGACGATGGATCCTGGGGACTTCCGGCCGGCGCCATCGACCCCGGCGAACAGCCAGCCGATGCTGTCATTCGGGAGATCTACGAGGAGACGGGCGTGCTCGCCGAGATTGACCGGATCGGCGGCGTCGCTTTGAACCGGGCCATCTACCCGAACGGTGACGTCTGCGAGTACCTCAACGTATGGTTCCGCTGCCACGCGGTCAGCGCGGACCCGCGAGTGAACGACGACGAATCCACCGAAGTCGCCTGGTTCGAGCCGGATGCCTTGCCGGAACTCGACCCGCTATCCCGGCTTCGGATCGACACGACGCTTACCGCCGACGCTCCAGCGTGGTTCGCCAAGCCCGGTGAACGCCATCCGCACTCGGCCGCCCTCAACGTGACGGCACACCGGCGAACGGACCGGGCCGGCGAACGTACTGAACTGCCGCGTTTCGGGCGTGCGTTGGCCGTCGCCACCGAACGGAATGCTGTCACGTACAAACAGTCCGCCTCTGATTGCTCACCAGACGAGGGTCATGAACCCGTACCACCGGCCATGAACGTACGCAGTCTTTCGGTCCTACGCTCGGCGTGTGCTCGCACGTACGACCCCAGTGGCCGGACGACGAATCCGTCGGCGTCGTCGCATGGACGGATGACTGGCGCGAAGAGTGGCAGAACGCCTCGCATTCCGATCTGCTCGCATTCGATCGATTCAATCCTGGCCCATGGTATAACACGGTCGCGGCTGTCGAGATTGCGAATGCGGATGCCAACCTCGTCTATTACGATGCCGACTCGTAGCGCCCGCCAAACACCCAGTATGGCGCCAGGAACGAGGAGACACCCCAGAATGGTGCCGAACAGATTATCGCCAGCAAGTAGATCACCCGCGGTTAAATACATTCCGCCGATAAGTCCAAACATCAGAAAAATCGCGACCAGCACAAAGATCTGGACACGCGGCCGGGCGACTACACGCCTCATGGTCACATGCTAGGAGACGATGGCATCTGACGAGCCGGTTCGCTTGTGGGAGGCGTACTCAACTGCCGTTGCGACACGAGGTCGCACTTTGCGAGTGGATTCGCAGTTAGGAGGACCGGCGTGATGTCGGTGGTGTAGTCCCGGGCGCGTGCTCGTTGCCTGGCCCCTTCCTTGGCGTGCGTCGCTGGTAACGGCGGGGTGCGAAGCCCGGGGGAAAGCCGAAGGATCTCCATCCCATCGTGGAGGTCACGGGTGAGGGGCAGACCGGACGGGTGAATTGCGTGAACCTTCGTTGATGCTCCGTGAATAGTGGCTCCGCGCGATGGGATGTTCGGGCGGGGTGTTGGGACAGGCCGCCCGAGAGGCGGCAGGCGCTGGCCGGGCACGGCATTCGGTCAGGAGAGCACCGCTGGTCCCCGGAGTAGAGAGGGCGCCCACCCCGGTCGTAACTCGTGAGTGTGGAACGTGGAAACCCCGACGGGGTCCGCCCACTGCTGGTGGGCGGTAAGCCGACCGTGAGGAAGGCCCAATCCCTCGGCGGGAACAGGATGACCCGAGAAGCGAATGCCGGTGGCCGAAAGGCAGCAGGAAAACCGAAAGCCGTGTGCTGGTCTCTTCTACCAGCAGGTTGTCGGATAACTGGCCGGATACCGGGCCTGGGTGCCCGGCCGCGAAAGCGGGCTGACGCGGGTCAGGTGAGCCCGTGAAAGAGATGATGACGACGAGGCTGGAACCGAAGGGCAAGTTGGACACCGGCGCGGCTGCGGCCGTGGCGGTGAACGGACCGGAGGACGTCCTGGACTGGCACGCGATCGATTGGCGTGCCTGTGAGGATCACGTACGGCGTCTGCGTCAGAGGATCTTCACGGCGTCGCAGGCCCGAGACCACAAGCGGGTCCGGAATCTGCAGAAGTTGATGCTCCGGTCCCGGTCGAACACGCTGCTGGCGGTGCGGCGGGTCACGGAGATCAACGCTGGGCGTTTGACGGCGGGTGTGGACGGCAGGATCGTCCTCGACGGCCAGGACAAAGCCGCGCTGGCGGAAGCTGTCCAGCGTCGGCAGCAGCCCTGGCAAGCCCGGCCGGTCAAACGGGTGTATATCCCGAAAGCGGACGGCCGACGCCGGCCGCTCGGCATTCCTGTGATCGTCGACCGGGTCCTGCAGGCCCGGGTGGCGACCGCGCTGGAGCCGGAATGGGAAGCCCGGTTCGAGCCGAGATCGTATGGGTTTCGGCCCGGACGCAGCTGTCAGGACGCGGTCCAAGCCATCTTCAGCACCGTCAAGGGCGCGAATCCGGCCCGGCGGTGGGTGCTGGACGCGGACCTGAAAGCGGCGTTCGACCGCATCGACCACCGCCATCTACTTGGTCAGCTCGGCGGGTTCCCGGCCAGGGAACAGGCCGAGGATTGGCTGACTGCCGGGGTGGTTGAGCAGGGCCGGTTCACCCCGACCGAGGAGGGAACTCCGCAGGGCGGGGTGGTCAGTCCGTTGTTGTTGAACGTTGCGCTGCACGGGATGGAACACGCCGCCGGGGTCCGCTACCGCACCTTCGGAAACGACGGTGCGGTCAGTGTCCCGGGCAGCCCGGTATTGATCAGATACGCCGATGATTTCGTCGCCTTGTGCCGCACCAGGGACGAGGCGATACAGGTCAAGGCCCGGCTGGCCGCATGGCTGACACCGAGAGGACTGGCCTTCAACGAGGAAAAGACCCGTGTGGTCGGCCTCGACGAGGGTTTCGACTTCCTCGGGTTCAATGTCCGCCGTTATCACGGCCTGCTGTTGATCAAGCCGAGCAAGACGGCGGTCAGACGGATCCGGCAACGGCTGCGCACCGAGGTGCGGGCACTGCGCGGCAGCAACGCCGCTGCGGTGATCGCCCGGCTCAACCCGATCATCCGGGGCTGGGCGGCCTACTACCGGACGGTGGTGGCCAGCGAGATCTTCAACGCGCTGGATCATTACCTGTGGAAACTGGTCTATAAATGGGCCAGACACAGCCACCCGAACAAGCCGACGAGCTGGGTCGTCGCCCGCTACTTCGGCATGTTCAACAAGTCCAGGCGAGACCGGTGGGTCTTCGGTGACCGTGACAGCGGCGCCTACCTGCAGAAATTCACCTGGACCAGGATCGTGCGGCACCAGCTGGTCCCCGGCACCGCATCGCCCGATGACGCGGCACTGGCCGACTACTGGAACACCCGACGGCGACGCCCAAGGATGCAACCCCCGGTCGATCGCACCACCCAACGGCTGCTCGACAGCCAGCAGGGTCGGTGCACCTACTGCGGGCAACTCCTCCTGCACGCCGACCGCCCGCCACAAACCCCGAAAGAATGGGAACAGTGGTACGGCGGCCTGCGGAAAGCGATGGACCACAACGCCATCAGCCTACGCCAGGACGGCAGCCTCCACGATCCGCGACTCCGTCTGCTCCACACCCACTGCCACCGCCGGGCAACCGGCAAAAGGCAGACCAGCAAACTGCACGCCAGCACGCCATAAGGCTTGCTTGAGCCGGATGCATGGAAATCGTGCACGTCCGGTTCTGAGGGGGCGGCGGCGCAGCAATGCGCCGTCGCTACCCGGCCCGACAGCGTGCAGCTTGGGGCGGTCGGTTGGCGACGTGGGGCCATGTCGGTGAAGAATGAGAATGCGAGGTGTAGCGGTAGCCTGCTGGCGTGGGCCTTGATGGGGAACTTTTTGCGTTTGAGCAGCAAGACACCGGCCCTCGGCGACGCCGGACCATCGAGCTGGCCGTGGTCGGTGACACGCGTTTCCGGTTCGCGGAGGCTGTCGAACGCGCGCAACACCGCGGGTCGACCCCGATGCTTGACCGTATCGACCTGTACGGAACTCTGGAACTCTCCTCGGACGAGATGCCGCAGTTTCTGAGCGAGCTGGAACAGATGCCCGCCGCGGCTGTCGATGACGGCGAACACCAGCTGATCGAGGCCGTGCGCAGCCTTGCGGAACGATGCCGCGACGACCGAGGCCTGGCCCTGCGGCTGGTTGGCGACTGAATCTCTCCAGCGGCCGGCATTACCAGTTCTCCCGCACTTACCTGCCGCTGTCCACGCGCATGCGAAGGAACTTGAGAGAACCACTACCCGAGGAATACTGCGATGTCCTGGGCGAGGCCTCTCATGTCCTCCCCGGCGTCGAGGTTGACGCTGACGGAGGCTTCCCATGCGGCCTTGTCGTATGCGCGCGGGCCACGAATCACGAACCTGAGCGTGACGTGTCCGCGCCGGTCGTGCCACGCGTGGATACGAGCATCTCGTTCAAGTGACTCCCACGATTGCTCACCATCCCAGCCGGCGTACGAGTCGGCCAGCAACTTGGCCCAGGACGCGAGGCCGTCGCCCTTGATGGTGCGTACCCCGGTCGCGGCCTGCAGTCCGTTATCCTGCACTTCGACACGGAAGTCAACGAACTCGTCCGCGAAGGGCCGCTCAGGGGCCAGCAGGCGGACCCGGGCCTGCCCATCATCGGCCGCGATTTCGATGCCGTCGTCGAGTGCTCTGTACACGGGAGCAGGATGACAGTTGCTGCTTCGGGCCGCGACAGAATTGAGTTAGCTCGGCAGCATAGGCGGCTCACTCTCATAGCCGCGAGCAGCGCGTGACCTTCAGTTTCAGCGGTACTGATGTCTCTGCTACCGCAGCCGTAGGGGAGTGTTCCAAGCCGTTAACTGCTGGCCTGGGTGCTCCAAGACCCACTGCTTAGCCGCTGGGCCGATCCGTGTTGACCGAGCGGGTTTGCCGTCTGCTCGGACGAGATGTGCCGTGGTCACGCCATGGAGCGCTCTCCATGCGACCTTCACCAGGTTGATGAAGTTGGTGCGGATCGCGTCTGGCTCATCGTCGGGGAACCACAGGTATGCGAGTCTGCCGGCTCGGATGAAGGCATCGATTGTCTCGGGGTCTACCCGCGGCCCCGACCAAGAACCGTCAGCCATGTCAGTCGGTAGGTACTGCAGTCGTGGGCCGGTCGGAATGTCGTCTTCCGTGAGCCGGAGGAATGCCTGTGAGTGGTCGCCGAGTGCTTTGCTGAGCGACCGATGCGTTGCCACTGGCCCTTCCGGTGTGAGTGTCTCGGTCGTCCAGCAGGCAAGCCCTTTGATCTGCGGGCCGAGCAGGTCGTCGAATGCCTGCACGTCGTTGGGAAGCATGAAGGTCGATGTCTGCCGCGATTGTCGACCGCGCTCGTAGGCCATGCAGTCAGTCTTTCAAGAGCTTCCTTGGCCGGTGCGGATCTCGGCGGCGCTTTGTGCGCTCTTCTGCCGCTGATCGAGCGCGGGATCGCTACCTAGTTGTCACGGGCTGCGGCGATTCGGCGGTCGGCGGTGATCGGGGGTCGTGCGCCTTCTGGCCGTTGCTAACGCTCGGGAACGCTTGCGTAGAGGTAGGTTGAGCGCTCTATCGTTTGTCGGTTGAGTCCGGCACCGATCAGGCGATCTGCGAGGGCGAAGGCTGCCTCGGCGTAACGCTCTGTGGGCCTGTCGTCCTGCGTGCCGAGGAAGCCGGCTTCCTGCATCGCTGTAGCAAGTTCGGGATCCGAGACATCTCGGAAGTCTCCGTAGAACGGCTCGAAACTCAGGAGGGTGACTCCGTCCAGGACATAGGCGAATCCGGTATCGCGGTTCACGGTCATGAAGTGGGAGGCGACAGCAGCGTCACGTGACAGCACCTCACGGCGTTCGAATGCCACACCGCTGAACGCCTCCAGGACCAGCACGTTGCCACCGACGTCGGCGATTGCGAGGTAGGACTCGTCCGCCTCCATGTCGAGGTCTTCCAGTGTCGTGACCTGATGAAAGGTTGCCTCTTGGACGATCGTGGCGCCGATGCGGCGTACCACCTCGCGTGGCTCTAGCCGGCAGACCAGTGTCGCGCAGTAGTTGTCGGCGAGGTGCCCGCCGTTGTCAGCCTCGAAGAGCCAACCGTAGTCATCGGCCGTGGAACCCATGAGCCGATCCTCGCTGAGCGATCGGCAACTCGCGCGGCGTTTCCGGAAGAGGGCGATGGGTGGACGATAGCAGACACGCGCTTCGCGTGGTGTTTGGTAGTTCGCGGTGGAATGCAATCTTTTGTTGTTGTAGTAGTTGATGTAGGCGAACACCTCGCGGCGGGCCTCGGCACGGCTGGCGAAAACCCGGGTGCCGATCTCGGCCTTGAGGCTGGCGAAGAACGACTCGGCGACGGCGTTGTCGAAGCACGACCCGGTCCGGCCCATCGACGGCCGCATGTCGAGCCGGGTCAGCGTGGCCCTGAAGTCCTTCGATGTGTACTGGCTGCCGCGGTCGGAGTGGAAGATCGCCTGCGAGCGGACCAGGCCTCGCCGGTGCGCCGGCTCGACCGCGTCGCTGACCAGCTCAGTACGCATGTGGGTGGCCATGGCGTGCCCGACGACCTCCCGATTGAACAGGTCGATCGTGGTCGCCAGGTACAGCCAGCCCTCGGCGGTGGGCAGGTAGGTGATGTCACCGACCAGCCGCACACCCGGCGCGGGGGCGGTGAAGTCGCGGCGGATCAGGTCCGGCGCCGGCGCCGCCTTGGCGTCGGGCTTGGTCAGTGACCGGCGCCGTCGGCGGGTGATCCCGGCCAGGCCGCGCTCACGCATCACCCGCTCGACGCGTTTACGGTTGACCCGCAGCCCACGGCGGCGCAACTCGGCGGTGATCCGCGGCGACCCGTAGCCACGGTGCTCGGCCTGGATCTGCCGGATCAGGGCAGCGAGGTGCTCGTCGTCGGCTTCCCGGGCCTGCCTCGCCGGTGCGGCGGCCAGCCATTCGTAGTAGCCCTGCCTGCGCTTGACCGCCAGAACACGGCGCAGCCGCGTCACGCCGTACACGTCGGCGTGCTCGGAGATGAACCGGTAGCGGCCGGTCAATGACCCATCTCCTCGCAAAATAGGCGGCCGCTTTCCGGAGGATCTCCTTCTCCAGTTCCAGCTCCGCCACCTTGCGCCGCAACCGGCGCAGCTCGTCGCGTTCGGCGCCGCTCAGCTCGCCGCCGTCGGCGCCGCCGCGGCCGGCACGCTGCTGCTGCTCGTCGGAGCGTTTCGCGGCGCTGACCCAGCCGCGCAGGGTCTCGTGATTGACACCGAGTTCACGGCCGACATCGCGCAGCGTGCGGCCCGTGGACCGCACGAGCTCGACCGCGTCCCGACGGAAATCCTCGGAGTACTTCGAAGGGCGGGGCACCAGGACATCCTTCCCCCAGACCACTGTCTGGTTTCAAGGTGTCCGGCTCGATGGTGGAACTTCAGGGAGAGCTTCCAGAGGCACTCACCGTAGCGTCAGAGTGACATGAGGTTCGATATGGTGGGCAGAAATCACCGCCGAGCCCGTGGAGTTAACACCTTGTCGAGGCAGAGGCCAAGGTCAGACGTCGCCACCATGATCAGCACCGTCGTCGCGATTGTGGCTCTGGGGTGGGGCGTCTACGCCTACTACTTCCCTCGCCCGGCACCCATCGACGGCTCAACCAAGCCCGCCGTCTCAGCGTCCGAGTCGCCGGCGCCGTCCATATCCGGGAAACCGACGTTAGGCGACCGGGTCGCTCGGGCGTGGGAAGCCCTGGACCAAGAGGGCGATACAACATGGGCGCGCATCAGCGACAGGTTCCAGCGAGACAGGCATGATCGATCTTGGTGGGCGATCGCATTGATGTGGTGCGTCGTCGCATCTCTCGCGCGATGGATCGCCGGGGAGCTCTGGTATGTGACCCCCCGTCCGATCCTCCCGGGACTGCTCATTCCCATAGCGGCGGCAGGGTACATCTGGTATTACTGGCCGTCATTTAGCTGGTTCGGGGTGACGGTCAGCTCGGTCGGGTTCTTCGTCATCTGGGTCAGGTTCATGAAGTGGGCCAATCCCATTGGACCGCCCGCCGATGAGTCCCCCAGCTCTGAGGCAACGGACACTCCTAAAGCCCACAGTTAGCAACGCGGATTGCCTAGCTCCGGAACATAGCAACGTGTCAAAACGCGATCGTGCCGAATTCAGTGCATCGGACCAGACCAAAACCTGTGTCAGATTCGGCCGTTTCGGCCAGCACATTCAAAGGTCCTGAATTTGCTCGGGTCGGGCCGACAAACCAAAGCGAAGGCCTCGATCTCGGAAGATCCATAGGCCGACACGTAGGTGCTGTAGGCCGCTCACGAGCTGTTGAGGTGCAAGGTAGGCGACAGCGATGCCGCCGACCAGCCGGTATCGTGGGCGCGCATGGACGGTCGCGACCGCCAGAGGACGTCACGGCAGCGCCGCATCAAGGGCGCTCGGGTGTACATGCGTATAAGAACAGTAAGGGAGGTACGGAAACCTCAGGTGCATCCGGCGGCGGGGCTGTCGCCGCTACTGTATCGTCTAGACATTCTCGCCGAACAGCTTTCGAAGCGCGCGGAGCCACCGAAACGCCTGGTCGATAAGCTGCAGCCGTGGGTCGTTGTGCTCGGCGGCATCGCCGCGATCATTGCGTTTACTCCGGACATCGTTGTTAAGGTTCGTAGCGTTTTTCCAGAGCGCACGGAGTTGTCTGGCCAGGTGCAGATCATGCAGGCCTACGTACTTCCCGTCGGCCCTGGAGCGGAGCCGAATTGGGATCCGCCGGAGCTGGAGGTACCTGGCGGGAACGCCTCCTCCAGGGAGCAGCCTACAAACGGTGAAGCAAAGGTGTCGGTTTCCACGACGGGCTTGAAGGGCCGGACTGCCGTACTGAGCGTCAACGCCAAGTGCGGCCACTACGTGTACCGATCGAGTCCGAATCTCGGCGAGACGTGGTCGCCGGGGAACAATAAGGAAACCACAGTCCACACGCTTCCTCTGCAGGGCGATGATCAGTCACCACCCAGATTCGCAACGCCACCGGTCTCAGCGACCTGCTCCCTGACCGCAGCGCTCTTCTTCGTCGAAGGAACCGCCCCAGAATCTGAACTCATACAACTCGCCGAAGCTCACATGGCTGTTCCGGTGTCCAGGGCACCTGGCGCGAGCCCGTCCGCGAAAGGCGGCGCCAAATGATGTCGGTTTTACGCCCTTCGGCGTTTAGCTGACGAGCGGCTGTCGCTTCGGGCCACCGGGGGTCACAGCGAACAATCGCAGATAAATCCGCTCGGATGCGCTGACCAGCGCAGCATGACGTGTCTCGGTGGGCGTCGTACTCACATGCCGCCGGTAGTGCGCTCACGCCGCGAGTCAGTGACCAGCCATGTAGATGTTCAGGGCGACTAATTTCGAACACTCCGTGGCTGACACGCTTGAAGGCTCGACTCCGCCGACCGCGGCCACAACTATGGGGTTATGGCAGCACAGCAGCTTGGTCGCTGGGCGGCGCTCTCCGCCGTCGAGCGTGAACGTCGGCAACGCCAGAGTCAGGCGGATAAAGCACGCGCAGTATCGGCCCCAGCGGGTGCGCGAACACCGACACCGATCAGCGAGGCCGAGCGGCGGCGCAGGCAGAGTCAATCTGATCAAGACCGGGCGCGCAATGATGCGGCCGACGAGCATGAGGAAGCCATGTACCGCACCGTGCTCGGCGGCGATATCAACTTCATGGACAAGCACGACTGGTAGATCTCGCCTGCAGTCCGGTACACGCTCAGTCGCCGCCGGCACGGGGTCGTAAGGTCAGTCACGCTGGGCACCACGTCGCCGCGTGACGTCCTCTTCTA
The DNA here is from genome assembly GCF_042666575.1 of Actinoplanes sp. GCM10030250. Classification (NCBI taxonomy): domain Bacteria; kingdom Bacillati; phylum Actinomycetota; class Actinomycetes; order Micromonosporales; family Micromonosporaceae; genus Actinoplanes; species Actinoplanes sp. GCM10030250. The sequence continues at coordinate 122,655 of NZ_JBHTDO010000023.1, read as the reverse complement.
GGCGAGGTCTCGGGCTAGTGCGTCGATCTGACCGGTGTTGACCCCGGGCATACAGATGATGTGGCTCCATCCGTCGGCGGCCGGCAGATACCAGCGGTTGCGGACGTCGGGCGGCGGCTCGCGGAGCATGATTGTGAAGGCGTTGGGGTGTCGCCAGTGCGGCCAGTTGATGGCTGATAGCTGCTGGCATGCGTAGTCGGCAATGTTCCTGGCTTGCTGGGTGCGCGCGGAGATCCCTGATGGTCCGAGGACGTCGAGGGCGTGGGCGAGCATGACGGCGCCGAGTCCATTGCGGGAGCCGCTGATCGTGGTGTCCGGAGCGCCTGTGTAGCGGATCGGCGCGGGTAGGTTTGCGGGTCCGCGGCGGGTGAGGACCACGCCGCAGACCAGGGGTGTGCCGAAGAATTTGTGGCCGGAGATGCTGATGCTGTCGGCGCCGTCGGCGAGGTCGAACGCTGGCCGTTTCGGGGTGACGGCGAGGGGGACGCCGGCGAGGGCGGCGTCGCTGTGAATGTAGCGGTGGTGGATGCCGGCTGCGTCGAGGGTTTCGTGGATGCGGGCAAGGTCATCGACGGCCTCAGTCATCGTGGTGCCGATGGTGGCGGTCACGATGGCTGGGCGGCTGCGGTGGCGGGTTGCTTGTCGGTGCAGGTCGGTGTAGTCAATTTTGCCGGTGGGGGTGGTGGCGACGGTGACGCTGGGCAGGTTCAGCAGGTGTTCGGCTTTCGGCACGCTGTAGTGGGCGGCAGAGCTGTGGTAGGCGATGGCGTTGGGGAGTCGAGTTCGCCCGAGCCACAGCCCGTAGTGGTTGCCTTCGGTGCCGCCGCTGGTCACGTATCCGCTCCAGTCGGCAGGGGCCCGGAACAGGCGGGCGAAGTAGGTGAGGACGTCGCGTTCGATGTGCTTGGCGTGGCTGGGGTAGGTGCCGTTGGACCAGGGGTCTCCGACGTGGTTGAGCAGTGCGCCGAGCAGCGGTGCGAGCGGCCGGTAGTCGATGCCCCGGCCGGCGGGGAAGCCGATGCTGGTGTGTGACGCCGCGGTGATCCTGTCGAGTAGATCTTGGTAGCGGGGTGCCAGCGTGGGATCGGCCGACGGGCGGGGCTTTGGACGTCGGCGCATAGGGGTCAGGTCGGTGATCACGGCCGCTCCCCGGCCGTTGCCTCGCGGTTCAGTGGGCAGCGACCTGCGGCGTTGGTGATCACGGGTAGGGCTTGATGGGATCGCAGTGTCAGGTTGGGCCGGAATCGGCGCTGGTAGTCGCCGGCGAGGCGCAGCTGCGGGAGGCTTCGGGCTAGAGCGCGCAGCGTCGTGGTGAGGGTGATGCGGGCCAGTGCAGATCCGATGCAGGAGTGGGGGCCGGCGCCGAACGTCAGGTGTTGTGAGAGCCAGGCCCGGTCGGGGTCGAACCGGTCGGGGTTGGCGAACACGCGTGGGTCATGGTTCGCGGTACCGATGAGGAGCAGGCATTGGCTGCCGGCGGGGATGGTGACGTTGTCGAGGGTGACGTCGCTGGTGGTGACACGCAGCCGGCCGTCGATGGCGGGGCTGTGCCGCAGGGACTCCTCGACGTGGGTGGCCAGGTAGTGATTGTCGTCGGCGAGGCGGGCCCACCGGCTGCGATCGGTCAGGGCGCATTCGAGGGCGTGGCCGAGCGTGCCTGCAGTGGCTTCCCAGGCGGCGACGGTCAGATGGAATGCCAGGGCGGCGATCTCCTCCAAGGTCAGGCGAGCGTCGTCGCCGCCGCGGTAACGCAGCAGATCGCCGATGAGCCCATCGCCTGGTGTTGTGGTCTTGGCGGTGACGGTGTTGCGGCAGTCGTCCCAGAGATGCACGAGCCCGCCAACGACCCCGAGCTGCGCGTCGGCGTCAAGGTCGCCCCAGAGCAGAGCAGCAGATCCGTCCGCCGAGTCAAAATTCGCCGCAAGCTCGTCGGCGGCCATGCCCAGGATGTCGGCGATGACCAGCAGCGGGAGCCGGGCCGCGACATTCCGCATCAGGTCGGCGCGGTCGTGGCTGGCGAGGTCGTTGACGACTTGGTCGACGCGGTCGGCGATCCGGGCACCCCACACCTTTTCCAGCTTGTCGCCGGTGTTGGGGAAGACCGCACGCAGGATGGCGCGGATGCGGGTGTGTTGTGCGCGGTCGGCGTCTGCCAGCACGTCGGGGACGTCGAGTTGGGCGAAGACGACGGCGGCTTCGCGGGACAGCGGCCGCACCGGCGCCATGGTTGTCCGGTTGGAGAACCGTGTGGCGTCGGTCAGCGCGGTGCGGACGTTTTCATTACCGGCGATCAGCCAGAGATCAAGTTCGGGGTCGTAGCTGACCTGACGGCCGTGGAAGCCGAGGATCTTCTTCCAGGTCTTGGCCGGGTCAGTGCTGTAGGTGTTGCTGAACGCGTCAAGTCGCATGGGTCTGGTGCTCTCCTTTACGAGCGGGGCGTGGGTGCGGTTGGCCGGAAGGTGCTGGGCGCAGGGTCAGGTGAGGGTGACGTGGTGGCGGGCGAGCCAGTCGTTGACCTCGGTGAGGTAGGCGGTGGTGGTGTGCCAGTCCCGCAGCGGTGCGGTTGCGGGCTGCGCGAGCAGGTGCCGGGTCCGGTCGCGGTGCAGCAGGTCGTGCAGCGGCGCCGCCGGGTCGGCGATGATTGCGTGCAGGCGTTCGCGCTGGTTTTCGTTCCAGGCGGGCAGTAGGTGTGCGCCGGGGAAGGGGCGGTTGGGCAGCCAGGTCACCTCGGCCGGGAGTAGGTCGGCCGTGGTGTGGCGCAGCAGCCCGTTGGGGATGCCGAGCAGGTGCCGCATGGCGTGCGGCACGTTCCACAGGTATTGGGCGATCAGCCAGTCCGCGTGCGGAGTGTGCACGGTGACTCCGGCCGCGGTGGCGAGCTGGTCGAGGCGGACCAGCAGCTGGGGCAGGTAGTGCGTCAGCGCGAGGTGGCTCATCATGCGGCGCCGGCCACGGACGACGTCTTCGTCGTCGAGCCGGGGAATGTCTTCGATGGCTTGTTCGAACCGTAGTTTGCGGTAGGCGCCAGGGATCAGGTGCCAGCGGGCGTCGTCGTTGAGCAGGTCGGTCGGGTTCAGGCCAGTCGGCCGCCAGGGGAACTCGTCGTGGGCGAGGAACTCGAGGTCGTGCAGCCAGCGGTAGCCGCCGAACACGGCGTCAGCGCCGTCCCCGGAGACGACACTGGTGTGTCCTCGGCTGGCCGTGTGCCGGAGCAGCGCGAACAACGGCGTGTCCAGGTTCGCCGGGCCGGGAAAGTCGAGCGCCTGCCGGCCGGCGGGGGCTGCGTCGAGGAGATGGCTGGCGTCGACCGTGATGATCCGGTAGCCGAGTCGTAGATGGCTGGCGGTGTGCGCGGCTGCGGTGAGGTCAGGGCCGGTTCCGGGCGGTGGTGTGCCGGGTGTGGCCAGGGTGAGGGTGTAGGCGGTGGGCCGGTCGGTTTTCAGTGGTGTGGTGAATGCTGCGGCGGTTGCGGAGGCGATACCGCCGGACAGCAGGATCGCCCCGGGTGGGCGTTGGCGCAGGACCGTGGTCTTCTCCGCGTAAGCCTGCCGCAGCTGGTGGACGGTGCCGTCGAGGTCTTGGCCGTGCTCTTCGGCCTGGAGCTGCCAGTATCGGTGCAGCCGGATCCCGGCCGGGGTCGCCCGCAGTAGCTGCCCGGGCAGGAGTTCACGCACGCCGCAGACCACGCCGTGCCCAGGAGTGCGGACCGGGCCGAGCGTGAGCAGCTCGTTGAGGCCCTCCGCGTCGACGCGGGCGTCGACGTCCGGGTGTGCCAGCAGGGCGGTCGCTTGAGAGGCGAACAGCAGTGCGTTCGGGCGAGGCGTCCAGTAGAGGGTTTTCGCGCCGAGGGGGTCACGGACCAGCAGCAGCTGCCGTGCTTGTTCGTCCCAGACAGCGATCGCATAGTTGCCGTCGATTCGGTCGACCAAGGCGGCGCCCCACCGCCGGTAGGCGTGCAGCAGCACCTCTGCGTCGCTGCTCAGCGGCCGGGGACGTTGGTACAGCTGCTCCTCGATCCGGTCCCGGTTGCTCAGGGCCCCGTCGATGATCAGCATCAGGTCTGGGTCCGGGCGTTCGGGATGTCGCCAGTCGGCGTAGCTGGTCGCAGCGCCGCGGCGTGCGAATGCCGCATGACGAAACACCTGGGTGAGACCGTCTGTGCCCGCTGACGCACTCAGGCTTTCGGCGATGGAGTCGATGACAGATCGTTCGTTCCGCAGGTCGCGGGAGGTGTCGGTCCAGCCGGTGAGGCCCATCGTGGTGGTCTCCTCATTTTGCCGATGCGGGCGGGCTACCGAAGGTCTGACAACGCTGCCGGCTCGGTGATACCTGGTGAGGCCGGGACCCGGTGCCAAGCTGGCCAATGCGGTGACCCGGCGCACGGCCATCGCAGCGGGTGACGCCTTGTCCTCGCGGAGGTTGTCGATGGCGGTAGGGGGCACGACGGCGGGCACTATTGATGACTGTGCCGTTGCCCACGCTTGGCCGGAGCTGCATGCAGATCACGGTGATGGAGCCGTCAGCGGTGCGGTGACATACGTCGTAGGCAACTGAGGCGTGTGGATTTAAGCGCTCAACGACACCCTCGAATATCAGCACCGCGGCGACCCTTGGCTGCACGACATGGTGACCAGGCCAGCGCGGGCCACGCCGCTCAGCACCGCCACGTCCCGACGGACGTGGCCTGCCCCTGGCCGGCGACGGCACGTCCCCAATCGGTCGTCAGCTTCCCGTCAGCCGATCGCGCGGTGCCGACACTTTCGCGGACAGGACCCGACGAGCTAAACGCGCGAGGGTCGGCCAACAGCGGCATGTCGCCAATGGCGAACACCGCATAGGCAGCCTGATAGCGGCCAGCTCCGGAAGGGGTGACCGCAAGCGCAACGCCCGCCCCCACCAGCAACACGGCGGTGATCAAGGCGGCGCACGACGCGGTCAACGGCAAGCCCGTCGCACAGCGTCGGCGCCACGTGCCCCTCTCTGAGCTCCGACTACCGCGGTGCCAAGTCGTTGACCCTTCAGCCGCGGAGGCCGCCACACGAGGACGGCTCAACGGCGGTGTAATTCGTCCCTCCGCCCGGCTTACCGGCCCACATCCAGCGTGGACCGTTGGTGTTACTCGTCGCTTGTATCGTCTGATCCGCTGGTTGTACCGCACTGCCAGCCGGGCAATGTGCTTTCGGGAGGCCGGCAGACGCACGCTCCTCACACCTGTCTGGCCCTGCCTGCGACACTCGTTTAGAGTTCGTTGAGTTCCGGTCACGCATCGACTTTTGATCATTGATGAGATGATTGATAGTTGTCTCCGGTTGTTCCCGGTTGTCCCGCGAAGATAACCGGCGCGCTGAGCAGCACCGATGGCAACGGATCTAAGGCGGATCAGGGTTCGTCCGTACCGCAGATGAACGATGAGCGGGGGCCGTTACGTTATGAGCGCCAGCCTGCATGAGTTACTGGCGGCAGATGCCGGAACCCGGATTCCGGAGGCGGTCCGCGAAACGTTGAACGAGATGGCCGCCGCGTGCAACACGGCGGCGGTCACCGTCAATTTGGCCTTCACCGTCGTGCAGCAGAGCACCCACCATCGAGAGGTTCACGCGTCGCGGCCGTCATCGCCGGACGCTTTGAAGGTGGTCGCGGCGAATGCTGAGTCAGCGGCGGAGAGCTTTCACGCCCAGAGCATGGTGGTCCTCACGCAGGCGGCCACCCTCTACGCCGTCTACGCTTCCCAGGTTGCCCAAGCTGTCGCGGTGCGGCAGCCTATTCCGCCTCCCGACCCGGTCGGGGTCAAACCTTCCGATCTCATCGCCGCGCTGTTCCTTTACTTGCCGGCGGTCCGGTTCGCCTCGGCGGCGCAGGCCCGGCCCGACGTGGTCGAGACACAGAACGATGAAATCGCCGCCGCTTACGAGCAGCTGACAAAGGTAATCAGCCAGCAACTGCACGGCAAGGTCCCAGCGGTCTACGACTACCCGGCGGCGGTCGCTGCCAGCGGCTACGGCGCGGTCGATGCCACCGATCTTTTCGCCGAGGCCCTACACGCCTACGCGGCCACCCTCACCGCAGCGATCGGCTTTCTGACGACGGTGGACAACAGCGGCGAAGGCTGATCGCACCACCTTCACCATGGCATCATCGCCACCGCAGCGGGCCTCGAGGTGGATCACCAGAGGAAGTCGGGATCCTCGGCCAGCCCGAGGTCAGCCACGGTGATACCAAGAGTTTCAGCAAGCAGTCGACGGTTGTACTCCCCGGGTACCTTCGCACCGTTCTCCCACTTGCTGATCATCACGACCAGGGAGCAAAGCTGTGCGGTTCCATCGTGATGCTTGGCGGCTTCATTCATGCGGTTGGCTAGTTGCAGCTGCGACCATCCCTTACGCATACGCGCTCGCCGCAGCCGTCGGCCGAAGCTGAGTCCAGGATCCGTGCCGTGGTCCCCGTTCCCGGACGGTTCCATCGCCGTTGCGTCCTCCCCCGTTCGTGATGCCCGTGGCGGGTGGTCAGCGAGTCTTGTAAGCCCTTCCTGATGTGCCGCCTCCGCAGAGCCGGCGATATGCATGGTCGCCACGCCATCCCCCATGGTTGTCAGTGGAGTCATCTGAGGTCCCTGAGACCTCCGATGACGCTGCAGACGCCGGTTACTCGCCGTTGGTCGATGGGCCCACGGGAATACTCCCGGGAGCTGAATGCGGAGGATGCCGGGAACAGCAGTGATAGTGCACCTCGTCCGCCATATGCCGGCGGACGGCCAATGTCCGGGCGGCACCGCTTAATACTGGCGTCTGATTGACCGCCAGGGAATGCCTATTTACCGTCCGAGATAGGTCGCACACGATGCTTCCCACAAGCGTGTACCCGCCTATTAGAGATGAGGGGTTCATCCCTTGGGCGGGTACACGGATGGTGCGTTGTGGCGATGCCGTTAGGGCACCCGTCCTACGGCGCCGTAAATGGCTACCTCGGCGGACGTTGGCCTGTCAGGGTCGTCGAGATCCTCGGCACGCCAGTCGTTGACCGTGACGATGCCCGGCGCCACAATGTCCAGCCCTTCGAAGAAGCAGCTGATCTGCGATTTCGGCCGGGCTCTGGCGTCGGTACGGCCTTCTGCATACATCTGCTCGTACACCTGGTGCTCTGCAGGTGCCGCAAAGTCCATCGTGGCGTGGCTGATAACCAGGTAGCTACCCGACGGCAGAGCGCCGAGCAGCTGTTTCACGATGGTCAGGGCCTGATCGTCGTCGCGGATGAAGTGCAGCACCGCGACCAGCAACAGCGCAACGGGACGGTCGAGATTCAAAGTGGCAGCCAACTCGGGGCTGGCCAAGATGGTTCGCGGGGTGCTGACGTCTGCTTCCAGATACCCGGTGCGGCCGCGTGGATGTCCTCTCAGCAGTGCTCGTGCGTGCGTCAACACGATCGGATCGTTGTCGACGTAGAGGACCCGAGCCGCCGGCGCGACGCGCTGCGCGATCTCATGAGTGTTGTCGGGCACAGGAAGGCCTGTGCCGATGTCCAGGAACTGCCGGATTCCGTTCTCGGCGAGGTACCTGACGGCGCGGCGCAGGAAAGCTCGGTTAGACCGCGCCGCGGTGACCACGGTGGGGAACGCTCGGGCGATCTGATCGCCTGACTCGCGGTCGGCCGCGAAGTTGTCCTTGCCTCCGAGCCAGTAGTTGTATCGGCGCGCGGGATGGGGGGTGGAGGTGTCAATCGTGGCGTGTTCACGCACGATGGGAGGAGGAGTCAGCAGGTTCTCACCGCGTGCGATGTGCAGCCCGATCTCCGCGTCGGTTTCCGCCTTCAAGGCGCGTCGCAGCGCGGCGCGCCGCCTATCGGACGGCCAGTGGTGATCGCCCCGCTCCAGCTTGCCGATCCAAGGTCCGTCTACCTCGTAGGCGGCAGGGTTGTCATCCGGGTACAGCTCACGCAGCGCCCGGTTGACCTCGTCGGCCAGCTCGGTCCGGCTCATGCGGTGTCCCGGAAGATGGGGCGATGCCATTGCCTCGCGCCGCTTTCCCAGCTTGATGTTCGGGCGGTTCGGGCGCCTGCGATGGGTCGTCATTGCGTCTCCCAGGTCAGGTGGTCAAACACCTGCGCCCTGCTCTCTCGGTGTGTGGCTAACGCCGCAGTAGTCCTTGATGAATCTGGCAGGCCTGTAGGCGAGTGAGGGTCGGCCGGTTCGACGGCCGACCCGAATCAGTTCACATATCACGGACTAGGCGGGGCGGGCGGCCACCCACCAGCCCACTGTGAAGACCCCTTCACCCCTCGCCCGGTCCAGGGCCCGCTTGCCGGCCTGGAACAACGTTCCGGAGGGGCCGCTGTAGTTGAGCCAGCTGTCGCGCTCTTGCACAGGAGTAGAACCCCAGCACAGCTCGCCGCTGAACTCGTCTGCGGCATGCAGCACCTCGAAGCCCGCCGCGGTCATCGCAGCGGCGTACTCCTCCAACGTGCCCAGGCCGGCCAACCTGATGTGTTCACAGACTGGCCCGGTGACTCCCTGTATCTGCTCCCGAGTCTGATAGCGGCCCCATGGCCGCTCAAGCCAGTCCAGTCCCACCAGACGTCCGCCAGGCCTCAGCACGCGGAAAGCCGCGGTGAAGAAGTCCGCCTTGGCCGGCAGGTGACACACCGACTCCAAGAAGAACACCGCGTCGAAATGCCCATCCGGCCACGACGGCAGCGTCCGATAGTCAAAATCGCCTATGGTCTCGAACCTGACCTGATCGGTCAACCCACGATCGGCCGCCAACTTCCGTGCCCGACTGGTGAGAGTCCCAGTGTTCGAAACACCGACGAACCGCGCGCCGGACATCGCCGCCATCTCGACCGTGGCACCTCCAGGCCCAGACCCGAAGTCGAGCGCTGTGCTACCCGGACGCAGCCCGGCATGCTTGATCAACCGTCGCTGCATGGCTTCGGCCGCCTCCCGTGGAGTGCCGCCAGCCCTCTCCACTGCAGCATCGCCGTGATGCCAGACATCCCCCATCAACAGGGAATACGCCAGCCCGGCGCCTTCCCCGCCGTCTTCGTCATAGAACGCGCGGACCGCCGTCTCATGAGCCCCGTCCACTACGGTCATGTTGCCCTTCCTGTCAGCGCGGTCGAAGGATCGGTCCGGCATACGCCGCGACACAACTCCTGTGCCGGAGGTGTCGACGCCGCCCCCTGATCATGAATATTCGGCGATCCCGAGGTCATCGCGCGTCTGCGCATTGACGTAGGTCTTAGTTACAGGTCTACGTAGATCACGGTATGGTTCCCGTCGTGATCGCTGATCATCAAGGAAACCTTCCCCTTGACCTGACGCCTTTCATCGGCCGCGACGACCTGTTACAGAAGTCGGCTGAGCTGCTGAGAAACAGAAGGCTGCTGACTCTCACCGGCAGCGGCGGCGTCGGCAAGAGCCGACTTGCCGCCCGGGTTGCCTCCCAGATCGCACCGCACTTCGACGGCGCTTGGATGATTGACTTCAGCGGGCTCGGTAGCCAAACCGAGGTATCCATCGACCGCGTGTACAGCCATATGATGCTGGCGCTCGGCATTCAACACCAGCAGTCCGCCGGCCTTGAGATCATCCTGGCCCACCTGGCGAGCCGGCGAGTGTTTCTGATCCTGGACTCCTGTGATCGGCTCGTACCGCAGCTCAGATCCGTAGTCGTCACACTGCTGCAGGCGGCACCGCATTTGCGGATACTGGCTACGTCGCGGCAGCGGCTCGGCGTCGACGGCGAAAAGACAGTGTTGGTGCCTCCCCTTCAACTGCCGGACTCAGCACGTCTGTTCGTCGAGCTTGCTGAGGCAGCCGGGGCAAGCCCAGCCGCACTGGCCGACGATCGCGCCGTCGAAGAACTCTGCCGACACCTCGACGGTCTACCCCTGGCCATCAAACTCGCCGCGAGCCGAGCTATGACTCTGTCACTACAGGAACTGACCGACCGCACCGAAGACCGCTTCACCCTGCTCAGCACCGACCGGCCAGGCGGCCACACCGCCCAACTCGAACGCGTCGTCGACCTCAGCTACGAGCTGTGCACACCAGCAGAAAAGGCAGTCTGGACCGCAACATCGGCCTTCGGGTCCTTCACCCTGGCAGCGGCCGAAGCCGTCGCCAAGACCGCCGGAATCGATGACGCCGGCGTCATCAACGCGGTGACCGGACTCGTCGACAAATCCGTCCTGACCCCAGCAACCGCCACCCACCCGGCCCGCTACAGCATGCTCGACACCCTGCGCGAATACGGGCTACGCCAACTCGAACAGGCCGGTACAACACGGTCAGCCCGCGACGCACACCGCGACTACTACCGCGCCTTCCTAGCACAAGCTGCCACCGCATGGTTCTGCCCCACCGAGCTGGACACCCTGGCCGCAGTCCGCCGGGAACAACCCGAAATCATGAGCGCCATCGATCACAGCATGGCGACCGGCGCCTACACCGACGCCCGCGAAATCTGCATCAACCTGGTGCGCTCACGAGCGCCCTTCTTCTGGGGCTTCCTCAAGACCGCCGATGACGCACTACAACGCGTCCTGGCTGCACCCGACTCCAACGTCGACACCCCCCAAGGCTCCATCGCCTATGCCGCTACCAGCGCCTGCTCAGCATGGATTGCTGCCACACAAGGCAGCCGTGATCGCACAAGGTCAACGTTAAAGCGGGCACAGGTTCTGCTGGAAAAGCACGGCATCGGGACGATCCCGCCATTGCTCTTCGCCGACGGCGGCAGCAGCGCACTTCTCGAAGGCACCCCCGAAGCCATCGGTCTCCTTCTGGCAGCGCGGCAACTATCCGCAACGCCAGACGCCAAAGGCGACCGGCACCAGGCCACCATGATGTGGGCAATCGCGACCACGTTCGCCGGACACGCCGATGCCGCGATCACCGCAAATGACCTGTACCTTAAGGAAGCCGAACAAGCTGGTGCACCATGGGCCATCTCCTGGGCACTATGGGGAGCCGCACTCGCGGCTCTGCGCGCACAGAACACCACAGACGCAACCGAACTCATCAGCCGCGGACTCAGAATGCAACGCGACATGGGCGACTCCTGGGGCGGAACCTGGAGCCTCGCACTGAGCGCCTGGATCCTCGCCGCACAACTGCCACATGCAGCCAACCCGCACGCCGAAGCCCGCCGAGCAGCCTGGCTCCTCGGCGCCTCGCTCGCGCGGCAACAGCAGACCGGTGTCGTCATCGCAGGACTCCGGCCGCTTGCGGAACGACACGACCGCGCTTACACGCAGATCGTTGACGTCTTAGGCGAGCTCGCCGCCGAAAGAGAGGTTGCAGCAGGTCACCGCGGCCACAAAGACGCGTTCCGCGTAGCGCTCGGCGAGCCCGTATCGCGTCGCACCAGCGCCGACGAGACCGGATTGACCACTCGAGAACGGGAGATCGCCTTCCTCGTCGCCGAAGGGCTCACCAGCCCCGAGGTCAGCAGGCGTCTCCGAATCGCTGCACGAACAGCGGACACCCACATCCGAAACGTCCTCAACAAACTGGAACTCCCCAATCGCGCCGCACTCGCTGCCTGGGCTTCCCAGCAAACCGACAACAACGCCAACTAAGTCGAGCCCTCCTCCGAATCTGCGGCCGCCGGGCTGCATTAGGCTGATTCCGCCAGCCCATCGGCAGCCGCCTGAACAACCACAGCCATCACGCCTGCAGAACGCGCCGTCATCGCGCTACGACAGCCCCCCGGATTCGAGCCGGCGTGAGCCGCGAACAGAACGCGCAAACTGCGTCAACGGCCCGCCCTTCGGCAAAATCGCCCGGACGGCAGCCAACTCAGCGGCGGCTTTAGTACTGAGGTTTCCAACGCCAGGACGCATCTCGGCAGGATGGTCATCGAGCGGGCAGTCAGCGGCTTGGTCCGGGTGCCGTCGACAGCGACCCACGTCGCGGGGAAGTGCCCGGTGTCGATAGTGGTCATCGGACGACGGCCCGGGCTGACGAGACGGCTTGCAGGCGTCAGCAGCAAGGGCAAAGCGAAGCCGACCTGGGTAACGGGTGCCAGTGGCGTCCACTGCCAAGGCAACAATGCAGTCGGCAACCACGGCAACGGGATAACCGTCGGCGAGTGCGTTCCGGACGGCAGCCACGACGGCCGGTCCGGCCCAACCAGGGACTCCATGCCGAGCGGCGACAGCGGCGGCGACAGCGGCGTTAAGCATCCCCTTGTCTTCGTCGCCGAGCGCGGACCCCCTCTCGGCCGCGCCCGAGGTCGCGACCACGGGCCCGGCCCCATGGTCCGCAGCGGTGGCCTCCGGCGCGGCCACGGCGTCGCTCGCGTTCGTGGGCGCGGCGTCAGTGAGCGACGGGGGGTATGGGGATTGGAAGGAAGGGGATAGGTACGAGGGATTGGTCAAGGGTGCATCCCCAGGACTCCCTCCGGGTAGTTCCTGGAAACAACCCCGGGGTAGTTCCGGAGATGCACCTCCCTCGATCAGCGGAGGCGAAGGGGGGTACATCGCCGGGACTACCCCCCTCGGAGTTCTGCCTGCCGCCCTCACCATCCGTGGGATCCGCAACCGGGGAACCCTTCCCGGGCTTTTTATGCCGGTTGCGGACCTCTCGCTCTCGACCCAGCTTGGCGGCATGCGAACTGATCGCGGCGGCGAGCTTGGGTTGCAGCCCATCGGGGCACACCTCGACCATCACGTACCCGTTCGATTTATTAGAGCCGTTGTCACGCCTGCGTTCCTCACGCACAACCAAGCTCAACCGGACGAATTTGCGCACAGCCGCCGCGGCCGATCCGCGCGAGCAGATCGCCCGCTCGGCAAGCCGCTCGTGACTCGGGATGCAGTCAGTACCATCCCAGTTCCCGAAGCTCCACAAGGCGGTATAGATGCACCATTCTCCTTCGGTTAGCAGAGGGCGCGGCCACATAGGGGCGACGGTGCGGGGACCGGTCTGTGCGCGCAACCGGCCAGCCGGGTCCTCTGGATCATCGGTCGTAGCCGCTGTGTTCATGGCAGTTCTGCCACAGCAATAGTCCGGATCGCTTCGGCAATACAGTCGATGACGCCCGCGTCAGCGCCGGACAAAGTCAAGTCCGCCACTTGCATGATCGGAGTGGTTTCCACTTGCTCCCCAAATTCGCGCACGTCTCAAGGCGTCGTACGGCAGCGGCCACAAGAGCCTCATGACCCCGCCGCCAGTTCACCCGCGCGAAGAGAACAAGGCTCATCGCCCGCCGGTCAGGACGCAGCAGTCGCACCGAGGACACCCAATAAACCCTCGACCGAGACGACGTAGCGCTTTCCGACCCGAATGACGGGAACCGGGAACTCACCGGAACGAGCCAGCATGTAAGCGGTAGTCCGACCGATGCCCAGCACCGACGCTGCCGTCTCCACGTCCGTCGCCAACCCGAGTTCGCGCACCTGCGCAACCGTCCATACTCGCTTGGACACTCGGTCCCCCTAACCTCGGCGTGCACTGCGGAGCGGCGCATTTCTCATCACCAACGGGGACCCGCTGTGAGGCCTGCTCCTTGACTAAGCGCATCACAACGATGACGACGGCAGCAGTTGTCCGGGGCTGTCTCCTGTTGTCCGGCGCGGGCTAAAATTCGACCGACGGGTTCATGCGCCTCCCAGGAGATCAGGCGGAGTCTTCGCCAAGGGCAGAGTCCATCAGTTCGGCGGCTTTGCGTTCGCTCTCGGGAAGTACGTGGGTGTAAACCTCACGCGTCGTCCGGGCGTCGGCGTGGCCCAGCCGCTTCTGCATGACGTGCTCAGGCACACCGGCGTCCGCGCCGGCTGTCGCCGAGGTATGCCGGGCGTCGTGCAGGACGATAACCGGCACATCGGCCGCCGTGCACGCACCTTCCCAGCGATCGGTGAAGTAGCGCGGGTAGTACGGCTCGCCGTCCTCGCGCGGGAACACGTATCCGTAGTCGTGGTAGAGCAATCCGGCGGCGGCCTTCTCCTCGTCCTGGCGAGCTTTGTGCTCGCGTAGTACGCGCACCATCGCAGGCCCGATTGCGATGGGGCGCCGGCTCTTGCCCTTCGGTGACTTCTCGATGACCTTGTTGCCACAGATCGTGCGCTGAATGTGGATGTAGACGATGCCAAGATCGAGATCGACCTTGGACCAACGCAGGCCCGCGATCTCCCCTCGCCGAGTCCCGGCCACCACCGCGAGCGCCCACGCCGCGTAGAGCCGGGAGTCGCGATGGAACTTGAGGAACTGCTTGGACTCCTTCGGCGTCCACACGCCCTTACGACCATGATCTTCCCGTTCGGCAGGGCGCGGCTGCCGAACAGCGCCGAGCTCGATACCGAGATCGCGGAATGCCTTCATGAGTACTCGGTGCACGGTCCGCACCGTCGTCGGCGACAGTGGCTTCTTGCCGGAGCCACCTTCTTGCAGCAGCTTCTTGTAGAAGTCCTGAACCGTCCGCTTGTCGAGGTTGTAGAGCTGCCGGCCGCCGATGTGCGGGATCACGTACATCCGGAATAGGTTGCGGTAGTTGTCGAGTGTGGTCTCTTCGATGTCGAGTTCCCGTTCCGACAACCAGCCGGTCAGCTCGGCCGCGACGCTGCCGTCCGCGCCGATACTGGCCTCGCCGTACGCTTTCTGGGCCTCGACTTCCGCTTTTTCGGCTGCGGTCCTGCTGGGAAATCCACGTCGCTTGTGTTGACGCCGTTTCCCATCGTCGCCGGGTGGCAGGTCGATGACGAAGTACCAGAGGGTCTTCTTGGTGGAGAGTTGGTACGAGCCGACGGTCATCTGGGCACCCCCGTGGTCACAGAGCTGAGCTGACTCCACCAACGGTAGGCGCCGCTGTGACCACGGTTGTGACCACAAGATCCACTAGAGCGATCTTGAGACCGTCGTTTCCATCAATGAGAAAAGCCGCTGACCAGGACTTTCGTCCTCGTCAGCGGCTTCAAAACACTGGTCGGGCTGACAGGATTTGAACCTGCGACCCCTTGACCCCCAGGCAACTCATGATCTTGAATGAGCTTGGTCAACGTTCCTGTGACCTGCATCGACCAGTCCACTACCGTCCATGGTCGTCCGCCTAGATCACCTGTGATTGTCACCCAGTTAGTCACCCACCTGCCGAGCTAGCCCCTACGCCTACGCTCGCGTGGAGCAGGAATTCGCTCAATAGATGGGATCGCTTGACAGATCCGAATGTTGCACCGCCCAGCTATGCCCGTAGTCTTTAACCAGTTGCTGCACGACCCTATGAAACCATCCCGATGCCTCCGGTGAGACAAATATTTGATCAACCATTTCAGTCAAATCGATGGTTTCGCGTAGGCCGATTGGAGGGTTGTCCGGCTCCGCTTCAATGACGGTGTTGTGCTCGTCGACGCGGATAGCTTTAGGAGACCAAAGTGTCAAAAGGCGATATTCGCGCTCGTGTTCGAAGCTGCGACGCTTAAAAAGGAATGGATTAAACAGGTTTCCCTCAGGGATCCAATGATTCGAGTAGTCCACGTATTGCACAGTTGCCCCATGCACGCGGTTCGATCCAGTAAGCGACTTCAACAATCGCTGCTTGGTAGTGCGGACCGCTACCCCTCGGCCTTCACGGTCATAGATGCTCCACATGGCGGCCGATTCACAGTCGGATGCGTACCAGCAATTCAGAAAGATGTGCGTACGAGCATGCACCGCGACCTTTGGCAATTGCTCCTGCATCGCGTCGAAGTGCTCGCCATAAACCTGAGGTCGCATCGCGGCATTTGTAGGACCGTATGCCCCTTCCCATCGATCTTGCATCTTGTCGGCCCGAGCAAGGTGCAGCTCACGACTTTGCAAGAGGTCTACAAAGCGAGGTAGGTCCATATACCGCCACAAAGGCGTCGCTTCGTCAATGTCTGGCAGATCCGAATGGCTCTCATACACCCGGGCCACGTTACGCTCTTGGGCTTGCCCACGGAGGATCGGACGAGAATCCAGGCCAGGTTATGGTCATCCTTGTTCGCTGGATCCTGACGTCAATTTCGCCTTGACACACCGGGCGGTACGCACGCCGAGTCGGTGACGGGGGTGGCGGTGCGCGCCCAGATGCGGGCAGGCCATCGGCCTGCCCCTTAACCCTGATCGCTAGGGCCGCAGAGGCTCACGACTCAAGGGCGGCCGCGTGCGGCCGTCGCTTGCGACGCGAAGCGCCCTTGATCGTGAGTGCGGCCCGGACACACTGCGCGCCGCCGCCCCAGGCACCGACGACCGCAACGCGCGCTACGGCCCGGCGCGGCAGCTCGGCCGCGTCGCCCTGGCCGTGCCGGTCAGCTGCCGGCCAAATTGAACCCACCCCACAACACCGCCATCCCTGTCGTCGCTGCGGCCCGGCTCCGCTCCTGCACGCCAGCCGACGGGCTGCCTGCGTGTCCGGGCCAAGCGACAGCGGCGGCACGGGCACGCGCCCAGGCGGCGGCGTGAGCGGCCCGTTTCGGGCCGCCTTGAAGACGTACAGAAAGTTTGAACAAGATCCGGCGGCCGATCGGCCCCACCAGGCGCCACGCGTAAATCAGACATTGGCTACGGCCTTTTTAAGGCTGATGCGATGTGGGACGATTGAGGCATGGTTTCCGGATCGCTTGGTGAACGGATTGCGGCCTACCGGCGGCGTCGAGGACTGAGTCAAACAGCGCTCGCTGGCTTAATCGGCCGGTCGGAGTCATGGCTATCGCAAGTCGAACGCGGAGTGCGATCTGTCGACAGGATGTCGATCCTTCTCGACATGGCAAAAGTTCTTCACGTAGACGTCGAATCATTGACGGGCCGCCCTTGGCAATATGCACCAAACGGCGGCACCACCCCTGCCGACCTCGATGACGTCCGGCGATATTTTGCCCGCTATGACCATCTACTTGGCGAGGACTTTGAGCCAGTCATAGATTTTTCAGGGCTACGTTCGCTTGCTTCGAATGCTCACATGCGATACCAAGCGGCGGAATACGAGGCGGTCGTTACAGATCTACCGGAAATCCTTTTGGCGGCAGATTCCCTTCATCAAGTGGTTGATGCTTCGGACCGTCGCGAGATGCTGCTCAGCTATGTGTCGACCTACGTTGTAGCTGCGAAGCTCCTTACCAAAATGGGCGCTGCTGATCTGGCGCAACTCGCGGCAGACCGGTGCGCTACCGCAGCCCTGGAAGCTGGATCTTTGGAAGCGCAAGGTATGGCGGCATACCAAGTTGTCTGTGCGCTACTTCGTGCGGATCGCCCTGAGGATGCGGAGAATCTTGCCATGAAGATGGCGACGCGCATCTCACGGCAAGCCAGGTCTGATGCGCCAACGCTCGTCTCCGTGGCTGGCGCGCTCTGGTTGATCAGCGCGGTGATCGCTGGCCGACGTACTGACCGGAGCGAGGCATACCAGCGGCTTGACCATGCGGAAAGCTTGGCTGGCATGCTCGGCCATGATGCCAACTTCGCCTGGACGGCTTTCGGTCCCACAAACGTCGCGATTCATCGGGTCAGCGTTGCTGCCGAGCTGGGTGATGCAGGGGAAGCCCTACAGGTAGCAGCAGCTGTGAATCCGGACGCCTTGCCGTCAGGCTTGAACAGTCGCCGTGCACAGGTGTATCTCGATCTCGCATGGGCTCAGGCGCAGCGCAAACGAGACTCCGAAGCGATTCTTCACTTGCTCGAAGCCGAGCGTGTAGCCCCGAACGCCATCCGCTACAACGTCGTCGTACGCGAGATGGTGCGTGAGATGCTGTCCCGCTCGAAACGCTCCAAGTCGACAGCGCTCCACAACCTTGCTGTGCGCTCCGGCGTTCTGGACTGACATGCTGTCTCCATGCCAGTAGTAGTCCTGATAGTTTCCGGAGCTCCGCTTGCGCAAAGAGTCGGTGAAATGGCTCAAGCCCTGACGGATGCCAGCTGGGAGACCCACGTTGTTGGCACCGCGTCTTCGGCGGAGTGGATCACCTCCGGCACAAAGGACCACCTGGGCGTGCGGTTTGGCTTCCGGCCGCCGATGGACTCCAAACGAACTCCTGCAGCTGATGCCGTCGTCGTCTGCCCCGCGACCTTCAACACCACTAACAAGATCGCCTCGGGGATCGCAGATAACTACGCCGTCAGTCTGGTGTGTGAGTCCATCGGAGCTGGAGTGCCCACTTTCGTCGCGCCGATGGTTAATCAGAAACTGTGGAATCACCCCGCATGGCAACGGACTCTTGACACGCTCATCGCGGCAGGGGTTCATCTTCTCGACATTCAAAGCGGTGCTCCCGGAGCGAATCCTGTTCAGTCAGGAACTGGCGACGTGGTAGTCCAGTGCTTTCAACCCTCCTGGTTGGCGGATGCCTTGAGAACGTCCGTTAGCCGCTAGCAACCCCGACCGCCGAACTTCGCGACCCGTACTTTTGTGCGGGTCGTATTTTTGTGCGGGGACATAGCCGTTGAACGATGGAACATCTTTGTGCAGAGCAGTCGTCCGCAGGGGACGCGCTCAAGACAAGGAGGTTTCTCGTGAAGCTGTACGTGGACACGACCGGTAAGCAGGTCACGGTGTCGAAGCCGACCGAGCCGAAGAACGACCAGAACGGCAACCAGCGTTCCGAGAAGAACACTGGCCGGCCCATGTGGTCCACCCAGGTCATCGTGCTCGACGAGACCGGCGGTGAGGTCATCGCCATCACGACGGCAGGAGAAAAGCCGAACGTGACGGTGGGACAGCTCGTCGCCATCGAGCAGCTCGAGGCCATTCCGTGGGCGACCAACGGGCGTAACGGCGTCGCGTTCCGCGCGGTGTCGCTGAAGCCGCTCACTGGTAGCTCGGCGAAGTAGGCGCTTCGTTTCACCTGTACTGCCGCCGAGGTGTCCGTGGCACATCTCATCGGAGTGGCCTACCGCCACTTAACCGAATCCCTGTTCCGACTTATCGGCTGGCCGGTACGAGTTTTCGTTCCGGCCTTCCGGCCGCCCTATTGCGGCCACCACTCACTCATCTTGAAAGGAACCATCATGTTCCGTTACTACGTCTCTTACGCCTACGCCGAAGGCATGGGCTCCATCGACATCACCTCACCGACGCTCATTGCGGGACGTGAGGATTTCCCGGCCATCACGGACATCATCCACCGTGCCTCTGGCCGAACTCTCTCCAACTTCATGATTCTCGGGTTCTCCCTGTACGCCCCCGTTGGGGCGGACCCTCAGCGCACTAGCGCTACCACTCACGCCTCACGTTAGGCGTTTCCTGTAAGTCGTGGGGGTCGGTGCCGGTTCACAACCCGCCGACCTCCGCCATATCTCCTATCCATCCCTCTCCGATAAGGGGCGGTCAGCAATGTCAGCTCTCGTATTCGCTGTTTCGATGGCAACTCTCGTAGCCGCGCACCAGTTCGCAGACCACATCATCCAAACCGACACCGACGCCAACACTAAAGCCGCTCCCGGCTGGAACGGCTGGCGACACCTTCTCAGCCATGTCGGCACCTACCACGCCACGGCACTCGCCATGCTCATGATCACCATCACGGCCCTGGACATCTCAATGACGATCACCGGCCTCGCCGCCGGTCTGGGATTCTCCGCTATCAGCCATGCTTTTCTCGACCGGCGCTGGCCGGTCCGCTGGATCCTCAATCACACCGGATCCGCCGCTTTCGCCGACCGGCAAATCCCGGTCTGCGGCCTGTACCTCGCGGATCAAGCCTTGCATTACGCCTGCCTATGGGTTTCCGCGCTTCTCATCGCCTGCCTCTGAATGGCAGCGGGTTATCAGCAACGTAGGGCCGGTAAACGGCTACCAACCACCGACCCCACGCCCCTACCGATCAAGCCCTCGAAAGGGAGGACTCGTCGTGTCCAAATCTACCCGATCCGGCGGTTCCGGTCGACGTTCCGGAACTGTCACCGTCATCGAGCAGCGAGTTCACCGCTCCGCTGCCGAGAACGCGCGCTTCGCGTTCATCCTCACCGCCGTCGTCAGCGGCCTGGTCGCCCTGGTCGTCGCCGCCGACCACATGCACCCGCTCCTGGCCCTTTTCGTGGCCGTACCCATCGCCGCCCTTTGCGGCGGCCTCGTCTGGACGGTCGTGCGTATCTGGCCGGTCCTGCGCCTGCTCTGGTGGTGGTCGTTCGAGATCACCGCTGCCGTACTGCTGGCTTGGGGCTGGACCGTCCTGGCAGCCAGCACCTCCACCCTGATCACCTTCACCGTTCTGGTGCTGGTGATCGGCCTGCCTGCCTTCTTCCCGCCGTCACGGCGCATGGTCGTCGCTCTGTTCTGGTGTGTCGCTGTGCGGCACCGCCTGCGGGTCTGCTTCTCCCAGTTCATCATCGCCAACCGATCCGGCAGCCTGCCGTTGATCCTCGGCGTCCGGCCGACCCCGGTCGGCGAACGCGTCTGGGTCTATCTGCGTCCAGGGCTCTCCCTGGAGAAATTGCAGGGCTCCCTCGGCGAAATCGCCGTGGCCTGCCACGCCACCTCGGCGTTGGTGCAGCGCGCTGGCAACAACAACTCCGCGTTTGTGCGCTTCGACATCAAGCGCCGCGAAGTCCTCACCCACGACGTCACCTCACCACTGATCGACGTCATTCCCCCGGTACCGCCGGTTCCCGGCAAAACGTCGGCCACCGTCACCGGCCTCGACCTTCCCGACGTCGACGACCCTGCGCCGGCCAACCCGGCACCGGCCACCAAACCGAAAACGGCCACCAGCAGGCAGCCCGTCCCGGACGACGAAGACGACACCTCCCAGTGGATCTGACCGAAGGAGAAATCCGATGATCGACCTGGACTCCGTCGACCGCGACGCGGTCATGAACTGCTACACCCCCCGGCAGGTCTACGCGATGGCCCAAGCCGTCGCCGCTGAAGGCACCGGCCGCGACGTCGTGGCCCACCTCGTACAGACCGCCATGAACCTGTCCGCCATGGCCGCCCAGATCAGCCAGGCATACCTCCAGGACAGCTACGACCCCGCCCTGACCGACCAGGCGGGCCTTCACCCGTACCGGCATCAGGTCCTGGCAGCCGCCGCGACCTGCGCGCACAACGCGGCCCTGTTCCTGCAGGAAGCCCAACGCCGCCCCGCGCTACGTGCCAGCGGCTACGACCCACTGATCATGCCGCAACCCGCATAGATCCCACTTCCGGCCCGGAACGCTGACGACCCGCGTGCCGGGCGTTTCGGGCCATCCACCCGCCTAAAGGAGGCGACCCATCATGTCCACCATCGCCCGTGACCCGTACGGCACCGACCGGGTGCCCGTCGGGCCTGGCATGTCGATGTTCGACCCCATGTTCATCGGCATCGACGAATTCGGCCAGCACGTCATGCTCGACGTCGTCTACCGCAACCTACTCATCGCCGGAGAACCCGGCGGCGGCAAATCCGGCCTGATCAACATCGCCGCCTCCACCGGCTCCCTGGCCGACAACACCCGCCTCGTACTGATGGACGCCAAGTTCGTCGAACTCGGCCCCTACCGCGAAATCGCCGACGCCTTCATCGGCAACGACATCGACGCCGCCATCCGCGTCCTGCGACGGCTGCTGACCGTCGCCACCAACCGCTACCAGTGGATCCTGTCGCAACGCCGCCGCAAAATCAGCCGCGACGACAACCTGTCGGTGATCCTCACCATCATCGACGAACTCGCCATGTTCTCCACCGTCCTGGGCACCAAAGCCCAGCAAGAAGAATTCGAAGGCCTGCTCCGCGGGCTCGTCTCCCTCGGCCGGGCCTGCGGCATGCCCGTCATCGCCGCCACCCAGCGCACCTCCTGGGACATCATCCCCGCCAGCCTGCGCGACCTCTTCGGCTACCGATGCGCCTACCGCTGCACCACCAACGGCAGCTCCGACGTCATCCTCGGCCAAGGCTGGGCCGACCTCGGCTACTCCGCCACCGACATCGACCCCGACAACCGCGGAGCCGCCTGGCTCCTCGCCGAAGGCGGCATCCCGAGACGCATCAAAACCGCCTGGCTCTGCGACGACGACATCTACGCCATCGCCGACTACGCCGCCTGGCTGCGGCGACCCGCTCCGGCATCGCAGCCCACTACCCCACCGGTCGACCTCGACCGCAACGCCTGGGACATGGCCGCATGACACCGCTGCCCACCGTGCGCCGCCTGCACGGCGACATCCCGGCACTGCTCGACGCTTGCGACGCCATCGAACGCGATCACCACGTCCTGTGGGCAACCGCTCCCGGCAACTGCCCCGGACACCCGACCTGCTTCCGGATCACCGTGATCGTCCTACCCCGACACCTTCGCCGCCCTGCGGCACCGGGACACACAACCGCATAACGCGAACGGTCGACAGAACCCCACAAGCCTCCAAGCACGCGGGTTCTGCCGACCACCGACCAACAGCCCTCGAAAGGACGTGGCTGCCATGAAGGCTACCCACGAACCGTTCACTACAACAGTCGACACCGGGATGACCCCGCCCGAATTGCTCCGGGGTGCTGCCCTCTACCTCGGCACACATGGCTGGTTCACCGGCGGTTTCTTCGACTTCGCCTCCGGCCGAGCCTTCCCCCAGGCGTGCACGCTCGGCGCTATCAACATCGCCGCCTACGGACGAGCAGCCCTGGGCTCCGACGACCACGTCGACGACGCCAACACCGACGCAGCCATTACTGCCATGCGCGTCTTCGCCGCCCACATCGATCCCGGCTATGACCCCACTGCCGCCAGCGCCATCGACATCGTCGGTGACTGGAACGACGAAGAAGGGCGCACCCTCGCGGAAGTCGTTGAGGCCCTCAACGACGCCGCCGACGACTGGGATCGCGCCCACACCCCCGGCGGTGCCCGATGAACCCGTTCACCGTCAACACCGCCTTGACACTCAACCCTGGCAACGACGACAGCCGGCCGTCCAAGCCCCGTCGCCGTGACGTCGTCGAGAACGACGAATACGCCGCCTTCGTGCGCCGCATCATCCGCGCCTTCGCCAAACGAATCGCCACCGGCGACGTCGAAGCCCTGCGCGACATGGTCGGCCTCTCCGCCCTGCTGGACGACGCCATCACCGAAGCCGTCCACGGCCTACGCGCACACGGCTACTCCTGGGCCGAAATCGCCGACCGGCTCGGCATCACCCGCCAAGCCGCCCACCAACGGTGGGGAGGCAACCGATGACCACATCAGCGCTGACCAACGACTACCTCGAAGCCCTCGGCGCCCGCACCGGCATCCGCATCGAGTTCTACGACCCCACCGGCAACCGCTACGGCTTCCCCACCTTCCCCTACCGGATGGCCCCCGACGGCCTCGCCACCCGACGTCAACTCCGCGCCGACGGACTACGCCCCGGCGGCTACGACCCCGTCGCCCAAATCCTGTGGCGCCACAAAGCCCAACGACGGATCGCCTACCTCTACCGGCGTGACCTTGCCAAACCCAAGCGCACGGCCACTCCCGCACAGCGTGCCGTCATCGCCGACATGCTGCGCCGCCGCCGCACCTGCCCCGCCTGCGGTGTCACCCACAACTACTACATCCCGCGCCGTACCGGCATCTGCCTGTCCTGTGACACCGGAGGCCACTGATGACCGTACGCACCGAGGTCCGCAGCTTCTGGCACCTCTACCAGCAACTACACAGACGCCAGGCCACCGACCGGTACGGCTTCGGCTACTCCCGCACCAACACCGATGCCACCGACACGGCCGTCCCCGACGGCGTCGAACTGCACTTCTTCACCGGCCGCAACCGGACCCGACCGGGAGGTCCCCGATGAGCCTGATCGACCTCGGCGCACACATCGCCGCCGACAACTGCCCCTGGTGCATCGGCGGCCTCAGCCCCGCCGGAATCCACGACGACCTCGGCGCCGCCCTCCAGCTTTGCCCCACCCAACAGTGGTGCGACGAATGCGGCGGAGTGTCACTGTTCCCGACCGATTTCGAGACCCTCGACGACCGCATCAACGAGATGCTCAACAGCGGCCTCGCCGCCGTCTGGTGCTCATCCTGCATGGGCGTCACCGCGGTTGTCCCCGTCACCAACGACGGAGGCATCCGATGACCACCCTGACCCAGCAATTCGCCGCCGAATACGCCCAACGAGCCGTACCCGGCATGCTCAAGGCAATCCGGATCATCCGGCTGGCCAACAAAGGCATCGTCATCGGCGCCGTCACCGCCAGCTACCTGCACCAAGCCCACTTCCTGGAGACCCTCGGCGCAGGAATCTTCTCCTGGATCGTGCCCGCCGTCTTCGACCTGGCCATCGTCTCCATGCTCACCATCACCCAAACCGTCGGCATGGCCACCGACGCCAAACGCGCCGCCCTCAAAGTCCTGATCGTCGTGGTCGTCATCTCCGGCGCAGTCAACGCCGCAGCACCCGGCCCGATCGGACTACGCATCATCTTCGCCCTCGTCGTCGGCCTGGTCGCCGCCGTCGAATGGGTCGCCGGGAAAATCCGGCCCGACTTCACCGCCATCGAACACCACGAGAACGAACTCACCAACGGCAGCAGCCCCACCGACACAACCACCGACCGCCCGGCCACTGCGCCAGCCAACCCGACACCCACCGTCCAGACGGCAACCCCGACCACCGACCCCGACAGCATGCCCGAGGTCCCGCAGCACCTGCTGCCCACCGCCCGATTCGCCGTCGTCCAACACGAGCAGACAACCGGACGGCCCATCACCGCCGACGAACTCGCCACCCGAGTCAGCATCGCGCCAGCCATCGCCGGACAACTACTCACCGCCATCCGCGCCACCCAACCTGCACCGGCAACCCCGATCAACGGTCACACGCCGACCCTGACCGGCGGCGCCCGATGACCTTCATCCACGTCGACATCCACCACGACACCCACACCTGCCCGGCCAACGCCGACCCGCACCCGGTCGACACCCGCCGGACCATCGTCGCCATCGTCGACGGCGGCCCCTGCCGCAACCCCATCACCGTGCACAGCGGCAACGTCACCGCCGTCATCGACTGCGGCCGCCACGAACCCGCCGACCGGCAATGCCCCACCTGCACAACCACCATCATCGAACGGACCATCACTGTCCGCCACCTCGGCCATCACGGCCCGCAGCACCCGTACAACACCGGGATCGCTGCCTGACCATGAGCACCTCGACGCTGGACCTCGTACCCCGGGAGCAGACTGCCCGGGGTACGGGCTCGAACGCCGAAGCCTCCCACTGGGCACCCCACGCACCCGCCTACAGCGCCACCGGCCAAGCCCTCGCCCGCGCTGCACAACCGGGCTACTTCCAGTGGCTCGAACACGTCCGCGCTGCCGGTGAATGCACCCGCCCGATCCGGCTGACCGGCACCCTCGACACCATCGAGGCCACCACCGGGCGACTGCTGGACTCCCGGCACACCGACCAACTGCCCGACACCGCCATCTACAAAGCCTGCGGCAACCGGCGAGCCTCGGTCTGCCCCTCCTGCGCCCGCACCTACCAGCGCGACGCGTTCCAAATCCTGCGCTCGTTCCTGATCGGCGGCAAAGGCATCCCCACCACCGTCGCCCAGCACGGCGCCGCCTTCGCCACCTTCACCGCACCCGGCTTCGGCACCGTGCACACCCGCAACGTGCGCAAACACACCTGCCGCAACCGCAAACGCTGCGACTGCCGCCCCGACCCCTGCCACGCCCGCCGCGACACCGGCCTCTGCGAACACGGCAACCCCGCCGTCTGCTGGATGCGCCACGACACCACCGACCCGGCACTCGGCCAACCGCTCTGCCTCGACTGCTACGACCACCACCACCAGGTCGTCTGGAACCTGTTCAGCACCGAACTGTGGCACCGCACCAAACAAGCCACCGAACGCCACCTCGCCCGCACCTGCCGAGCCCGCAGAATCCCGTCCGTCGCCAAGGCCAGCCCCAGCGGCAAGACCCGCAACGTGCCGCCTGTCCAGGTCACTCACGGCAAGGTCGCCGAGATGCAGCGCCGCGGCGTCGTGCACTTCCACGCCCTCCTGCGCCTCGACGGCGTCCACCCCACCGACCCCGACGCCGTCATCCCGCCCCCGCCAGGCATCGGCATCGACGACCTCGTCGACGCACTGCACGCCGCCGTCGCGAGCATCACCTTCACCACCCCGGCCCATCCGGACCAGCCCACCGGCTGGCACATCGCCTGGGGCGACGTGAACAAAGGCTTCGACGTCAAGACACTCATGCTCGCCGGAGACGGCGCGATCACCGATGACATGGTGCTCAACCAACTCGCCGGTGCTGGCTACATGGCCAAATACGCCACCAAGAGCACCGAAGCCACCGGCTACAGCTCCACCCGCATCTCCGCCACCACCGACGACTTCCACGCCGACCCCCACGGCGACCACATCGCCCGCTCCCTCGCCGCCTGCTGGAACCTCGGCCGGCCACTCCACCGCTCCACAGCTCACAGCGACACAGGCAGCCCTGACAGCGACACCCCCGCCCAGGACACCAACAGCACCGGAACAGCCGATCAGCGTCAACCCCGCCTTGACACCGAACCGGCGAACACGGAACAGGCCAACCCCTTTACACGGCTACGCCGCTGGACCCACATGCTCGGCTTCGGCGGCCACTTCCTCACCAAGACCCGACGCCGCGTAGTCGCCTTCAAAACCCTCCGCGACATCCGCGTCCGCTTCCGCCGCGCCGACGACCAAACCGAGACTGCCACCGTCCGCGCCGCCGACCACCCCGACGAAACAACCCTGATCGTCGGCTCCCTGACCTTCGCCGGAGTCGGCTGGCACACCTCCGGCGACGCCCTCCTCGCCAACAGCGCAGCAGCACAAGCCCGTGAGCGACATGAGGCCGGACGCGAGGAACTCGCACACGCTCTCGACCGGTCCCCAATGACTGTCGTCACCGCTGCCTAATCACGCTGAGGGAGGAACCACCTGTGGACGGCACCAATCCGAAAGCGCTCTACCGCATTCCTGAAGCCATGCGGCTGTTGAGCTTGAGCCGTTCCGTCATCTACGAACTGATCCGCTCTGGAAGGCTCCGTACCGTTAAGGAAGGCCGCACGCGGCTTGTCCCCGCCGGAGCCATCACTGCCTACGTCGAGCTGCTCGAAGAAGAGAGCACGAAGGGAGTCGCCGCATGACCAAACGCCGCAGCCGGGGCGACGGCGGACTTCACTGGGACGAACAGCGCCAGCGCTGGATCGCCACAGTGACCGTCGGATACACCCCTGCCGGTAAACGCATCGTCCGTAAGTCCAGCGGAAAGACCAAGACCGAGGCCAACAACGCACTCCGCCAAAAGATCCGCGAGTACCAGGACGGCCTTTCGATACCCACGACCGGCTACACGGTCGCCGATGCCGTCACCGACTGGCTCACCTACGGTCTCACCGGTCTCGACCCCGAGACGGCCAAGAACTACACCCTGCTGGCCAACGGTCACGTCATCCCCGCGATCGGTGCACGCAAGCTGCGCGAGCTCAGCGCCACCGATGTGGACAAGTGGCTCGCGAGCAAGGCCAAGACACTCAGCACCAGGACCTTACGGCTGCTGCACTCCATCACGAATCGCGCCGTCAACCGGGCGATGGCGCGCGACAGGGTCATGCGCAACGTCGTCGCGCTGTGCAAGGTGCCGACCGGCACCGCTGGCAGACCGTCCAAATCGCTCAACTATCAGCAGGCCAAAGCGCTCCTCGCCGCTGCCGAGTCGAGCAGCCTGCACGCCTACGTGGTTTTGTCGCTGCTGACCGGGGCCCGCACCGAGGAACTGCGCGCACTCACCTGGGAGCACGTCGATCTAATCGGGCGCCCTGACACCGACCCGCCGATTCCACCGGCCATCCACGTATGGCATTCGGTCCGGTCCCACGGCGATACCAAGACTCGTAAGTCACGCCGGTCACTGGCGCTGCCACTGCGCTGCGTTCAGGTACTCACGGCGCATCGTGTCACACAGGGCGAGCCCCGGCCGGACGACTACGTCCTCCGCAGCAAAGCCGGTACCCAGCTCGACCGGCACAACGTGCTACGCGGCTTCCGCGCGATCATTGCGGCCGTCCCCGACATGAATCCAGCCGACTGGACCCCTCGCGAACTGCGGCACAGCTTCGTGTCGCTGCTGTCGGACAACGGCATGAGCATCGAGCAGATCGCCGACCTGTGCGGGCACTCCGGAACCTCGATCACCGAGTCCGTCTACCGTCACCAACTACGGCCTATTCTGCTGAACGGGGCGGTGACCATGGACCGGATCTTCGGGCCGGATGACACTTCTGGGTCTTAGTCACCCAGTTAGTCACCCGGACATGAAAAGAGGGCATATCCTTCAATGGGATATGCCCTCTGACCTGCGTCGGGCTGACAGGATTTGAACCTGCGACCCCTTGACCCCCAGTCAAGTGCGCTACCAAGCTGCGCTACAGCCCGATCCCGCCCCGAACCCCAGCCCGGCGCGACATCTCCTAAAGACTACCAACCCTCAGCCGTGGGCCTTCCCTCGACCCCCCGGCCCGGTCTTCTTCCTGGGCTTCACCGAGATCTCCACCGGAGTCCCCTCGAACCCGAACTCTTCACGCAGTTTTCGCTCGATGAACCGCAGATACCCAGCATCGAACGGCGCCGTCGTGAACAGGACAAACCGCGGGGGCGCCACCCCGGCCTGCGTCGCGAACAGGACCCGAGGAGCCCGCCCACCACGCACCGGGTGCGGCGTAGCCTGCGTCAACGCCGTCAGCCACTGGTTCAAAGCCCCAGTAGGAACCCGCGTCTCCCACGACGCCAACGCCCGCCGAATCGCCGGCGCAAGCTTGTCCACCGCACGCCCGGTCTTGGCTGAGATGTTGACCCGGACAGCCCAGGTGACCCGCTTCAGATCCCGGTCGATCTCCTTGTCCAGGTAGAACCGGCGATCCTCATCCACCAGGTCCCACTTGTTGAAGGCGATCACCAGCGCCCGCCCGGATTCGATCACCTGGCTGATGACCCGCTGATCCTGCTCACTGATCACGTCACCGGAGTCGAGCAGCACGACACCGACTTCAGCGGCCTCGACAGCACCGGCGGTCCGCAGAGACGCGTAGTACTCCGTGCCCGAAGCCTGGTGCACCCGCTTCCGCAGGCCGGCGGTGTCGACGAACTGCCACACCTCACCGTCCATCTCCACCAGGCTGTCGACCGGGTCGACGGTGGTGCCGGCGACGGAGTCGACGACCGCGCGCTCTTCCTTGGCCATCCGGTTGAGCAGGCTGGACTTGCCGACGTTCGGCCGGCCGACCAGCGCCACCCGGCGAGGACCACGCGGCCCGCCCTCGGTCACTGGCGGGGTGGGCGGCAGCGCGGCGAGGATGTCGTCGAGCAAGTCGCCGGATCCGCGACCGTGCAGCGCGGAGATCGGGTGCGGCTCCCCCAGGCCCAGCGACCACAGTGAGACCGCTTCGAGTTCGAGGTTCTGGTTGTCGGCCTTGTTCGCCACCAGGATCACCGGCTTGTGGCTACGCCGCAGCATCTTCACCGCGGCCTCGTCCACGTCCGTGGGGCCCACCGCGACGTCGACCACGAAGATCACGACGTCGGCGGTCTGCACCGCGATCTCCGCCTGAGCGGCGATCGCGGCTGCCCGGTCGCGGGCGTCGGGTTCCCAGCCGCCGGTGTCGACGACGGTGAACCGGCGGCCGTTCCACTGGGCGTCGTAGGGGACCCGGTCGCGGGTCACACCGGGGACGTCTTCCACGACTGCCTGGCGGCGGCCGATGATGCGGTTTACCAGTGTCGACTTGCCCACGTTGGGGCGGCCGACGACGGCGACAACCGGGGTAGGGCCGGTGAATTCCTCGTCCGTGGACGAGTCACCGGTGGGGGAAAGGTCGTAGCCGCCCTCGAAGTCGTTGAGGTCGAGGCCGGCGGGAAGGTCAGTCACTTACTTACCTTGCTGTTGAGCAGTTCAAGGAGGTGCGCGACGACCTCGTCGATGCCCATTCCGGTGGTGTCCACCTCGATGGCGTCGGAGGCCTGCTTGAGCGGGTCGGTCGCGCGGCTGGAGTCGAGCTTGTCGCGGCGGGCCAGGTCGGCCTGGGTTGCGGCGACGTCGGTGGCGTCCTCGGCGCTGCGCCGGGCGGCGCGGGCGGCGGCGGATGCGGTGAGGTAGACCTTGAGGTCGGCGTCGGGGGCGACAACGGAGGCGATGTCGCGGCCCTCGACGATGATCCGCGGGTGTGAGGCGATGATGGCGCGCTGCAACGCGACCAGGTGTTTGCGGACCGCGGGGACGGCGGCGACCGCGGAGACGGCACCGGTGACCTCCGGGCCGCGGATGGGCGCGTCGACGTCGGTGCCGTTGGCGGTGAAGTGCGGAGCCGCGGGGTCGGTGCCGATCGACAGTTCGGTCTCCAGGGCGATCTTGGCGATCGCGTCCTGGTCGGTCAGGTCGACGCCGGCCTGCAGCACCGACCAGGTGATGGCCCGATACATGGCGCCGGTGTCGAGATACACCCCGTCGACAGTGGCCGCGAGCCGCCGGGAGACGGTCGACTTGCCGGAGCCCGACGGCCCGTCGACGGCCACCACGCACTGTTCCGGCCGTTCTTGAAGAGCCACCGTTCCTCCTATCGTCCCCATAACACCAACCCTCCCATTGTGCCCGCCCACGCTGTCATCGACGAACGGGGGCAGCACCGCGGTCACGTGCCCGGTCCGGGCCGCGGCGCGACCTCCGGCACGCCGGCGGAGCAGGACCACCATGCAGGGGTACGCAAAACCCAGCATCACCCTGAAGCGGTGGCTGGCGCGTCCGTCAAAAGATGTACAGCGTCGCCCAATCCGTATGTCGAAGGATGGATTCGCCCTGCTCCGAAGTCTGCCAGGATCCCTGCATGGCGAACACGACGGAGATCTATCGACGCGACAGTGAACAGGTGACGATCATGGCCTATCTCGGCCGGGGCAGCGGTGACCTCGACGAGATACGCCGCATCGTCGTGCGTGACGGCGACATCGTCGAGGACGGTATCGCTTATCACGGCGACCGGGGCTGGCAGTGGCTCACTGATCAGCGGGCCGCCTACACCGCCGACGGCTTCGAGCACGCCTGACGAGCCCATCGACGAATCGGTCCTCCAGCCGCTATGTTACTTGCGAGTAACCAAGGAGGGTGCCTCATGCCAACACTCGACCGCCACGACGACGTGTTCGTCCTCAGCCTCGGCGACACCGAGAACCGCTTCCACCCCGACCAGATCACCGCCCTCAACAAACTGCTCGACGAGATCGAGCAGGCACCGACGCCCGCCGCGCTGGTCACCACCGCCACCGGCAAGCACTACAGCCTCGGGCTCGACCTCGACTGGCTCGGCGCCAACCCGGACCAGCGCATCACGTACGTCAAATCCATCCACGACCTGCTCGCCCGCTTCCTGGCCCTGCCGATGATCACAGTCGCAGCCCTGCAAGGACACACGTTCGCCGGCGGCGCCATGTTCTCCCTCGCTCACGACCTACGGGTGATGCGCGCCGACCGAGGCTTCTGGTGCCTGCCGGAAGCCGACATCGGCCTGCCGTTCACACCCGGCATGAGCGCACTGATCCAATCCCGGCTCACACCGCAGGTCGCCCACGAGGCAATGGTCACCGCCCGCCGCTACGGCGCCTCCGAGGCCGCCGAACGCAGCATCGTCGACCAAGCCGTCGCCGAGGACGCCGTACTCAGCACAGCGATCTCCCTCGCGCAGGCGCAGGCCGGCAAGGCCGGTCACGGTCTGCGCGTGATCAAAACCCGCCTTTACCCCAGCGTGCTCGAGACGCTCGCCCTTTCCGCCATTTAGCGGTACGGGCCAAAGCGCCCACCGAAAGGAGGCTCATCTGGCTTACCTGTACCGCAAGGGCGTCCCGCCGCGCACCAGCACCATGTTCACCTGTCTCGGCGCCGCCAAGACGGGGGGAAGGCGCTCACCCGCACCGACGCGTCTCGGTGCCGCCACGAAAGGGCGAAGGCACTCACCCGCACCGGTGCAGAGTCGGCAGCAGCTTCGCCGTGATCGTGCCGAGCTGCTGCACGTCGTCAGCGGTCAGGTTGTCGAAGACGAGCCGGCGGACCTCGGCTACGTGACCGGGAGCTGCCGCTTCGAGGACTGACATGCCGGCATCGGTGAGGCAGGCGATCTGGCCGCGCTTGTCGCTGCTGCAGGCGCGCCGTTCGACCCAGCCGCGCTGTTCGAGGCTGGCGACGGCGTGGGACAGGCGGCTGGTGGTGCTGCCGACCACTCGGGCGAGATCGGTCATGCGCATCGACCGTTCGGGTTCGGCGCTGAGCATCGCCAGGATCTGGTAGTAGGCGTGCGGGATGCCGGTGTCCTCGCGCAGCTGCCGGTCGAGTGACGCGGGCAGCAGCATGAGCATCTGGGCGATGTTCACCCAGGTGCGGAGTTCGTCGCCGGACAGCCAGCGGGTCTCCGGTTCGGCTCCGCGGTCGGCGTCGGTCGCTGGCTCGGCTCGGCGGTGGGCGTCGGTCACTGGCTCGGCACGGCGGTGGGCGTCGGTCACTGGCTCGGCCTCGCCGGTCAGACAGTGCGAGTCCGGGTCGGCGGTGGTTCGCACGTCGGTCACTGCGTCATCCGATCTGCGGGGGTGGGCCGTCGTGGCGGGCTTCAGGCGGTGGGGGCGGGCTTCAGGCGGTGGGGGCGGATTTCAGGCGGTGGGGGCGGATTTCAGGACGTGGAGGCGGGCCTCAGGACGTGGGCGTTGATGTCGCGGACATGCTGGGCCAGATCGGGCATTTCGATGATCTGGACACCGTGCTGGCGCAGGGTTTCCACGCCGTCGCAGTCGGCAAACAGGATCGGTTCGCGTAGGGCGAGGACCACCCGGTTGATACCGGCAGCCAGGACCAGGTCGGTGCAGGGAGCAGGGCGGGATTTACGGATGGTGCAGGGTTCGAGGGAGGTGTAGAGGGTTGCGCGGGACAGGTCAGTGCCGGGGGTGAGCTTGGCCAAGGCGACCTCTTCGGCGTGGTGCGCGGGGTCGGTTTCGCCGGTGTAGCCGGTGGCTAGGACGGTGCCGTCGTGGTCGACGATCAGGGCACCTACGGCGTATCGGTTCAGGACCAAGGGGGCCGAACGGGAGACGTCGATCGCGGCGCGAAGGTGGTCGCGGTGAGTGACTGCGGGGTGGGCGGTCGCGGACACGGCCGTCGCGGGAAAGGTGGCTGCGGGCAGGGCGGCAGCGGGCAGGGCGGCAGCGGGCAGGGCGGCAGCGGGCAGGGCGGCAGCGGGCAGGGCGGTGGTTGTGGTCATGTCAGCCGGCCAAGGGGAGGTTGAGGGTGTGGGCGGTGTGGTCGCGCTTGGCGGTGAGGTAGCGGGCGTTGGCCTCGGACAGGTGCACGCCCGTGGGGATCCGGTCGGCGATGGTCACGCCGAGTGCCTCCAGCTGGGTGGCCTTGTCGGGGTTGTTGCTGAGGAGCCGGATCCGGTTGGTGCCGAGTGCGGTCAGCATCTGCGCGGCGGGGGTGTAGTCGCGCTCGTCCTCGGCGTGGCCGAGTGCCAGATTGGCCTGGTAGGTGTCGAGGCCGGTGTCCTGCAGAGCGTACGCGTCGAGCTTGGCGTAGAGGCCGATCCCCCGGCCCTCCTGACGCAGGTAGAGCAGGAAGCCGCCGGCTTCGGTGATGCGTTCGACGGCCTCGCGGAGCTGGGGGCCGCAGTCGCAGCGTTCGCTGCCGAAGACGTCGCCGGTGAGGCATTCGCTGTGCGGGCGCACGAGCGGGGCGGGGCCGTCGAACGGGGCGGGGCCGTCGAGCGAGGAGGCGGCGAGGGCTGCGCGCCAATCGCCGAGAGCCAGGGCGAGATGTTCGCGGCCGTCGGACAAGCCGGTGAAGGTGTGTACGTCGGCGGTGGTGGTGTAGCCGTCGGGGAAGCGCAGGGGGACGGTGACCCGGGTGCGCACTCTGGCGACCGGTGTACCGACTGTCATCGTCATGCCAACCCCCATGTTGTTGAAGCTTCACCATCATCCTCTGTCGGGGATGTTGAAACTTCAAGGACAACGTCGGTGGCGAACAACACGCCACCGAGGCACCCCGAGAGGCGCCTTCCAGGAATCGGCAGCGGGTGGGCGTACCCGAAGAGTTTTCCCTTGACCTTCAGGCCTTTCAACCATAGGGTTTAAAGGCCTGATGTGAAGATGGACCTGAACCGGAAG
Organism: Actinoplanes sp. GCM10030250; assembly: GCF_042666575.1. Lineage (NCBI taxonomy): Bacteria > Bacillati > Actinomycetota > Actinomycetes > Micromonosporales > Micromonosporaceae > Actinoplanes > Actinoplanes sp. GCM10030250. The sequence continues at coordinate 88,559 of NZ_JBHTDO010000023.1, read as the reverse complement.
GATCCTGCTGATGAGCTTGTCGGACCTGCCTCCCGCCGAACGGCACCGCCAGATCGCCGCCGACTTCACCGCCCGGGTTCAGGGGGCCAAGGACTGGGAGGCGCCCGCGCCGGTGGCCGGCTGGACCGCCCGCGACGTGGTCCGACACCTGGTGGAGTGGTTCCCCGGATTCCTGGCTTCGGGCGCGGGCATTGAACTGCCGAAGGGGCCGAGCGTCGACACCGACCCGGTCGGAGCGTGGGAGTCGCAGGCCAGAGCGGTGCAGGCGCTACTTGATGACCCGGAGACGCCGACGCGGGTGCTGGCCAATCCGCACATCGGTGACGTGCCACTGGACCAGGCGATCAACAACTTCTACACGACTGACGTGTTCATGCACACGTGGGATCTGGCGCGCGCCACCGGGCAGGATGATCGTCTCGACGCCGATCAGTGTGCAGTGCTGGTGGCGGGGATGGCGCCGATGGAGGACGTTTTGCGCGGGTCTGGGCAGTATGGGCCTCGGGTCGCCGTTCCTGACGACGCTGACCCGCAGACGCAGCTGATTGGTTTCATCGGCCGGGACCCGCACTGGACGGCCGCCTGATTGAACGGCCTCGAACAGGCGTCAGCGGATGCCGATCGCCAGGAAGGTGCCGAAGCCGGCCAAGGCGAGCGGCACGGCGATGATCAGGAGCGCCGAGGCTGCTACGGCGGCGCGCAGGGGGCCGGTGCGCACCCAGTAGCCGGAGGCGAAAGCCGCGACGGCCCAGACGGCCATGGAGTTGCCGAGTTCGCCGACGGGTGCGGGGATGTATTCGATCCAGACGAAGTCGAGGAAGCCGAGCAGGAAGCCGGCGGGCACGACCGCGAGGGCGACGCGCCGATGATCAGGGTGCATAGGGCGGGACGGTACCGGCCGGTGTCACATCGCTTTGAGGACTTTGCCCAAGGCGGCCGCTACGGCGCGGGAGTCGGCGGCGGACATCCGGCCGGTGAAGTGGTTGCGGATGCCGGCGAGGTAGATCGGGGCGGCTTCGCGCTGCTTGTTCAGGCCGGCTTCGGTGATGGTGGCGTAGGAGGAGCGCCGGTCCTCGGTGCTGTTCTCCCGCTCGACGTAGCCGGCCAGGGAGAGGCTGTCGACCACGCGGCTGACACGGCTGCGGCTGACCACGGACCGGTCGCCCAGTTCGCCCATGCTCAGGCGGCCATTCGGGGCGTACTTCAGTTCGAGGAGTACGTCGTACCAGGTCAGCGGTAGTCCGCAGGCGGCCTGCAACTCGCGGTCGAGGACGGGGACCAGGGCCGCGTGGACTCGGAGCAGGGCCGCCCAGGCGGCTACGTCGGTGTCGCTCATCACCTCAGGCTAGCGAACTCTTGTGCGTGCGCACGCATCGGAATAAGAATGTGCGTGCGCACGCATTTAAGTTGCGGGCCGGCATCAGAGGAGCTGTCATGAGCAAGCTGCTGCACATCTCGGCGTCACCGCGAGGCCCGAAGTCGGAGTCCCTCGCTGTCGCCGACACCTTCCTCGACACCGTGCGGGAGGTGAATCCGGAACTGCCCGTCGAGCACTACGACCTGTGGGACGGCACCCTGCCAGCGTTCGGGCCTGACGCGGCAGCCGCCAAGATGGCTGTGTTCGCCGGCGAGGAACCCCAAGGGGCCGCCGCCGACGCTTGGAATGCCGCGATCGACACCTTCCGCCGGTTCGATGCCGCTGATCGATACCTGTTCAGTGTGCCGATGTGGAACGGCGGGGTGCCGTACATCCTCAAGCAGTTCATCGACGTGATCAGCCAGCCTGGGCTGGTTTTTGGGTTCGACCCCGAGCGTGGCTACAGCGGGCTGCTGCGCGGTAAGCGGGCGGCGGTGGTCTACACGAGCGCGGTTTACGGGCCGGGTCGCGGGCCGGCGTTCGGGTCTGATTTTCAGGCGCCCTATCTGGAGGACTGGCTGCGCTGGGCCGGTATTCGGGAGATCAGCTCGATTCACTTCCGGCCGAATCTCGCCACCGCTGATGCGGAAGCCGGGCGCCGCGAGGCCCACGCCCGGGCCCGCGAAGAAGCCAAACGGTTCATCGCCTGAAGTAGTGGGCACAGCCTGCCGCCATGCGGGCGCGACCAACCAGCCGGCGGTCGCGTCCGCGGCCGCGTGAACAAAGCGCTGTGTGGACAGGGCGCCGGGTGGACTGAATGGTCTTGGTGCAGCCTTCGGTCGTACCGAAAGCGGTTTCACAAAAGCGCACGCACCGCCGCAGCGTCCCTGCGCCACTGGATCTCGTCCAGAAGCGGCGGCTCCGTGGCCGGAAGCGGCCCGCCGTCCCCCGGATCCCCCGGGTACCTGGCGGTGACATGAGTGTGCAGGTGCGGCTCCGAATTACCCATCGTCAGATAGTTCATCTTCGCCGGTCGAAAGCAGTCCCGGAGGGCGCGGGCGACAAGCATCGTCTCGTGATGGAACTGGCCGGCCTCACCCACGGTCAGGTCCATCGGCTCCACGACATGCCGGCCCCGCCAGACGACCACGACATAGCCACGGACGAACGCGCGGCGGGCGAAGTACGTGTCGCTGACCTGGCCGCTGAACACGCGGATGCCGAAATCGGTCTCGTCCGGCCGGCAATGGTCGCACCAGCGGCAGTTGTCGCCGGCCACTCGGATCGTCCAGGTTCCCGCAAATGCCACAATGTTCCAACTTAGACGACCGTCACGCTCAGCGCCTCCCCCATTACTTTGCGGGAGCCGATTCGCGGGCGCGGCGGCGCGAGATCGGGCGGCTGCGGGAGACCGCCACACCGGCCAGGCACAGGGCACCGCCGGCCATGGTCAACAGGCCGGGGACCTCGCCGAGCAACGCCCAGGACAGCACGATCACCACGACCGGCACGGCGTACGTCGTGGAGCCCATCTTGCCCGCGGTGGTCCGTGCAAGGGCGTATGCCCAGGTGGTGAACGCGATCGCGGTGGGGAACACGCCCAGGTAGATGACGTTGAGGGTCGCCCCGAGTGGCGCGGAGGCAATATCGGACACCAACTGGCCGGCGAACGGTAGGCAGGCCACGGCGCCGATGACACAGCCGAACGTGGTGGCCTGCAACGCGGAGGCGTGCCGCAGGGCGGGTTTCTGAGCGACCACTCCGGCGGCGTACGTGACGGCGGCGACCAGGCAGAGCAGGACGCCGAGGATCGAGGAACGACCACCTTCGGACATGGAGAGGCCGACCACGACGGTGCCGGCGAACGACACGGCGATCCCGGCGAGCAGCCGCGGCGGGAAGCCCTCGTTGAGCAGCCAGCCGGCGAGCAGAGCCATCACTGCCGGGCCGACGTTGACGACCATCGCGGCGGTGCCGGCGTCGACGAGTTGCTCACCCCAGTTCAGGGCGACCATGTAGACGCCGAACCAGAGCACCCCGGAGATCGCGATGCCCGGCCAGGCAGCGCGAGGAGGCAGGCCCTGCCGCCTGATCGCCAGGAAGATCAGCAGCGTGAGGGCACCGGCGAGCAGCCTGCCCAGCGCGAGCGAACCCGGGTGGAAGTGCGGCGCGGCGGCGCGGATACCGACGAACGCCGAAGCCCACAGGACGACGGTGACGGTCGCGGCGGCCAACGCACTGCGCGGCGGAGCCGCACTGCTCGGCGAAGCTGTACTGCTGGACGCAGCTGGGTTGCTGGGTAGAGCTGGGTTGCTGGGTGGAGATGCGCTGGACGAGGCCATCCCCTGAGCCAACCCTGCCGACCGGCCCGCTGACTAGCGATATTCGGACCTTACGTTCACACCATCAGCTGTTCGACCGCGTCGAGCACGGCCGCGCGGATCGCGTAGCGGGTGATCCCCCACCGCTTCTCGTTGCGGACCATCGCGGCGCGGATCTCCGCCACCGTGCCGATCAGCACGAACGGCGCTTCGAGCAGTTCCGCCACCGGCATCCCGAGTTCTTCGGCGTGCGGCGCGGCGGCCGCCTCGGCGTCGTCGGTGATCTCGACAATCTGCACGAGCGCTTCGAGCTGCGGAGGATCGGTGCGCCCGCCGGCTCCGGTGACGACGTGTTCGACCTGCTGGTCGACCTGGGTGGTGCGCCAGCGTGCTTCGTGCCGGTGGCCGTCCGCCAGCGTCCGGCCCAGGCCGCTGAGACCGACGACGTCGGCGTGCGCGCCGGCCCAGCGCAGGATCCGCGAGTTGGCGGTGCCGATGGTCAGCGGGATCCGCTCCTGCACCGGCCGAGGCGTCTCCAGCTTGGCCTCGATCATGGTGAGGTGCGGCTCGTCACGGGTCACGGTGTCGCCGGCGAGCAGCGCCTGGACCGCTTCGGCGACCGCGATGCAGCGGTCGACGCGTCCGGCGACGGTGGGCCGCTCCTTCCCGATCGCCTGCCATTCCGCGGGGGTGTGGCCGGCGCCGAGGCCGAGGCGGGCGCGTCCGCCGGAGATCACGTCGAGGGTGGCGACGTCGACGGCGAGGTGGATCGGTTCGCGCACTCCGGCGTTCGAGACGTAGGCGCCCAGCCGGATCCTGCTGGTGACCGCTGCGGCGGCGGCGAGCGCCACGGACGGTGCGGCGCAGGAGCCGGGGTGATCGGGAACTTGCAGCGTGTCGAAACCCGCCTGCTCACACCGGACGGCGAGTTCGAGCCAGGAAGCGGCATCCTTGGGCGTCGCCTGCACCGAAAACGTCATGCGCTCGAGATTGCCACCACCATCCATTCGGGATGGCACTTTTTCTGCGCATGGCAGACCCGGAACAAGACCCAGATCAACACCGATGACGTACGCAAGAACTGTCCCGCCCCCGCTGGGGGCACCTGGCGGAACTCGGCCCGGCGCGACTCGCTCACGCCCCGGCGTCCGGTCACCGCCTCGAAACCAATACCGCTCCCCCGATCCCCACTCTTCCCCGGCCCCATTTCCCCGCCGGTTCCCATTGTCCCCGCTGTTTCGCTGTGCTCCGGGCGAGTTGTGGAACGGCGGCGCTAATAGGCGCACACGTTGGGGTTGCGTGCGAGCTGATAGGGCCTATGACGTGGGTAGACGCACACGATCGTGTTGTGTGTGCGTCTACCCACGTTGGCGCCGGCCGACCGGCGGGAAAGCCGCCCCACGCCGCGGCACGGCGCGGGGTGGCATGACCGCGGGGCGGGGCGGGGCGGGGTGGCATGACCGCGGGGCGGGGCGGCGCGGGGCGGCGCGGCGCGGCGCGGGGCGGGGCGGGGTCAGCGGGTGCCGGCGGTGACTGTCATGACCTGGGTGCCGGACAGGGTGCCGCCGGTGTAGAGGCCGCCGCCGACCGCAGTCCCGGAGACTGTCCCGCCGGTGCGGATCGCGTACGTCGTACCCCTGCTGATCTGGCTCGAAGAGAAGACCACGCCGCGGAAGGCCTTTGCCGGCTGGTAGGACGCGATCTGCGTACCCGATGTGGTGGCGAGATGGACCACCGTGCCCGCCGGCTGGTTCGCGCTGAAGGTGACCGACACCCAGCCCTGCCCCGAGCTCGGCAGGGTGCTGGTAGTGGCGCTGATCCCGGAGGAGATCAGCGTGCCGCCGGTGATGGTGAGCGCGCCGTTGGAGTCCAGGCCGCCCTCGCCGCCGCCGCGGGTCGCCGAGCCCGCGACCACGACGGTGCCTCCGCCGAGGGTCAGCGCGCCGTTGGAGTCCAGGCCGTCGGTGCCGCCGCTGGCCACGACGGTGCCGCCGGTGATCGAGATCAGCGCGTTCGGCGAGTTCTGCATCTCGCCGTAGGCCGGGTCGGAGGCGTTGACCGCATCATCAGAAGCGGTCGCCGACACGCTGCCGCCGGTGACGAGCACCTTCAGGCCCTCGACGCCCTCGTACGACTTGGTGACGTTGACCGTGCCGCCGGAAACGGTCACGTTCTTCTCCGCGTGCACACCGTCGTCTCCCGTGGCGACCGTCGTGGTGCCACCGTCGACGGTCAGCGCCGCGTCGGAGTGCAGGCCGTCGTCGGAGGCGTCGACAGTGGTGCGGCCCTCACTGATCACTAACAGCACGCCGGCTTTGAGGCCCTTCGCCGAGGCGTCACCGGGTGTGACGGTGCTGCCGCCGCCGGACTTCGCGGTGATGGTGCCGCCGTTGACGATCACGTCGGTCGAGCCGGTCAGCGCGTCGCCGGTGGAGGTGACGTTGACGGTTCCGGCGGTGACCGCCACATACCCGCGGGTGGCGTCCTCCGCGTTGTCGGACTTGAGGCCGTCGCCGCCGGCGGTCGCGGTGATCGTGCCGCCGCTGACGATCACGTAGTCCTGGCCGCGGATCGCGTCGTCCGGTGCCGTCGCGGTGATCGTGCCACCGGCGATGACCAGGCCGTCCTTGGCGTTGATGGCGTCGTTGGCGTTGCCGGTGACGGTCAGGTTGCCGGTGCCGGCGATGGTCAGGTCGGCGGCCGAGGCGATCGGGCCGTCCGCGGAGGCGGTGCCGTCGGTGAGCCGGTTGGTGCTGCCGGCCTGGAGGAACAGCAGTACCTCGTCGGCGGCGACGACGTTGATCGCGCCGGTGCTGCCGGTGACGGTGACGCCGTTGAGGATCAGCCGGACCAGGCCGGTGCCGGTGCTGTTGACCACGATCTGGCCGTTGGTGAGCGAGCCGCTGAACCGGTAGGTGCCGGCGGCGGTGACGGTCACCGTGCTGCCGGAAACGGTCACGTTCGGGCTGGTGGTGGTGGCGCTCGTACCGGTCAGGGTGACCGTGGCGACGGCGGATTCGTTCCAGGTGAGGTCGGCGGCGTCCAGGTGGGAGGCCTGGTTGGCGGCTAGCGCGGCGGCGGCGCCAGGTCCTGCGGCGAACGCGGGGGCGGGTGCCACCCAGGCCGCGAGGGCGGTGGCGGTGAGCACGGCGGGGACGGCGAGCCGGGGGAATCTGGGCATGGTCGGTCCTTTTGTCCGGTGGTTCGGCGATATCGGAAAGCGCGGCGGGGGATCCCTTTCGGGCACCGCGGATGGGGCCGTCGATGTGGGGTCAAGCAGTGCGGGGTTAGGCGGTGCGGGGTCAGGCGGTGCGGGGTCAGGCGGTGCGGGGTCAGGCGGTGAAGTGCCGGCGGAGCAGCCGGCGCCAGGGTGTGGCGGGCAGGTCGGGGCGCAGCGCGGCCAGCCCGGTGGCGTATTTGGAGAGGCTGACCGGGCGGTGCCCGCAGGCCCAGAGCAGCCGGTCGACCGGGGAGACCGCCGAGCTGGTCTTCGTCTCGATCACCGCGACGCCCGGCAGGCTCAGTTCGCGCCCGTCGGTGGCGGTCCAGGTCAGCTCGGTGTCGACGGTCGCCCGGGAGTTGCCGGCCGGCTGGTAGAGGGTGGTGCGCCGGTAGTGGGTGAGCAGGGTCGGCGCGAAGCTGAGGCCGGTGCAGTCGCCGAGCACGTCGTCGACGAACCAGCGGCCGGGCACCACCGTGTCGTCGTGGCCGGGTTCGTAGGGCAGGCGGTTTTTGACCGTACCCCCGCGGTAGCCCTCGGTCTTGACCTCCAGCCAGCACAACGCCGAGTCCAGATAGGTCCGCGTCCGGATCTTGAACCGGCGCCGCCGCCGATGCGCGGTGAGCCGGAAGCTGACCAGGTCAGGGGTGTCGAAGTAGACCGAGCGGTACCGGAAGTTACGCATACCGTCGATCTCCAGCACCCGGGTGCACGGGTCAAGCTCGGACAGCACCTTCTGCGCGGCGGCCACCGGCAGCAGGTACTTGCGATCCACCCGGGTCTGCAGCTCGGCCTTCTCGGTCAGTTCGGCCAGACAGATCGCATCCAGGTGGGTGGGCGCGCTCATCAGCGCGCGTCCGCGAGTGCCGCCGTGTGCCGATTCTGGGGGTACGAGTAACGCACCTCGACCACGGTGGTCTCGTTGACCAGATCGATCCGCTCGACGGTCGCCGCGTGTACGCGTGCGCCGAGGATCCGCTCGAGTTGGGCGACTAGGGCCACCTGGTCGGTGAGCGCCGTGTCGAGGACCATGACCTGCCGGTGGTAGGTGCGGAACAGCCGTGGATGGTCACCGAGGTACATGACGACGAGGATCAGCGCGCTCAGCGCGGGGCTCATCCAGAGCGGTCCGCCGCTGAGCGGGCCGAGGATGCCGAGCGCGAGCGCGGAGAAGTAGTAGGCCACCTCGTGCTGGTCCAGCTCGGTGGAGCGCAGCCGGATGATCGACAGCACGCCGAACAGGCCCAGCCCGAGCCCCGCGCCGACCGTGCTGGAACTCAGCGAACCGGCGACGGCAAGCACTCCGACGTTGACACCGAGGTAGGCCACCACCAGGTCCCGGCGCCGGTGGCGGGGGAAGTAGAGGCCGAATACCAACAGGGTCACCGCGACGAGATCTATCGCGAACAGTGCGAGCCGGGGCATAGTGGGGCGACCTCCCGAGCCGTTCGGCCGGAGCTTTCGGATGAATTCGCTCCGACCCACAGGTTACGTATCGATGAACTTCGATAGGACAATAGCGCGTTGCAGCGCTGCAAACCACGGCGCGAACCTCAGAGAACCCTCGGAAAGCTCTGTCCGGAACCTGTGCCGAGCCGATCATCACGGCAGGAAAAGCGAGCTTCGACCGGCGATCAAGGGCCGGGAGCAGGCCGATCAGCGCAGCGGCGCGGATCGGCCCGTAGCCGTACAGATCGCGGGCCTGGCGCACCCGCTCGGTGACGCCCGGGGCCAACGAGCCGCAAAACGACGCAAGCTGGGTTAACGTGCGAAAGGTGCATAACCCCTAAGGGCTGCGGCTTGTGCTACCCGATGGGTACGGTCAGGGTTCAGTCATCGACGGCGCTCGGCGTCATCGACGACCAGAGAAACGTCGGCGTTCCCGCCCGCCTGGCAAGAGCTGAGCGGGTTCGCTGATTGATGGAGGCCTCGCCGCTTGGCGGGGCCTCCTCCCGTTTGGCGAACCGGGAATGGCCAGCTCCCGTCCACGAACCGGGAATGGGCAGTTGGAGCGTGGGGCCGCCCGCCTGGCAAGCTGAGCGGCCCCGCGCCGTGATGGAGTCCCGCCGCTAGGTGGGGCCTCCTCCCGAGCACGAGCTGATCAGCTTGGCGACTGTGGCCACCACGGTGGCCACCGCGGTGATCGTTGTCGCGTTGCTTCGCAGCCACCGCCCGAAGCGGTGACCCCTCGTGCTCTCGTCTTCTTGACCCATCTTGGCCGTCCTTTCGTCCGGCTGCGCAGCTCCCTCCGATGGACGATCAGCTCGGACATATGGGTCAGGTCGACTGAGGTCAGACTCTCAGAACAGAACCGTCCTCCGCTGGAGTAAGCCAGAATCGGTGGTGGGCAACTTCGCGGAAAAGGTCGGGTTGCACCTTGGACGGCCTAGCATGGTCGCGATTTACGCCGAATTGGTCCTGAACACGCCGGTATGGAAGGTCAGGACCAACGGGGCTTCGTGGTAGCACCGATCACTGCCGTTGCTCAGCCGAGGCTCGGCGCCCGCACCGGCAGGGGCCGGGCGCCCTCGGGGCGCAGGCCGTCGAAGATGATGGCCAGGTAGCGGCGCCAGAGATCCGGGCCCCCGTGCGGGGCGAAAGCGGCGACGTGCCCGGGTGCGCACATCAGCAGGGCGACGTCAGTCCCGGTGACGTCGGTGCGAATGGCGCCCGCCTCGCGGGCGCGGTCCACCAGAGCGTCGATCAGGCCGAACATCCGGATCCGGGCTCCGGCGAGGCGTTCGTTGACGGCGGGGGCGTCGCGCAGCACGGAGAGGTCGTGCTGCTGCTGGCGGTCGGCGGCCAGGGTGAGGAACTCCAGCAGGGCGGCACCGGGATCCTCGGCGGTGAGCAGCCGCTCACCGGTACCGGTGAGGGCGTGGACGCGGTCGAGCATGACCTCGGCGAGCAGGTCTTCCTTGGTCGGGAAGTGACGGAAGACGGTGCCCTTGCCGATGCCGGCGCGCTGGGCGATGTCGGCGACCGAGACGTCGAGGCCGTGTTCGGCGAAGGCGGCCTCGGCCGCGGCCAGGAGCAGGGCCCGGTTCCGGGCGGCGTCGGCTCGCATACCGTGATCCTAATAAGTTGACCGTGCGGTCCGGTTATGGCTACGGTCGCACCGTAACCTGACCGAGCGGTCCGCTTATGGGGGTGCGGGAATGAAGGCTGTCGTCGCCACGGGATATGGCCCACCGGAGCTGTTCACGGTCGCCGACGTCGAGGTGCCAAGACCAGGTCAAGGGCAGATTCGGGTACGGATAGCAGCGGCCGCCCTCAACCCGGTCGACCTCAAACTGGCCGCGGGTGACATGCGCGCCATGGTGGAGCTGCCGTTCCCGCACGTGCTGGGCAACGATTTCGCCGGCACCGTCACCGAGACCGGACCGGGTGTGACCGCCTTCCAGGCCGGTGACGAGCTGTTCGGGCACGCCATGCCGCGGGCGTTGCGGCCGATCGCCGGGCGGCAGCGGCCCTCGCTGGGCACCGGCACCCTCGCCGAGTTCGCGGTGATGGAGGCGGACACCCCGTTCATCACGCGGCGGCCCGCCGGCCTCTCCCCCGCCGATGCGGCCGCTCTGGGCACCGCCGGTCTCACCGCCCGCGCCCTCGCGCTGACCGCAGCGATCCAGCCCGGCGAGACAGTTCTGGTTGTCGGCGCGACCGGCGGGGTCGGCACCGCCGTTCTGCCGCTGCTGCGTGCCGCGAAGGCCCACATCATCGCCACCGGCCGTCCCGGCGACGACGAACTGCTGGGCGGGCTCGGCGCCGATCAGGTCGTCGAGTACGCGCAGGCCGGTGACGTGACCGGCGTTGATGTCGCCCTCAACCTGGTGCTGCCGAGCGACCAGCTCGCCGGCGTCGCCCGCACGCTGCGCCCGGGTGGCCGCCTCTACACGATCACCTTCCCGGTACCGCGGCAGGAGTGGGCCGCACGCGAGGACATCACGTTCGACCTGGTGCTGGACACCGACGGCAGGCTGGGCGGGATGCGCGAGGTCGCCGATCTCGCCACCGGCGGCGACCTCACGGCGACGATCGGCCGCACCTACTCCCTCGGTGAAGGCCCGCGGGCCTACGTGGACCTGGCACGCCGGCACACGGTCGGCAAGCTCGTCGTCCTGCCCTGACCAGGAGGCAGTCAGCGGAGCCCGGCGGCCATGTCCATCAACCGGCCCAGGACCTCCACGCCACCGGTACGCAGGCCGTCATGCTCATGCTCGTTGGTGACCCAGGTGCGCACGTTGCCGACGGCCGCGGCCGTTTCCAGCGACAGGCCCGCGTCGACGTACATGTCGTCGGCGTAGACGGCGGCGACGACCGGGACCTCGTTGGCGGCGAGACGGTCCAGCTCGTACAGGGCGGGCCAGTCGTCGGCGGCGGCGAGCAGGTCCGCGGCGGCGGCGAACGGGCGCAGTGCGGAGATCTGCTCGAACATCCAGGGGTACATCATCTCGCCGGTGAACAGCAGCGGTTCGGCGTCGGCGTCGAACGCGGGAAGCTGCTGCATGACCCGAGAAGCCGCCCACGCGGTGGGCCGGCCGCCCTGGCCGTACGTGTACTCCTGGAGCGCGAACAGCGGGGTGTCGACAAAACCGGTCAGCCGCATCACCTCGTGGCGGAACGTGTCCGACAGCTCCGGGCCGTGCCAGGCCTCGTCGAGAAGCCAGTGCAGTTGGGCGTACCCGTAACTCATCCCGAAAGCGCTGCCCAGCACCCGCAGTCTCTCGACGGTGAGCCGGTCGCCGTCCGGAAGGCGCACATCCGTGGTGGACAGGTGGCCGGCGATCGCGCGCACGATCGCGGCGTCGCCGGGGAACGCCCGGTAGAACTCGGCGTTCTTCGCGGCGACCCGCGGATAGGTTCGGGCGTACACGTCGTCGGCGGTCGCGGTCAGGCCCGGCAGCCCGCCGGTGATGTAGCAGGTCCGCAGGCCCTGCGGTGCCGCCGACAGGTAGGCCATCGTGACGAAACCGCCGTAGCTCTGCCCGAGTGTGTCCCACTTCGCGCCGCCGGCGACGCGCTCGCGCAGGATCTCGGCGTCGGCGACGATGCTGTCGGCGCGGAACAGCCTGAGGTACGCGGCAAGCTGCTCGGCCGGCACGTCGCGCACGGTGCGGGCGCTGATCGGTGTGCTGCGCCCGGTGCCGCGCTGGTCGAGCAGCAGCACCCGGTGGGTACGCACCGCGCGGCCGATCCACGCCTCGGCGCGCAACGGCCGCGGTGACTTGCCACCCGGGCCGCCCTGCAGGAACAGTAACCAGGGCAGGTCATCACCGATCCGGTCCGCGGCGACCACCTCGCGGGCGAAGACCTCGATGGTGTCCCCGTCCGGCCGGCGATGGTCGAGCGGGACGGTGACAATGTGGTCGGTGAACCGCAATCCGGGATGCGCGATCATCGGCCGATGATGTCACGGCAGGCAGGAGGCGCAGCGTGAGCGACGTTACGGTACGGGCCGCCCGCCAGGACGAGTACGACGTGTGGTTCGAGGAGACGGCCGCCGAGTTCGCCGCCGAGCAGGTCGCCTCGGGCACCTGGACCGAGGACGAGGCTCTGGAGAAGGCCCGCGAGGGGCAGCGGGGCTGGTTGCCGCAGGGCCTGGCCACCCCCGGCATGCTGCTGCTCATCGGCGAGCGGGACGGCACCCCGGTCGGGCGGATCTGGATCGGGCTGACCCATCCGCGAGGCGTACCCGATTGTGCCTTCCTCTATGACATCGAGGTGGCCGCTGAGCACCGGGGTCGTGGGCTGGGCCGGGCTCTGCTGCGGGCCGGTGAGGCGGTGGCCCGCGAGCACGGCGCGCAGGCGCTGGAGCTCAACGTCTTCGGGTCGAATGCCACCGCCATCCACCTCTACGAGACGGCCGGCTATCGGGTCACCACCCAGCAGATGCGCAAGGACCTCGGTGAGGAGTCAGCGGCGCCGTAACGGGTACAGGTCGATCATGAGTGATCAGAACCCCGATAATTTTGCCGAGTTCACTACGCAGGATGGTCCCGGCTCGGCCGACGTCTCCGAGCAGACCCACCCGGAGCAGGAGCACCCCGAGCAGGAGGCGCACGGCGGCAGCATGGCACCGGACCTGGTCGACCCCACCGGTCACCGGACGGCGGACCTGCCCGACGCCGCACCGCAGCCGTAAGGGTCAGGGCTGGTCGGTGGACCGCGACCGCAGCTGATCGATGTAGTGGGCCTCGTACTTGTCGAGCAGCGGGTGCACCTCTTCGGTGGCGTTGCTCCGGAAGAGATCGAACACCTGGCGGTAGCGGCCCACATCGTTGCGGCCGCGGGTGATCAGGCCGGTGTTGTAGACGTCGATGACCACGAGGGTGTCGTCGAGCAGGGTGAACCCGTGCAGCGGCGGCAGGTCGACCGGAACGCCCTCCTCGATGACAGCGAGGTGCACGTTCGGGCGGGTGGAGAGTTCCCGCAGGTGGGCGATCTGGGCGAGCATCTCGGCCGGCGGGCAGAGCCGGTTACGCAGCACCGCCTCGGTGAGGACGAACCGGAACGACTTGGCCGGGTCGGCGAGGATCTCCTGCCGCCGGATGCGGGCGGTGACGGCGCTCAGGATGGCCGTCTCGACGCTGTCGTCGGCGGTGGTGACCAGGCGCTGGAAGGACAGCAGGGCCGCTCGGGCGTACCCGGAAGTTTGCAGCAGTCCGCCGAGGACGGCGGGCTGGAAGTCACGGATGACCTCGGCGGCGGCTTCCCAGTCGGCCATGCTCTCCTGGCGGCTGGCGAGGCCGGCGGAGGTGGGACGCCAGTCGGTCATCCGGTCGTGCGAGCGTTCGGCCCGCTCCATCAGGGACCGCACGAGCCTGTCGTCGGCGCCGAGGGCACGGGCGATGGCACCGATATCCTCGGGGTCGGGAAGGCCCCGACCCCGCTCGATACGGCTGATTTTGGGTTGACTCATGCCGACCATGTCGGCCAGCTCGGCGCCGGTGAGCCGCTGGGCTCGGCGCATCTGGGCCAGGACGGCACCGACGGGTTCCTGGTCGAGGGGCACACCATCCATGGTGATCGGCACCCCTCAATCCTGTCGATCAGGCCAGTTTTTGCAAAGCTTCCTTCAGAAGGTCGAGCGGCACCTCGACCAGCGCCTCGCCGTCCGGCACGTCGATGCCCGCTTGGGCGGCCGAGACGGTGAAACCCTGGACGATGAGCCGACCGGAGTCCCGCCGCTGGTCGGCGTCGAACTCGTAAACCGTCGGGCACGAGCCTGCACTGCACAGGTTGGCGATCGGCCGCAGCGTGAATGCGGGGCTGATGTCGCCGGCCGAGGCGGCGGGACGCCCGGCGAAGAAGAAGCGGATGGCCACCAGGGCGACGACAGCGAGGGCGATGAGCACGCTGGCTGAAGTGAAGACGGAAGTCACGCGCACACTATATTCACTCATCGTGGATGGTCAAGGTGAAACGGCCTCACATCAGACCATTTCAGCGCGGCAAAGAACCAGAAACCACTCCTTAGTACCACCAGTAACTCGAACATCGGACATGCCTGCTGGCAATCTGCATCATACCCACCAGCCATGTTCCTGATCAGGAGTTATGCGTAGCGAATTCGCATCCACTGAATATCGATGGAAATTCACGTGGGTCGCATAGATGCTGAGAAGACAAGAAGCCCATCACGCCCTTGGTGGCATTCATGGTCAAAATATCGCTACCGGAGTTGCCGCTCCTCGGTGATCAATCACTGCTCTTCCTGACATTGGCAGCGCTGTGCCTCGTCGTCGCGATCAGGTATGTCAAGCGCGCCCTCGAACCGATCGGGACGATCGTCGAGACGGTCGCCGCGGCAGCAGCCGTGTTCCTCACCCTCGGCCTGGCCCTCGTCCTGGTCCTGGCCGCCATGATCAGCCATTAGCCGAAGGGGACAACCGTGTCCACAGTCGCCGTCGTCGGTCTCGCGTCCATGCTTGTCGCCTTCTTCCTGTTCGCCGAGCTGGCCGCAGCCGCGGTGCCGCTCATCATCGTGATCGCCCTGGTACCGCACGGCGAGCGGCGCGAGCTCGCCATGCTGCTGGCCGCGGCGGACAGCAGACGCCGCCTGCGGTTGTGGCCCGCACTGCGGGCCGCGGCCGCCGCACGGCGCAGGCGCAGGCAGCGCTGGCCGGCCATCTACTGAGCCTTTTTCAACGTGGCGAGGGCCTCGGTCGCCGGCGCCGCACAACGGCCCGGCAGCTTCAGGCCCGATGCCAGGTTGAAAATTGCTCATTGAAGACCGCACCCGGGCTGTCATCACACCGGCATCAGGGGTGTATTGGCATGCCCGCGTGCATTGCTGTTCTTCGATTTCCGGTGGTGGGGTGAGGTAACCATTCCCCGACCCCCGGAGGTCGTTCATGAGACGACGTTCCCTCGCCGCCTTCGCCGCGGTCGCGCTCTGCGTGACAGGGGCGTTCACCGCCTCCTCTCCCGCGGGAGCGGGACCCGCGCAGGACCCCGCCGCCGAATACGAGATCTATGACGTACGCACGCAGGCGCACCGCAACACGATCGCCCGCACCGGTGTGGCGATCGAGGACATCGACCACGGCGTCGCGACGGTGACCGCCACCGGCGCCGAGGTCAGCCGGCTGCGCAAGCTCGGGTGGACGGTGAAGGAGGTGGACGCGGGCGTCGGCACGCTCGACTTCCCGCCCGCCGACTCGGCCTACCACAACTACGCCGAGACGAACGCCGAGATCAACCGGGTCGTCGCCGCCTTCCCGGCGATCGCCAGCAAGCGGGTGCTCGGCAAGTCCTACGAGGGACGCGACATCGTCGCGGTGAAGATCTCTGACAACGTCGCCACCGACGAGGCCGAGCCGGAGGTGCTGTTCGACGCGAACCACCACGCCCGCGAGCACCTCACCGTCGAGCAGGCGCTCTACCTGCTCAACCAGTTCACCAGCGGCTACGCCGGCGACACCCGGGTGCGCAACATCGTCAACAGCCGGGAACTCTGGATCATCCCGATGGTCAACCCGGACGGCGTCGAATACGACATCGCCTCCGGCAGCTACCGCTCATGGCGCAAGAACCGGCAGCCCAACAGCGGCTCGAGCAACGTCGGCACCGACCTCAACCGCAACTACGGCTACCGCTGGGGCTGCTGCGGAGGCTCGTCCGGCAGCACCTCGTCGGCCACCTACCGCGGGCCGTCCGCGTTCTCCGCACCGGAGACCCGCGTCATCCGCGACTTCGTCAACAGCCGCGTGGTCGGCGGCAAGCAGCAGATCAAGGCCGCCATCGACTTCCACTCCTACTCGCAGCTGGTGCTCTGGCCCTACGGCCACACCACCGCGAACACCAGCACCGGCATGACCGCCGACGACGCCAACGCGCTCGCCACGTTCGGCCGCCAGATGGCCGGCACCAACGGTTACACGCCGCAGCAGTCAAGCGATCTGTACATCACCGACGGTGACTCGCTCGACTGGCTGTGGGGCACCTACAAGATCTTCGCCTACACGTTCGAGCTCTACCCGGGCAGCGCGTCGGGCGGCGGCTTCTACCCGCCGGCCAGCGTCATCACCCGCGAGACCTCGCGCAACCGGGAAGCCGCGCTGCTGCTCGCCGAGGTAGCCGACTGCCCGTACAAGGTAATTGGGAAGCAGACCACGTACTGCTGACGGATACTCCCCCGCGTGCGAATCTCCGAACAAACCGTCCGGAATCTGCTCGCGGACCAGTTCCCCGAGTGGGCGGACCTGCCGGTCAGGCAGGTCCGCTCCGCCGGCACCGTCAACGCGATCTTCCGGATCGGTGAGGGCCTGACGGCCCGCTTTCCCCTGGCGGGCGAGGACGATGACATCCAGGAGATCCGGCGCGAGCTTCAGAGCGAGATGTACGCGGGACGACTCCTCTTCTCCCGGACGAGTTTCGCCACGCCGGAGCCGGTCGCGCTCGGTGAACCCGGGTTCGGTTACCCGTTGCCATGGTCGGTGCAGACCTGGCTGCCCGGGACGATCGCGACGGACGAGGACCCCGGCGGGTCGTGGGAGTTCGCCGGTGACCTCGCCGAACTGATCAGCGGGATGCGGGCGGTCGGGACGGGTGGGCGCACGTTCGCCGGGCGGGGGCGCGGTGGCGTGATCGAGAGTCATGCCGACTGGGTGCGGACGTGTCTCCGGAAGAGTGGGAAGCTGTTACCCGTACCCCAACTCGGTCAGATCTGGAATCGCATGCGTGAGTTGCCCCGCGGGAGTGACGGTGACGTGATGACGCACGGTGACCTCATGCCCGGCAACGTCCTGGTGGCCGAAGGCCGTCTGACCGGTGTTCTGGATGTCGGCGGCTTCCGGCCGGCGGACCCGGCGCTGGATCTGACCAGTGCGTGGCACCTGCTGGAACACGGGCCGAGGCAGCGGCTGCGCGCCGATCTGGGATGCGATGACCTGACGTGGGCGCGCGGGCAGGCGTGGGCGTTCGAGCAGTCACTCGGGCTGGTGTGGTTCTACGAGACGAGCAATCCGGTGATGAGCAGGATCGGTCAGCGGACCCTGTCGCGCATCCTCGATGATCCGCAGTGACTTCTGCCTGTTCCTATTCTGATGTCGGCCAGGTTTCGGGCCACTCGTGCGCACGGTATGAGCGACCTGAGATATACATATTTCGATTAATTGATGCGAGGCTCCCCTCAGCGGCGTTCCCCACCGGGCACGCCCCGACTGAGGAGGACCTGGATGCGCAGATGGCGATCCCTTCTGGCGACGGTGGCTGCCGCGTTCACCGCGGCGACCATGGGCGTGCTGGCGGCACCCGGTGCGGCCACGGCTGACGACGTCACGCCGTATGTTGTAGGTGGCACCCGCGCCGCCCAGGGTGAGTTCCCGTGGATGGTGCGCCTGTCGATGGGCTGCGGCGGAGCGCTCTACAGCTCGACGCTCGTGCTGACCGCAGCGCACTGCGTGAGCCGGACCGGCAGCAACACCTCGATCACCGCCACACTCGGGTCGGTCGACCTGCAGTCCAGCACGCGGATCACCCGCCGCTCCAACTACGTCTACCGCGCGCCGGGCTACAACGGCAACGGCGACGACTGGGCGTTCATCCGGCTCGCCAGCCCGGTCACCGGGATCGCCTTCCTGCCGATCGCGACGTCCACCGCCAACGACTCGGGGACGTTCACCATCGCCGGATGGGGTGCGGCCAGCGAGGGCGGCTCGCAGCAGCGCTACCTGCTCAAGGCGAACGTGCCGTTCGTCAGTGACTCCACCTGCAACTCCAGCGCCATGTACGGCGGTGAGGTGATCGCGGCGGAGGAGATCTGCGCCGGGTACACGTCGGGTGGTGTCGACACCTGCCAGGGTGACTCGGGTGGGCCGATGTTCCGCCGGGACGCTTCCAACGCCTGGGTTCAGGTGGGCATCGTGAGCTGGGGTGACGGGTGTGCCCGTCCGAACAAGCCTGGTGTGTACACGCAGGTCAGCTACTTCTCGTCGGCAATCCGGTCGGCGGCCGGCAGCCTCGGCGGCTGACGGCTCGGCTTTTTGAGGGGCGTCCTTGCGGCGCCCCTCAAGTACGTTCCGGACGCGGCGGTTTCGTCAGGGGTGGCGGCTAGGGTCCGTTCATGAGTTCGGAGCGCCGCACGCTTTACCCGCCGATCGAGCCGTATGCGACACGGTTCCTGGAGGTCGGTGGGGGGCACCGGCTGCATGTGGAGGAGGCCGGCAACCCGGACGGCGTTCCGGTGGTCTTCCTGCACGGCGGGCCGGGTGGCGGGCTGGTGCCGTTCATGCGGCGGTTCTTCGACCCGGAGCGCTATCGGATCGTGCTGTTCGACCAGCGGGGCGCGGGGCGCAGCACCCCGCTCGGCGAGTTGCGCGACAACACCACCTGGCATCTGGTCGACGACATCGAGACGATCCGCGAGGCGCTCGGCATCGGCGCGTGGCTGGTGTTCGGGGGTTCCTGGGGGTCGACGTTGGCCCTGGCATATGCGGAGAAGCATCCGAGCCGGGTGACCGGGCTCGTGCTGCGGGGCATCTACCTGGTGCGGAGCAGCGAGCGGCGGTGGGGCTACCAGGACGGGCTGAACCGGATCCAGCCTGAGGAGTGGGAGAGGTTCATCGCACCCATCCCGCCGGCGGAGCGCGACGACGTTCTCGGCGCCTATCACCGGCGGCTCACCGGAGACGACCCGGACGAGGCGCAACGGTTCGCGGCAACCTGGATGCGGTGGGAGGCGATCATCTCGTCGCTGGTCCCCGACCCGGAGCTGCTCGCGACGCTGACTGCGGACGACATGGCGCTGCCGGCCGGGCGGATCCTGGCTCACTACGTGGTGAACGGCGGCTTCTTCGAACCGGAGTCGCAGTTGCTGGACGAGGTCGATCGCATCCGGCATCTGCCGTGCGTGATCGTGCAGGGCCGATATGACCTGTGCTGCCCGCCGGTGACGGCCTACGACCTGGCAACGCGCTGGCCGGAGGCGGAGCTCCGCATGGTGGGAGACGCCGGGCACTCCTCATTGGAACCGGGCATCACCCACGAACTGATCACCGCCACCGACTGGTTCGCGGCGAAGCTGCAGTAATGGAATGACGGGGAGGGGGTGAGGCGTGGACGGCACGGTCAGGAGAGGGTGACTGCCTGGTCGGCGGCGGAGATGGTGTTGCGGCCGTTGTTCTTGGCGGCGTAAAGGGCCTGGTCGGCGCGTTCGAGGAGGTGCTCGGCGCTTTCCGTGGTGTCCCACAGGGCGTAACCGATGCTGCACGTCTCCGCGCCGGGTGTGGCCAGGCGGATCCGGTCCAGGAGGGCTGCTGCCTCGGCGGGCGTGCGGCCGGGTAGAGCCAGTACGAACTCCTCGCCGCCCCAGCGTGCGATCAGGTCACCGTCGTGCAGTTCGTGGAAGTAAGCGGTGGCGGCGCGGCTGAGCAGGTCGTCGCCGGCGGGGTGGCCGTAGGTGTCGTTGTAGTGCTTGAAGTGGTCCAGGTCGGCGATGGCCACGACGAGCGGGCGGGACTCGGTCATCAGGGCTGCCAGTTGGGTCTGCCAGGCACGCCGGTTCGGCAGGCCGGTCAGGGAGTCGGTGAAGGCCATCTGCTCGAGGCGGCGCAGCAGCCTCTCGTGCGTCAGGGCGAGGGCGGTCTCGTCGCCGAGCAGGGCTACGGCGCGGGCGCGGTGGTCGCTCACCGATGCGACGTGGCGTTTCCAGCCGACGACCAGGACGGCGATGACCTTGCCGTCGTCGATGACGGGTTGCCAGAGGAGGGAGCGGCCTTCGATCAGCTTGAGCAGTGACGGAGACACCCGGGGATCCAGCGCCGGGTCGGCGAGGAAGATCGGTTCGCCGCTGCCGTAGACGCGGGCGATCATCGAGGTGCCGTCGAGGGGTACGCGGGTACCGAGCACTTCGGCGCCGGCGACGCCGGTTGCTACCAGTTCGGTGGGTGCGGCTTGGTGACGGCTACCGCCGCCGCCCGGAGGCTCCAGGAGCGTGACGTTGTCAGCCTCGGCAAGGTCGCGGATGGCGTCGATGATCGTGGAGCGGGCGTCCTCGCCGGTGCGGATGCGGCGGGCGGCGGCGGAGACGGCGGCGAGGAGCCGGTCCGATTCGTGGACGGCGGCCTCGGCGAGGTGGCGGTCGGTGATGTCCTGGAGTTGCAGCAGCGTCCAAGACTTTCGGCTGCGGCCGGCCGTCGCCCACACCCAGCGTTCCGTGCCGTCGGGGCGGACGATACGACGTTCGATTCCGGCTGAGGTACCGGTTGCGGCAACGGCTGAGTCATCGGCTGGGGTGTCAAGGAATGGTGCGCTGTCGGAGCCGATGAGTTCGTCCTCGGAGCGGCCGACGAGTTCGCAGAAGGCGGCGTTGACGGCGACGATGCGGCCGTCCTCGTCGGCGATGCCTACGCCGGAGGGTGAGGCTTCGAAGAGGCTGGTGAAGCGCTCGGCTACGGCGGCCACCTCGTCGCGGGCTACGCGGAGTTGGCGGTGCCGGCGGCGTACGGTCTCGTGCAGGATGGCTGCCAGGACCGCCGAGATGGTCAGTTGGACGGCGTAGAAGCCTAGTTCGGCGGTGCGCAACGGGGCCTGAAGGGTGATCGCGATCAGCCAGCCGGCGCAGCCGAGAGTTCCGGCGGCGGCGGCGATCCGGCGGGAGGGTACCGCTGTGCCGATGCAGACCAGGCCCAGCATGAGCAGGGTGGTGAAGTGCAACTGGGCGGTCATCACCACCTGCGCGACGCTTCCGATCACCGGTAGCAGGGCGAGCAGGACGTTGCCGGCGGGGCGGCGCAGTGGGAGCCTGCCTGCTGCGGCCATACCGAGTACGACGGCGGTCACGGCACCCACGGCGGTCATGATCGGCCGGGCGAGGCCGGTGAGGGTGGCGTAGTTGGTGATCGCCAGCGCTACGTAGAACGCGGCGAAGGCGCCGCGCATCCAGCCGGTGGCGGCCCGGTCGCCGTGGTCGTGCTCGTCTCGCTCAGTGCTCAACGCCGTCTCCCTCCGCCTCCGATGGCTAGTCGGACGCGGCGGAGCGGACTTTAGAGAGGCAGCGGACTTCAGAGGGGCAGTGGTCGTTAGAGAGGCAGCGGACTTCAGAGGGGCAGTGGTCGTTAGAGAGGCAGTGGAGTCCACTCGCGGACGTCGGTCACGCTGACGCCCGGTGTGGTGAAGTACGGGTCGGCGGCGAGGACCGCGTCGGCGGCGGCGCGGCCGGGCACGTCGAGGATGATCAGGGCGCCGGTGTCGTCGGTGTACGGGCCGGCCATCAGCACGGTGCCGTCGCGGTGCAGGGCGACCAGCCGGTCGCGATGGGCGGGGCGCGCCGCGAGACGTTCCGGTCCGCCGGTGAAGGTCAGCTCCACGATCCACATGCCCGCACCGTAGGCCGTGCAACCCCGGCGGCGCGACCCGGCAAAGGACAACGCGGCGCGGTCAGGCGCAGGCTCGCACGGTGTGGTGATAACCGGCCACGTACGGCTGGCGGCGTTGTCGCAGCTTGAACAGCGCTTGTAACCTCGAGTACATGGACCGCCACTCCCGGATCCGCGTGTCGGACGCCGACCGTGAGGGGATCGTGGCGCGGCTCAGCGCGGCGACCGCCGAGGGACGGCTGAGCGTGGACGAGTTCAGCCAGCGCGCCGGCATGGCCTATGCGTCGCGCACCTGGGGTGAGCTGGCCCGCCTCGTCGACGACCTTCCGGTGCCGCGCATCGTCTATCCGGCTCCGCCGCCGGCGCCCAGCCGGGTCCCGCTGCTCGCGTTGATCTTCGGCGTGCTGTCCATTCCGACGTTCGCCTGCACCCCGCTCGGCGCGTCGGCCAGTTTGGCGGCTGTCGTGCTGGGCGTGCTGGGGATCCGCGGCGGTGACCGGGCGATGGCCGTCGCGGGTCTGGCCTGCGGTGTTGTCGGGCTGGCCCTGCAGATCGCGATGATCCTCTTCTTCACCGCCGGGATGGATTCCGGGCCGCCGCCGTTCTCCGAGTGAGGGGTCAGGCGCTTCACCGCCGGGATGGATTCCGGGCCCGGCCGCGACAAAAGACCTCGGAAAAGCGACCTTGAAAAAGCGGCCTCGGCAGGTCTGTCACAACGGCTCAGGCGGCGGCCGCAGCGACCGATCAATGGCCCTGTGAAATGGCCGTACCGCGTCTATCTGCCCACCGGCGTGGTGCTGGCACTTCTCTACACGGTCGCCACCCCGGGGCTGCAGACCGTGATGTACGGGGTGGTGGGCATCAGCGCCTCCGCCGTGATGCTCATGGGTGTCCTGCGGCAGCGGCCACGCTCGGCGGCGGCGTGGTGGCTGATCTGGACAGCCCTGCAGATCAGCCTGATCGGCGACATCGTCGTCTGCCTGCGGACCTGGTCCTATCCGGGCTCGCAGGTGCTGCTGATCGTGGAGAGCTGCGTCTACCTGATCTCCTATCCGACCCTGGCGGCCGGTCTCGCGCTTGTTGTCCGCAGCCGCTCGGCCGGCCGCGAGCGCGGGGCGGTCATCGACTCCGCGATCGTCGCCAGCGCGCTGGCTCTGCCGCTGTGGCTGATCGCGGTGACGCCGGTGATGGCCGCGCCGGATCAGCCGGTGGCGTTGCTGGTGCTGCGGCTGGCGTGGCTGCTCGGCGATGTAGCACTGCTGACCCTGCTGGTGCGCCTGCTGGTGGGCGGCGGAACCCGCAACATGTCGCTCTACCTGCTGCTGTTCGCCGCTTGCGGTTGGCTCGCCGGTGACGTGGCCAACGCCGTGCTGGCCGAGCAGGGCGCGACGCAGACCTACTGGGGCGGTTATCTGTACCTGCTGAGTTACACCGCTTTCGGCGCGGCGGCCCTGCACCCGTCGATGCCGCGGCTGACCGCTGTCGTCAGCGCGCCGGCCTCCCGGCTGACCACGCGCCGCCTCGCTGTCCTGGCCGGGCTGTCGCTGCTGGCCCCGGCGCTGCTGCTCGCTGAGGCGCTGACCGGCCGGCACGTCGAGGCCGTACCCATCGGGGTGGCCTGTGTCGTGTTGTTCCTGCTGGTGGTGACCCGGATGGCCGGTCTGACCCGGCAGGTCGAGCGGCAGGCGCGGGAGCTGTCGGAGCTCGCCGCCCACGACGGGCTGACCGGGGTCGGTAACCGCCGCTCCTGGGACGCGCGGCTGCACACGCTCGTCGGTGCGCGGCAGCCTCTGGTGGTCGTGCTGCTCGACCTGGACCACTTCAAGCGGTTCAACGACTCCTTCGGGCATCAGGCCGGTGATCAGCTGCTGCGCGACGCCACGACGGCGTGGCGGGAGGTGGCGGGCCACGACGACGTGCTGTACCGCTACGGCGGAGAGGAGTTCGGCCTGCTGCTGCCGGAAACTTCGGCCGATGACGCGCTGACACTTGTCGAGCGCATGCGGGAGGTGATGCCGTCGGGGCAGACCTTCTCGGCCGGCGTCGCCGCGTCGCGTCACGGTGAGGCTGCCGAGGCGCTGGTGGCTCGCGCCGATGCGGCGCTGTACCGGGCAAAGGCGGACGGCCGGGCCTGCGTCCGGGCGGCGGAGCCGGCGGTTGCCTGAAGCCCGGCCACCCGCATGGGCCGGCGCCGAAACGGGCGGAATTCGGAGAGCTGTTCGCCGGCCGTACCAGAAAAGAAGTGAGCGTGGAAAAGGCGCTCAGCCCTGGAAACGCGGGGTGCGCGCCATGGCGCGATAGGCGGACAGTGCCGAGGAATCGGTGTCGAAGCGGAAGTTGTTGGCGCTGTCGTGCTGGGTGTCGGTGTCGAACCAGACGACCGCGCCGACCGCCGGTGTTTTCGCCACCCAGGTGCTGAGCTGTTTGATCCAGGCGGATTTTTTCTTCACCGCGGCGGTCTCGGTGAGGATGACGGGTTTGCGGTCGCCGTAGATTCGGGTGACCGGGTTGAACAGCGTCGACGGTGATTCGCCGAAGAAGTTGTATCCGGAGACGCCGACCCAGTCCACATAGTCGTCTCCGGGGTAGTACTTCTGAATCCGGTTCGCCGCGGTGTTCGGTGCGGAGTTCCAGTTCGGGCTCCACACCCAGGCGACATTGTCGGCGCCCTGATCGGTGAAGATGCGGTGAATCCGGCGATAGGCCTTGACGTAATTCGCGGGACCGCCGTTCTGCGGGCCGCTCCACTCGAACCAGCCGCCGTTCATCTCCCATCCCCAGCGCAGCAGGATGGGCCGCTTCATCGCTTTCAGCTTGCGCGCCACCGAGCGGATGTTGCCGTCGGACGAGCCGTCGTTGATCCCGGCGAGGGGCGCGCCGTGCCAGGAAACCATCAGCACGCTGCTCCTGGCGACGTCGGGTTCGGACGCCGGCACGTAGCCGTCCCAGGGGTAGAACCGGTGCACGATGCGCTGCTCACGGCCCAGTTGATCGCGGCGCAGGGCGAGGCTCTGCTTCAGCGATCTGCCGCCGAGCGCGAGGTAGGACCCGAGCATCGCCTGTCCGGAAATGAACGGCACGGGGCCGCCGCGGCCGTCGGATTCGGGTTCCTTTACCGAAACCGTCGCTCTCGGCTTCGGGGGCGCGCTGGAGGGAGCAGTCGCGGTGGGCGCCGCGGTCGCGCTCGGCGCCGGTGGAGCAGCAGACCGTGAGGGTACGGTCAGCGCCCGCCCCCGCGGCGTTCCGGTGCTGGTGGCGCACCCCGCGGGGACGGTCAGCGCCGCCAGCGCCAGCAGGTGACGGCGCGACAGCCGGCGGCCGCTTCCGGGCTCGGAACCCACACGTACCCCCGTCGAACAGCCATCAAGATCACGCCCATCCTGCCCGTAGCCGTGCGCCGATCGTCTCGGCCGCGAGGCCGGTCCGGTCGTCCCCGCGGCCGAGCCCACACCCGCTGACCAGCCGCGGGGTGCCTCATCCGATCATCCGAAAGAATTGGCGGAACAGCGATCCGCAATACGATCGCCTGACGACCCGGTAGCCCCGGCGTAGGTTCGATTTCGAGGGGCGAAATGCCCGAAGAAATCATTACGGGGGTAAATGATCATGCGTGCTGGCAAACTGGCGGCCACCGTCGGAACCGTTCTGTTCCTCGGCGCCGGGGTCACCCAGGCCGTCACCGTTTCACCCGCTGTCGCCGCGCCCGCCGGCGCCGCCCAGGTGAGCAGCTTCAAGGACTTCCAGAAGGGCCTTAGCAAGGGTTACCGGGACGGGTGGCGGATGGCCCGCGACGAGTGCCAGAAGCCTTACAAGGCGCAGTACAAGCTCAACTCGCAGGAGACCGACTACGAGCGCGGATACGAGCGGGGCTTTGAGAAGGGCTTCGAGAAGGGCTTCTGGGAATACTGCAACTGACCTTTGACAGACGGAATTCCAGGGAACAGAGAGCGCGGGTCATCGCCCTCTGTTCCCTCAGGCGACGCTATTCGCCATACAATTTTTCGATGTCGTGGGCGTACCGTTGCTGAATGACCCGGCGACGCAGCTTGAGCGTCGGTGTCAGCTCGCCGGTCTCCGGTGTCCAGCCTGATCGCAGAATGCGGAAGGTCTTGACCTGCTCGGGCCGGGCCAGCTTGGTGTTGGCCGCCTCGACCGCCGCACCGATCTCCGCGACCACCACCGGATCGGCAGCCAGCGACGGCAGCGTCGGATCCGCGAGGCCGCGGGCGCGGGCCCAGACCGGAGCGGTCTCCTCGTCGAGGACGATCAGCGCCGTGACGTACGGGCGGCGGTCGCCGATCGCCACCGCCTGGGCGATCAGAGGGTGCGCCCGCAGGTGGTTCTCGATCTGCGCGGGCGAGATGTTCTTCCCGCTGGAGTTGATGATCAGCTCCTTCTTCCGGTCGGTGATCGTCAGGAACCCGTCGTCGTCGAGGGTGCCCACGTCGCCGGTGGCCAGCCAGCCGTCCGCGTCGGTGACCGGGTCGATCCCGCCGTCCGCCCGCAGATAGCCGGCGCAGACCAGCGGACCGCGCACCAGGATCTCGCCGTCCTCGGCCAGCCTCAGCTCCATGCCCGGGTTGACCCGCCCCACCGAGCCGGTACGGAAGTGCTCCGGCGTGTTGATCGTGCAGGTGCCGGTGGTCTCGGTCATCCCCCACACCTCGTGCACGTCGATGCCGAGACTTGCCAGGTAGAGCAGGACGTCGACCGGGATCGGGGCGGCGCCGCTGCTCGCGGAGATCACGTTGTCCAGGCCGAGGCGGCCCCGCAGCGGCCGCAGCACCTGGGCGTCGAGTGCCTCGCGTTTCGCGGCCAGCTCCGCCGGGACCTCCCGCTCGGCGCCGCGCAGCTGGTAGACCTCGAGTGCCACCGCGCGGGCGGCGTCGACGGCGGCGCGCACCTGCGGGTCGGCCGTGGCGAGCTGGCCCTGCACACCGGCGACCATCTTCTCCCAGATCCGCGGCACCCCGAACACCGCCGTAGGCCGGATGGTGACCAGGCCGGCGAGCAGCTGGGTGGGATCCGGGCAGATGGTGACGTGGCCGGCCCGGTAGATCGCGTTGTAGATGCCGAGCAGCCGTTCGGCGATGTGCGCGAGCGGCAGGTAGGCCAGGGACGCGGCGTGGTCGGGGGTGTCGAGGACCTGCTGGAGGATGACCGACTGGTAGATCACGTTGTGGTGGGTGAGCACCACGCCCTTCGGGTCGCCGGTGGTGCCGGAGGTGTAGAGCAGCGTGACCGGCTGCTCGGGACGCACCTCGCGCCACGCCTTCTCGAACGCTGCCGGGTCGGCGCGGTGGGCCGCCTCGCCCCGGTCGACGACCTGCCGCAGCGAGTGGGCGCCGTCGCCGTCGACGACCACCGGTCGCAGGCCGGGCAGCTCGTCGAGGATCGGCTGCCACCGGGTCAGGGCCGCCTCGTTCTCCAGCACCACGATCCGGGCGCCGCTGTGCTCGGCGAGGTAGTGCAACTGGGTGGTGGACAGGGTGGCGTAGACGGTGGACGGCACCGCGCCGAGGTGCGCGGCGGCCAGATCGACCAGCCAGTGCTCCGGCCGGCTGGACATCATGATCAGAAGACGGTCACCGGCGCGCAGGCCCAGATCGGCGAAACCCCGGGACAGGACCGCGATCTCGTCGCGCAGTTCGCGCCAGGTGCGGGTGCCCTGCTGACCGAGAACGCTCAGGGCCGGCAGGTCCGGGAACTCGGTGGCGTTGCGGTGCAGCAGTGCGGGAACGGTCAGGCCGCCGGCGGTGTCGGCGCACCGCCGGGCGAGGTCGGAGTCCATCGGCATTGCCTCCTCCAAGGGGTGTGACGCGAGGCACACCTATCCACGGCGCGACTGTAAACGCCGATTAACTTCCTGGGAAGGGCACGCAGCTGGTTTAGCGAATCTCGCTTAACTTAAAAGAACCGTACGTGCGAGCCGGACCAGATGACGGTCCATTCCGGTACGCCTGTCGAACTGCACCCAGCGACTCAGATCGGTCACCAGGTTCAGCGCGGCGTGCACCAGCACCCGCGCCTCGGCGGCCGGCACCCCGGGCCGCAGCCGGCACAGCAGCCGCACCCACTCCTCCACGTGCAACCGCTGGACCTTGCGTAACTCGTGCCGATCGGACTCGGGCAGGTTGTTGTTCTCCGCCAGGTAGACCGAGACCAGGGCACTGCGCTCGAAGGTCAGATCGACGTAGGAATCGGCCATCCGGCGCAGCGCGTCCTCGTCGTCACGGGCGCCGTGCAGCGCCGTCGCGGTCACCTCGGCGACCCGCTCCGAGGCGCGATAGAAGGCAGCCGCGAGAATGTCGGCCTTGCCGGGAAAGTAGCGGTACACACTGGACGCGTTGATTCCCGCCGCTCGGCCGATCTCCTCGACATTGACCGCGTGGTAGCCGTACACATGAAAAAGCTTGACCGCCTCGGCCAGAAGGATCTCGCGGCGCGCGACCACCCCCAACGCCGGTCGATCGTCGTATTTCTCCGCCGCAGGCGACGCCGGCGTGGGCGGCTCATCGCCCAGCACCGCGCGGGCCGCACGGGTGAGGGCCGCCTCGGCGCGACCTTTTGCGATCACCGCCCGGTGCGTACCGAAACTGCCGAGAACGCTGAGTGCGGCGCGGACCAGGGCGGCCGCGTCAAGGTCCGTGAGCTCCGGGCGCACACCCTTGAGGGGTACGGTCAGCCGGCGCACCAGCGAGACCAGATCGGCCCGGAACTCCTCCCGGTGCTCCCCCTCCAGATAGCGCCACTCCCACTGATAGAGACCGGCCACCCGGCGGCCCTCGACGGTCAGCCGCGCCAGGATCGCGATCAGCGACTCGAGATCATCCTGGCCCTCGGTCGCCGCCCGCACGGTGTCGGAGAGCTGGCGGGTGGCGTGGACGAGCATCGCGTACTTGTTGGGGAAGTGACGGTAGATCGCGGGGCCGCTGATGCCGACCGCGGTGGCGATCTCGTCGAGGCTGACGCCGTGGTAACCGCGCTCGCAGAACAGCTCCGCGGCGGCCAGCGCGAGTTGCGCCTTGCGATCCTTCGGCCGTTTGCGTTCATCAGGCCGCTTGTGCGCGTCCGGACGTGTGCTGGTGCGCGCCCGGCCCGGTGGCTCGCCGGGCTCGGCCGGAGCCGGTTCGCCCGCCGCTGCTGTCTGCACGACGGACAGCCTAGTCGTGATCTGCGGTTCGCTGCACGATTGCTCCCGTAGCCTTGACACCTAGCGGAAACATCGGCAAAAGTTAGCCGCAATTCGCATCCGAGGGAGTTGGCGATGACTACCGAGGCCTTCATCTACGATGCCGTGCGCACCCCGCGCGGACGAGGCAAAAAGACCGGCTCGCTCTACGGGGTGAAGCCCATCTCCCTGGTCGTCGGCCTCATCGACGAACTGCGACGGCGGTTCCCCGGCGTGGACCCGGCCGACATCGAGGACGTCGTGCTCGGCGTGGTGTCCCCGCTCGGCGACCAGGGTTCCGACATCGCCAAGACCGCCGCGATCGCCGCCGGGCTGCCCTACGAGGTCGCCGGCGTACAGCTCAACCGGTTCTGCGGTTCGGGCCTGGAAGCGGTGAACGTGGCGGCGCAGAAGATCCGTTCCGGCTGGGAGGACCTGGTCCTGGCCGGCGGCGTCGAGTCGATGTCACGCGTGCCGATGGGCTCCGACGGCGGCGCCTGGGCGCTCGACCCGGAGACCAGCCTGAAGACCGACTTCATCCCGCAGGGCATCAGTGCCGACCTGATCGCCACGATGGACGGTTACAGCCGTGAGGACGTCGACACGTTCGCCCTCGGCTCACAGCAGAAAGCCGCGAAGGCCTGGCAGAACGGGTACTTCGAAAAGTCAGTGGTCCCGGTCCGCGATCGCAACGGCCTGCTCATCCTCGACCGCGACGAGCACATCCGGCCCGACTCCACACTCGACGGGCTCGGCAACCTGCCCGCCTCCTTCGCCGTCATCGGCGACCAGGGCGGCTTCGACGCGGTGGCACTGCAGAAATACCACTGGGTCGAGAAGATCAACCACGTCCACTCGGCCGGCAACTCCTCCGGCATCGTCGACGGCGCCGCCCTCGTGCTGATCGGATCCGAGGCCGCCGGGCAGCGCGCCGGCATCACCCCGCGCGCCCGGATCGTCGCGGCCGCCCTCAGCGGTGCCGACCCGACCATCATGCTCACCGGCCCCGCACCGGCCGCCCGCAAGGCCCTCGCCAAGGCCGGCCTCACCGTCGACGACCTCGACCTCGTCGAGATCAACGAGGCGTTCGCCGCGGTGGTCCTGCACTTCATCGAGGACCTGAAACTCGACCCCGAGATCGTCAACGTCAACGGCGGCGCGATCGCCATGGGCCACCCCCTCGGCGCCACCGGCGCCATGATCCTCGGCACCCTCGTCGACGAGCTGGAACGGCGCGGCGGGCGGTACGGCCTGGCCACCCTCTGCATCGGCGGCGGCATGGGCATCGCCACCGTCGTCGAGCGACTCTGAGTCCCGGGAGAGATTTCTGATGACCGACACCATTCGCTGGGACCGCGGCGAGGACGGCATCGTCGTGCTCACCCTCGACGATCCCGCCCGCGGCGCGAACACCATGAACGCCGGCTTCGTACGCAGCATGGGCGAAACCGTCGACCGCCTGGAAGCCGAACGCGACAACATCACCGGCGTGATCATCACGTCGGCGAAGAAGTCCTGGTTCGCCGGCGGCGACCTCGACCAGCTCGGCTCCATCCCGGCCGACCGCGGAGCCGACGTGTTCGCCCTGTCCACCCAGGTCAAAGGACAGCTGCGCCGCCTCGAGAAGCTGGGCCGGCCGGTGGTCGCCGCGCTCAACGGGTCCGCGCTGGGCGGCGGCCTCGAACTGGCGCTGGCCTGCCACCGCCGGATCGCCCTGAACGACCCGCGCCTGGAGGTCGGCTGCCCCGAGGTGACCCTCGGCCTGCTGCCGGCCGGCGGTGGCGTGGTGCGCACCGTGCGGCTGCTCGGCCTGATGACCGCGCTGACCCAGGTGCTGCTCAGGGGCAACCGGCACCGGCTTCCCGCCGCCAAGGACCTCGGGCTGATCGACGAGGTGGTCGACACCCCGGAACAGCTCCTCACCGCCGCCCGCGAGTGGATCGCCGCGAACCCCGGCGCCGTGCAGCCGTGGGACGTCAAGGGCTACAAGATCCCCGGCGGCTCGCCGTCCAGCCCGGCGCTGGCCATGCAGCTTCCCGCGTTTCCGGCCAACCTGCGCAAACAGCTCAAGGGCGCGCCCTATCCGGCACCGCGCAACATTCTGGCGGCGGCGGTCGAGGGCGCGCAGGTGGACGTCGACACCGCGTTCGTGATCGAGACGCGCTACTTCGTCGAGCTGGTCACCGGCCAGATCACCAAGAACATGATCAAAGCGTTCTTCTTCGACCTGAACGCGGTGAACGGGCGGCAGATCGGCGACGTGCCCCCGATCACCAAGGTCGCTGTGCTGGGCGCCGGGATGATGGGTGCGGCGATCGCGTACGTGTGCGCCCGCTCCGGCCTTCCCGTGGTGCTGCGCGACGTCACCCTGGAAGGGGCGCAGCGCGGCAAGGCGTACTCGGAAAAGCTTGTCACCAAGGACGTCGGCCGCGGGCGCATCACCCCGGAAAAAGGCCAGGCGCTGCTCGGCCTGATCACCGCCACCGACCAGGTGGCCGACCTGGCCGGCGCCGACGTGGTGATCGAGGCGGTCTTCGAGGACCCCGCGCTCAAGCACAAGGTCTTCTCCGAGATCGAGGGCGTGGTCGCACCCGACGCGCTGCTCTGCTCCAACACCTCGACGCTGCCGATCACCCTGCTCGCCGAGGGTGTCCGCCGCCAAGCCGACTTCGTCGGGCTGCACTTCTTCTCCCCGGTCGACAAGATGCCGCTCGTCGAGGTGATCAAGGGTGAGAAGACCGGCGACGAAGCGGTGCGCCGGGCACTGGGTGTGGTCCAGCGGCTGCGCAAGACGCCGATCGTGGTCAACGACAGCCGTGGCTTCTTCACCAGCCGGGTGATCGGCACCTTCACCAACGAGGGCATCGCCATGCTCGCCGAGGGTGTGCCGCCGGCCAGCATCGAGCAGGCCAGCAGCCAGGCCGGATATCCCGCCCCGGTCCTGCAGCTGATGGACGAGCTGACCCTGACCCTGCCTCGCAAGATCCGCAAGGAGTACCAGGCGGCCGCCACGGCCGCGGGTCTGGAGTGGGAGACGCATCCCGCTGAAGTAGTGATCGACCGGATGATCGACGAGTTCGGGCGGCCGGGGCGTTCGGGCGGGGCGGGCTTCTACGAGTACGTGGACGGTAAGCGGACCGGGCTGTGGGCGGGGCTGTCCGCCTTTGCCCAGCCGGATGTGGCGATCCCGTTCGAGGACCTGAAGGAGCGGATGCTCTTCATCGAGGCCATCGAGACGGTCAAGTGCCTGGATGAGGGTGTGCTGCTGTCGGTGCCGGAGGCGAACATCGGGTCGATCTTCGGGATCGGGTACCCGGGGTGGACCGGGGGTGTGCTCCAGTACATCAACCAGTACGAGGGTGGGCTTCCCGGGTTTGTGGCTCGGGCCCGTGAGCTGGCGGAACGGTACGGTGACCGGTTCACGCCGCCGCCGCTGCTGCTCGCCAAGGCCGAAGCGGGCGAGATCTTCGCCTGATCTTCTGCTTCGTCCGGCCTGGTGACACCGGGATCCGGACTGATCTGCGCCATCTTCCGGCCGCCGGCCGGACACCTGCCCACAACCATGATCAACGATCGCCGGGTTACGGTAGTTGATCATGAGCATGGAACAGGAGTTACCCGGCGGCCGGACGAAAGGTGCGATCCGCCTCGGGCAGACCGTACGCCGTCCGGCCGGACCCTGGACCCCCGCGGTCCACGCCCTGCTGCAACACCTGACCGACGCCGGATTCGACGGCGCCCCCGCCCCGCTTGGCATCGACGAGAAGGACCGGGAGATCCGCTCCCTGCTCCCCGGAGAGGCACTCGCCCCGGAACTCCCCTGGCCCGCCTGGGTACACAGCGACGACACCCTGTGGCAGGTCGCACAGTGGCTGCGCGAGTATCACGCCGCGGTGGCCGACTTCGTCCCGCCGCCCGACGCCACCTGGCGCAAAGGCGGCACCTGGGAACCCGGTCTGATCATCGGGCACAACGACGCCGCACCGTGCAATGTGGTCCGTGCCGACGGGCGGGTCACCGGCTTCTTCGGCTGGGACTTCGCCGGGCCGGTCACCCGCGAGGCCGATCTCGCGTTCACCGCCTTCGCCTGGGTACCGCTCTCCGCCCGCTACGTGGCCGAGGCCGAGGGATTCGAGGCCTTCGCCGACCGGCCGCGCAGGCTGCGGCTTTTCCTTGACGCGTACGGGTGGCGCGGTCCCGCCCGCCAGATGGTCCACGAGACCCGCGACCGGATCAGCGCCTCGATCCACGACATCCGCCGCCTCGCCGCCGTCGGCGACCCGGGCTGCCGCGAGTTGATCGACGCCGGCTACGACAAGGACCTGGCCACCGCCGTCCAAGAACTCTCCGACTTCCCCCGCTGATCCCTCCCCTCCCGCGGATCCGACCCCTCCCGCCGACCCCTCCCGCGCCCAGCTGGGCCTCAGCGGGGCCCGCGGCGCCCAAACACCCCAACCAGCACCAGCCCGGCGAGCCGGCTGGGCGTCAGCGGGGCCCGGGACGCCCAAACACCCCGCCCAGCACCAGCCCACCCGACCAGCTGGGCGTCAGCGGGGCCCGCGGCGCCCGAACACCCCGCCCAGCACCAGCTGAACCGACCGGCTGGGCGTGAGGGGTGCCGGGAGTGGCCGAAGGCAACGCTGGGAGCCAGCTGGCTCGAGCGGCCGGGCGTGGGTGCAGGCGCGATGTGTTGCACCGGCCGTCGATGATGGACTGACGCCAGCGGCGAACGGCACGGCTGACTCCGGCGGCGAACGAGGACGGGGGCGCGGATGGCGGGGAAGCGCGTGGTGCTGCTGGTTGCCGACGGGCAGTTCGGGCCTCCGCTGCACGCCGCGACGATCCGGGTGGCCGCGCACCGCAAGCTGCACGCCGTCTCCCCTCAGTGGCAGCGGGAGTACGACGACGCCCTCGAACACCTGGTGTGGCTCAGCAACGTGACCGGCGACTGGCAGACCGGCAGTACCGCCACCGCGGAGCTGATCGACCTGCGCGCCGAGCTAGCCGACTCGTAGGCGGCCGTCACTGGCCAGGCGCTGGTAGTACGGGTTCGCCGCCAGCAACTCCTCGTGGGTGCCCTCGGCCGTGACCACGCCGTCGTCGACCACCAGGACCCGGTCGGCCGAGCGCACCGTCGAGAAGCGGTGGGCGATCACGATCAGCGCGCAGACCTGCGCCACCTCGCGAAGCGCCGCCGCGAGGGCCTGTTCGCCGTCCGGGTCGAGGTGGGCGGTCGGCTCGTCGAGCAGGATCAGCTGGGGGCGGGTGAGCAGGCAGCGGGCGATGGCGACCCGCTGGCGCTGGCCGCCGGAGAGCCGGCTGCCGCGTTCGCCGACGGGGGTGTCGAGGCCGTGCGGCAGGGAGGTGACCACCCCGGTCAGGCCGGTCATCGCCAGGACCCGGCTCATCTCGTCGTCGGCGACCGGGCCGGAGCCGTACAGCAGGTTGTCGCGCAGGGTGCCGGCCATCAGGGGGCAGTCCTGTTCGACCAGGCCGACGGCGGCGCGGTGCCAGTCGTACGGAAGAAACCGCCCCCGCAGCAGCACCACCCCCCGGTCGGGTTCGTAGAACCGCTCGGCCAGCGCGAAGATCGTCGACTTGCCCGCACCGGACGGCCCCACCAGCGCGACGACGCCGCAGTCCGGCACCGCGAACCGGATCCCGCGCAGCACCGGGTGCGCGGGGTCGTAGCCGAACCACACGTCGCGGAACTCCAGCACCGGCGGGCTGCCGCGCATCGGCACCACCGCGACCGGCTCGTCGCGTTCCACCGGCAGCGCCAGCACCTCGTTGATCCGGTGCAGCGCACCGGAGCCCTGCTGGACGGCGCTGACCGCCTGGAAGATCTCGTAGATCGGGGCCGCCAGATAGGTCATGGCCAGCGTGAACGCCACCAACCGGCCGAGGCTGGTCTCCCCCGCGGCCACCCGCCCGGCTCCGACCAGCAGCACCGCGAGGAAGGCGCCGCTCACCGCCAGGTCGTTGGTGGGCCCGCTCATCGCGACGAGCCGGGCCATCCGCAGGTTCGCCCGGTACGCCTGTCCTGCCGACGACCGCAGCCGCTCCTCCTCCAGCGGCTCCGCCCGGCAGGCCCGCACGGTGCGCATGCCGCCGAGGACCCGTTCCAGGTCGGCCAGCAGGGTGCCCTCGGCGGTCTGCGCGACCCGGGAGGCGACCCGCAGCCGGCGTACCACCACGAGCAGGCCACCGACGGCGACACCGAACAGCACCGACACCAGCGCCAGCAGCAGCGGGTCCAGCCAGCCGAGCAGCACCACCACGGCGATCAGGCCGATCACCCCGGCGATCCCGGTGCCGAGGCTCTGCGCGACGAGCACCTTCACCACCGTGGTGTCGCCGCACGCCCGGGCGATCACGTCGCCGGTCCGGACCCGGTCCAGCACCGACAGGCGTACCCGCAGCAGATGACCGGCGAGCTCCCGCCGCAGGTCCCGGGTCATCGTCTCGCCGGTGCGGGCCTGCACGTACCGGGCCACCGCCAGCGCGCAGGCCTGCGCGGCGAACAACCCGGCGAGCGCCGTGAAGATCAGCCACGGCACCCGCCCGCCGGCCGCACCGTCCACCGCGGCACCGGCGAGCAGCGGCTGGGCCAGGGCCAGCGCCGACCCGAGCAGGCTCAGCCCGGCCGACACACCGATCCACCGGCGGTAGCCGCGGGTCAGCCGGCGCAGGTCCCGCCAGCGGGCCCGGTCGGTGCTGCGGTCAACGGACACGAACCGACGCTAAGCAGCGGTTTTACGCAGGGCAATCCGGTGGTCACCCGCACGCCGAGTCGAGCAGCGGTTAAACAACCTGAGCGGATGACAGAATCCAGCGATGACCTTGCTGGCCGCGCTGCATCAGGACGACGACATCGCGGACGCGGTCGTCGCGCCGGACGCCACACTCTCCCGCCACGAGCTGCTCGGGCGGGCCGCCGGCGTCGCTGCCGAGATCGCCGGGGCGCCGATCGTCGCCGTGGACGCCACCCCGACGGCCGCGACGATCATCGCGATCACCGGGGCGTTGCTGGCCGGTGTGCCGGTCGTGCCGGTGCCGCCGGGCGCCGGTGACCGGGAACGCGACCACATCCTGCGGGACTCCGGCGCGGCGCTGATGCTGTCCGGCGATCCGGCGGCGACGGGCGCTTCGGCCGTACCCCACATGCCTTTGCACCACATGCGGACCGCAACCGTCCCACCCGCGCCGGATGCGCACGGCCCGGCCTTGGTCCTTTACACCAGCGGCACCACCGGCCCGCCGAAAGGCGTGGTGATCTCCCGCGCGGCGATCGCCGCCGACCTCGACGCCCTCGCCGCGGCCTGGGATTGGACCGCCGGCGACACCCTCGTGCACGGCCTTCCGATCTATCACGTGCACGGGCTCGTTCTGGGCGTGCTGGGCCCGCTCCGCCGGGGGTCGCGGCTGGTGCACACCGGAAAACCCACACCGCAGGGGTACGCGTCAGCCGGCGGCACCCTGTACTTCGGTGTACCCACAGTCTGGTCCCGGATCGCCGCCGCCCCCGACGCCGCCCGCGCGCTCGCCGGGGCCCGCCTGCTCGTCTCCGGCAGCGCCGCCCTGCCCGTGCCGGTGTTCCAGGCCCTCGCCGCACTCACCGGCCAATCCCCGGTCGAGCGGTACGGCATGACCGAAACCCTGATCACCATCAGCGCCCGCGCCGACGGCGACCGCCGGGCCGGACACGTCGGCACACCCCTGCCCGGCATCACCACCCGTCTCGTCGACGAGGCCGGCCATCCCCTGCCCAGCGACGGCGAGACCATCGGCCACCTCCAGGTTCGCGGGCCGACCCTGCTCGACGGCTACCTGACCGGCGGATCCGTCACCCCGCCGGACCTCGACGACGGCTGGTTCCCCACCGGCGACGTCGCCACGATCGGACCGGACAACTGGCACCGCCTCGTCGGCCGCGCCTCCACCGACCTGATCAAAACCGGCGGCTACCGGGTCGGCGCCGGAGAGGTCGAGGACGCCCTGCTGCTGCACCCCGCCGTCCGCGAGGCCGCCGTGATCGGCACCGCACACGCCGACCTCGGCGAGCAGATCACGGCGTTCGTGGTCGCCGACCCGGTCAGTCCGGACGAGCTCATCCGATTCGTGGCCGTACGCCTCGCCGCACACAAACGACCCCGAACCGTGCACCTGGTCGACCAGCTCCCCCGCAACGCCATGGGAAAGGTGCAGAAGAAACTGCTTGTTCACAGGTGATCCTCAGGCGGCACCCGCCGGTGCCGATGAGTCCGGGCATGATGAAACCCTCGCTTCGATCTGCCTCAGCAGCCGGGCTGGTGCTCATCATCGCCGTGTTCTGGTTCGTGGCGGGCGTCGTCCTCGGCGTCACCGCCCTGGCACACGGCTCACCGCAGTGGCCGCTCTGGCCGCCGAGCATCGGCGCCGCCGTCACCGCCACCCTCGCCAGCGTGGTCGCCGCCCGCTCCGCGCAGGGCGCCACCCGCGACTTCTGGCGGCGCCTCGGCTTCACCAGCGCCTGGCTCGCCGCCGGAACCATCGGCCAAACCCTCGACACGGTCGCCACCGGGAGCGCCACCGAGATGAGCCCGGGCACCGCGGCCTGCTACCTGATCGCGGTCTCCGTCGGCATCCACGCCCTGATCCGGCTACCTCGGCCAAAGCGCAGCTGGCGCGCCACCGTGGCGATGTGCCTCGACGTCGCCGTGGTGGCCGTCGCCGCCACGATCATCATCGTCCACTTCATGTGGAGCAGCTCGATGTCCGCCACCAACGGCATCATCGAAGCAGTCACGCTCGTGGTGGTGCTGGCCGCCGCCTGCGCCGCCGTCGTCGGCGTGATCAAAGCCGGGATCACCCGCAGCGGCGCCGTCAACCAGCGCGCGCTCTGGGCGCTGACCCCGATCGGGCTGCTCGCCCCGATCGCGTGGGGCGTGACGCCGCTGCTCAACGAATACCCGTTCCTCAACCCGACAGTGGTGACCCTTCCTGTCGCGGGACTGTTCTTCGCGCTCGCGGCACGCTTCCAGACGCAGGCGAACCTCACCCCGGCGAAGCCGCGCCCCGAGGCCGCCGAACGGCAACCCGGGCACCTCGGCATCTGGCGGCAGGTCAGCGCCGTGCCGTACGCCGCCGTCGCGATCACCGCCGTCCTGCTGATCGGCGTCACCCTCCAGGTCGGGCACCTGCCGCCCGGACTCGCCGGCGGTTCCGTGGTGCTGACCCTGCTCGTCATGGTCCGCCAGTACGCCGCTCTGTCCGACAACAACGCGCTGCTCGACCGGCTCGACGAGCAGGCACACCACGACGACCTGACCGGCCTGCCCAACCGGCGGCTGTTCACCGCGAACCTGGCTCGCCGTACCGGCACCACCACCGTGGCCGTCTGCGACCTCGACGGGTTCGCCGCCCTCAACGACAGCCTCGGCGACGAAGCCGGCGACACCCTCCTGCGCGCTGCCGCCGAGCGGGTGAACGTCACCGCCGGCCCCGGCGCGATCGTCGCCCGGCTCCTCGGCGACGAGTTCGGGGTGCTGCTGCCCGGCAACCGCACCGACATCGCCGACACCCTGCTCCAGGCCTTCCGCAGCCCGCTGCGGGTCGACGGCCACGACCTGCTGGTCACCGTCACCGTCGGTACCGCCACCGGCGACGACAGCGCCGCCTCCGACCTGCTGCGCCGCGCCGAACTGGCCCTGCAGGCCGCCAAACTCACCGGCGCGAACCGGCACCGCGAGCACAGCGCCGAACTCGACGCCACCGCACAGCACCACGCCGAGCTGGCCGCCGCCCTGCGCCGCGGCCTCGAGAACAACGAGTTCCGGCTGCTCTACCAGCCCATCGTCGAACTGCCCGGCGGCGCCATCACCGGCGTCGAAGCCCTGGTCCGCTGGCACCCCGCCGACGGTCCGGTGGTCTCCCCCGCCGAGTTCATCCCGGTCGCTGAACACAGCGGCCTGATCATCGACCTGGGCGCCTGGATCCTCGACACCGCCTGCGCCGACGCCGCCGGCTGGCAGGACCGGCACGGCGCCGCCGGCCCCCGCGTCAACATCAACGTCTCGGCACGGCAACTGCTCGACCCTGACCTGCCCGGCCTGGTCGCCGACGCTCTGCACCGGTACGGCCTGGCCCCCGACCGGATCACCATCGAGATCACCGAGACTGCCGTCTTCGCCGGCGGCGCGGCCCTCAGCACCGTCCGCGAACTGCGCGACCTGGGCGTCGGCGTGGCCCTCGACGACTTCGGTACGGGCCACAGCTCCCTGACCCTGCTGCGCACCTGCCCGGTCACCACCCTCAAAGTCGACAAGTCCTTCATCGACGACCTCAACGGCACCGCCGAGCAGGAGGCCATCGCGACCTCGCTCAGCACCATCGCCAGCACCCTCGGCCTGCGCGCCGTGGCCGAAGGCGTGGAGACCCAGGAACAGGCGATCCGGCTGCACGCCCTCGGCTACCGGTACGCACAGGGGTTTTATTTCGCCCGTCCGGCCCCCGCAAACAAGATCGACGAGGCTCTCGGCCAGCCCGTTCTGGCGCTATAGTCGCGCCCGTGCCCCCGCTCTTCGTCGTCAGCGACATCCACGGTCATCGCCACGAATGGTGGACCACCCTGAGCGATGCCGGCCTGATCGACGCGAGCGGCGACTGGTCCGGCGGCGACGCCCGGCTGTGGCTGCTCGGCGACTACGTCGACCGCGGACCCGACGGCATCGGCGTGATCGACGACATCCGCCGGCTCACCGCGCAGGCCCCGGCCACCGGCGGCCAGGTCGGCGCGCTGCTCGGCAACCACGAGGCGCTCCTACTGGCCGTGCACCGGTTCGGCACCACACCCGTGCCCGGCTGGGAGAGCTACTACGGCGCCGAGCCCCGCTGGGAGAGCTTCGAGGGTGCCTGGCAACGCTGGGGCGGCCGCCCGACCGACCTGGAACGCCTCACCCCCGACCACGTCGCCTGGCTCACCGGCCTGCCCGCCATGGCACTCGTCGACGGCCACCTGCTGATGCACTCCGACACCACCGAATATCTGGCGTTCGGCAGCGACGTCGCCTCGGTCAACGCCACCGTCGAACGGCACCTGGCCGCCTCCGACCCCATCGAGTTCCTGCACTTCTGGGGCCGGTTGAGCAGTCGCGGCTCGTTCCACGCCGCAGGCGCGGCGGCGAAGATCCTCGCCACCTTCGGCGCCGAGACGCTGGTGCATGGTCACAGCACGCTGATGACGCAGTTCCGGGTGCCACTCGATCTTGCCAAGACCGCATTCCGGTACGCGGACGGGCGCGCGATCGCGGTGGATGGTGGCGTGTTCGAGGGTGGTCAGATCCTGCTCACCCGCCTGCCGGTGCAGCCCCTCCTCTGACTGCCCGCCCCTTTACTCCGTTACGTCCTCCGGGGTTTCGATCCAGGCGGAGAAGACCGGGACGCCCTGCCACGGTCCGGGTTGTGCGGTGGCGGCGACCACGGCGTACGGGTGGGCGAACCGCAGCTCGGCGAACCGCACCGACTGCTCCGGCGGCAACGACGTCAGCGTCGCGAAGCCCGTGACCGCCGCCGCCTCGAACCCGTACCGGCTGAACCGGGCCGTCGCCGCCTGCCGCGCCTCGAACCCCAGATCGCTCAGGCCCAGCACCGGCTCCAGCACCCTGGTCGCGGCGTCGAAACCCAGCCCCCGCACGGAAAGATCATGGTCGCTGGTGGCTGACCAGGCAGGCAGCACCGCGCTCACGTGCTCGCGATCCCACGCCGACCGCTGCTCCTCGCGGATCGTCCACAGCGGCGCCTCACCGAGCGGCAGGTCGAACAGCGAGATCCGCTCCACGACGTGCTCGCCTTCCCGCGTCTCCTGCTTCCCCTCCCGCTTTCCCTTCGGGTCGGAGGCGAGGTCGCCGGCGATCTCGTAGGCGGCGGCGAGCACCTGCTCCGGTGCGACATCGGGTGCGGCGGCCACCGACACCACCCACATCTTGGCGCCGGACTCGTCATCGGTCGCGGGCGCGGCATGCACGATCACGTCCCCGGCGATCCGCGACGTAGTGACGAAGGCGGTGTGCCCGCCCCTCGGCGTACGCAGAACCTGCCTCACCCGCCCCGCCCAAGCACCGCCGAGCTCCTCAGCCGGCACCACGTCGAACGGGTTGTCCCAGCTCAGCTTGGTCGCCAGCGCACTCGCCAGCAGCAGCACGATCTGCGGAGACCGCGTGATGGGGAACCTGTCGATCAGGCCGAACGTGTTGTCTCGGGCCCACTGGTCGAGTCCGGCCCCGTCCGGCAGCGGCCCGAACTCGGTCACCGCCGGCAACGTCGCCCGCCACCCGGTCAGCTGCTGCGGGTCGACCCGGTCGGAGTGCCACACGGCCGTTGCCGCGGCGACAAGCGGATGCGGGTTCTCCAGCAGCGCGGCCGCGACCTTCGCAGCCTCGGCGGGTGCCACACCGAGAACCTCGGCCAGTTCCTCGCTCGCATCCCGGCTCGCACGACGGCTCGCATCGCTGCTCGCACGACGGCTCGCATCGCTGCTCGCACCACGGCTCGCGTCATCGGCGGACGCGGTCAGCGCCAGCAGCAGCCACGCCCCGAGCGGCGAAGCGACAT
This sequence comes from Actinoplanes sp. GCM10030250, assembly GCF_042666575.1. NCBI lineage: Bacteria > Bacillati > Actinomycetota > Actinomycetes > Micromonosporales > Micromonosporaceae > Actinoplanes > Actinoplanes sp. GCM10030250. Next base: position 47,080 of record NZ_JBHTDO010000023.1, on the reverse strand, counting down.
GATGCCCGGTGCCCGCAGTCGTATGAAACCGTCCCGCATAGCGCGCCAGCGCCGTTATCCACTCATCGGTCATGCTCGCGAAGCTATCCGCGATCGCCCGCTCCGTCGACCGCTTCACGTCACCTCGATTAGCGGATGAACCCGTGGGTAGGTTGGCGAGAGTGATCCCTTCCTGCCCCGAGTGTGGTGCGCCCGGCGTACCCCTGATCTTCGGTCTTCCCGTGCCCGAAGCCCGCGCCGCGGCCGAGGACGGAGATCTCGCACTCGGTGGCTGCGTCATGTCCCCGGAACCGCCGAACTGGCAGTGCGCCCACGACCACCAGTGGCGCGACACCGACGACCACGCCTGGGGCTCCCGCGTCCTGGCCGTCCTCCAGTCCCACGGCTACCACCCCTGACCGTCCGCACTGCACCCCCGCCTGCCTCCCACCCAGCTGGGCCTGAGAGGTGCCTCGCGGCGGAAAAACCCCCGCTCAGCGCCAGCTGCCTCACCCGGCTGGACGTCAGCGGTGCCTCGCGGCGGAAAAACCCCCGCTCAGCGCCAGCTGCCTCACCCGGCTGGGCGTCAGCGGTGCCTTTCGGCCCCGGAACCACCGCTCAGCGCCAGCTGACGGGCGGGACTGGTGGGACTGGTGGGACTGGCGGGACGGGCGGGACTGGTGGGATCGGCGGGACTGGCGGGGCTGGGGGGAACGGCGGGGCGGCGGTGGGAGAGGAGGGCTGTGGCGGTGAGCAGGAGGAGCAGGGCGGTGGCGAACCAGGTCATGACGATCACGGCGGGCAGGGTTTGGACGGCCAGGCCGAGGCCGATCGCGGGGACGCCTAGACCGATATAGGCGATCAGGAACAGTCCGGCCAGGGCGGCGCCGCGCTCGGCCGGGGCGGCACTGGCAGCGACCGAGCCCAGGGCGGCCTTGAACAGCACACCGGCACCGATACCGGCGCTCACCCCACCGAGCAGGAACAACGGGAGGCTCTCGGTGTGCATGCCGAGGACCAGGACCACGATCCCGCCGGCCTGGGCGAGCAGCCCGAGCGCACTCTTGGCCGGCGCGCTGAGACCACCGGTCAGGGTCTGTGCAACGGCCGCGGCGCCGAAGACCGCGAAGACCACCGCGCCGGCCAGGGCGCGGGACGGGTGGTGCAGGGTGCCGGCCACGAAGCCGGGTGCCAGCGAGGTGAAGACGCCGAACACCGCGAAGGAGGCGAAGGCGGCTGCCGCGGCGGCCAGGTAGGTGGTGCGGTCACCGTGGACGCCGATCCGCTGCGGCCGGTAACGGTATTTCTCCGCCTGCGGCGGCACGGTCTCCGGGGTCAGGGCCACGGCGATCAGGCTCACGGTCAGAAGGACCAGGAAGATGACGTACGGCGTGCGTAGTGGCCCGTACGAAAACTGCGCCAGGAGTCCCGCGATCAGCGTGCCCAGTCCCAGTCCGCCGCTGTTGGCGGCGGTCGAGACCACCTCGAAGCGGTGACGTGAGGCACTCGGCCGGTGTGCCGCGTGCAGTTCCTGGAGGTAGGCGGTGGCCGTCGCGGTGATCATGCCGACGCCGAGGCCGGTGAGGAAGCGGGCGGTGAGCAGGATCGGCAGTGACGCGCTGGTGAGGAAGAGGACGGCGGCGAGCAGTTCCAGGGCGAGGGCGGGGAGCAGGACCCGCTTGCGGCCGAGCCGGTCGGAGATGTGCCCGGCCAGCAGCAGGCTGACCACGACGCCGGCGGCGTAGACGGCGAAGACCACGGTGACCGTGAAGGTGGAGAAGCCGTCGCGGGCCATGTAGAGCGGGTAGAGCGGTGTCGGCACGGTGGAGAACGCCATGGCGGTCAGGAAGGCGAGCGCGATCGCCCAGAACCCGGCCTTCGGTGTCAGAACGGTGGTCATGCCGCCACTGTCGGCCCGGCCGAGCATCAACACCAACGAAAGTTGAAGCTGGATCCCATCTGTGTAATTGATAATCGCAGGTGTGGAACTACGTCAGCTCGAATACTTCGTCGCGGTCGCCGAGGAGCAGAGCTTCACCCGGGCCGCCGGGCGCCTGCACGTCGTCCAGTCCGCGGTGTCCGCCGCGATCAAGGCTCTGGAGCGTGAGCTGGGCGCCTCGCTGCTGGACCGCAACGCGAAGCGGGTGCTGCTCACCGACGCCGGCACGGCTCTGCTGCCGAAGGCCCGTGCCGCCCTGGACGCGGCGCGCGACGCTCGTGATGCGGTGGCCGAGGTGCGTGGCGGTCTGCGCGGCACCCTGCGGATCGGCACGCTGACCTCGATCCGGATCATCGATCTGCCCGCGCTGCTCGGTGAGTTCCACCGGCGTCACCCGGGGGTGCTGCTGCGCACGACCGCCGCACCGTCGGGCTCGCTGGGCCTGATCGAGGCGATCGTCGAGCACCGGCTGGATCTGGCGTTCGTATCGCTGCCGGGTGCGCTGCCGGCGGGCGTACGCCTGATCAGCCTGGTCAGCTCGGTCATGGACCTGGTCGTCCCGACCGGTCACCCGCTCGCCGGCCGGCGGTCCGTCCCGATCGGCGACCTCGCCGGGATGGACTTCATCGACTCCCCCGCCGGGTACGGCAACCGCGCCGTCACCGACCGCGCCTTCACCGCCGCCGGGGTCCCGCGCCACGTCACCATCGAGATCGCCGACATCGCGACGGGCGTGGCGCACGTGCGGCACGGTCTCGGCGTCGCGCTCCTCCCCCGGTTCATCCTGGCCGACGCCCGCGCCGACGGGGTGGTCACGCTTGCGGTGACCGGCGCCGACCTGGAGTGGCCGCTCTCGCTCGCCGTTCCCGCCGACCGCACGCCCGGCGCCGCCTCCCGCGCGCTGATCGCGCTGGTCGCCGACTTTCTGCCGGAGGCACAGACCTTCGGTGACCCGGTCGCCGGAGGCTGGCCGGCATGACGACGCCGGGCGTCATCGGCGGCGGAGAGTCCGGATCACCGCGAGGCGGGCATGCCGGGGTTGCCGGACGTGACCGTCTCGTTCAGTTTGTTTACCGATAATTCCACCATCTCGTGCGAAAACAGTCTTAGCGAGAATGCACGGGAAAACGCTCTCGGACTGCATGGAGATCACGCCGTTGTTATCGTTCACAGCCGTTCGTGACGGTTTCGTAATCAGATGTCCACGTGATCTCAAGCTTTTGGAGTCCATCAAATGCACAGGCGATCCTTCGTGTTACTCGGTGCGGCAGGCCTCGGCTCCATGATCAGCGGCTGCTCCGACGACGAGGGATTCGACCTCAAGAACGCGCCCAGCGGGCCGATCGTGCTCGGCTTCTCGCAGGTCGGTTCGGAGAGCGGATGGCGGCTCGCTAACACGAAATCTATTCAGAAAGCGGCCGAGTACAACCGCATCGAGCTCAAGTTCGACAATGCCGAAGGCGACCAGAAACGGCAGATCGCGGCCATCCAGTCGTACATCGACGCCCGCGTCAACGTCATCGCCTTCTCGCCGGTGGTCGAGTCCGGCTGGGACGAGGTCCTCCAGCGCGCCCGGGCCGCCGGTATCCCCGTCGTCCTGACCGACCGGCTGATCAAGACCGCCGACGAATCGCTCTACGTCAGCTCGATCGGCGCGGACTTCGTCGCCGAGGGCAACCTGGCGGCGGCGTACCTGGCGAACGACTACTCCTCCGGCAAGAACTCGGTGAAGGTCGTCGAGATCTTGGGCACGCCCGACTCCACCCCGGCCAAGCAGCGCACCCAGGGTTTCACCGAGACCATCTCCAAGGAGAAGAAGCTCACGGTGATCGACCGGGAGGCCGGCAACTGGACCAAGGCCGGCGGCGAGACGGCGATGCGCAAACTGCTGCGGCGCAACAAGGACTTCGACGCCGTCTTCGCCCAGAACGACGAGATGGGGCTCGGCGCCGCCGCGGTACTGGCGGACGCCGGCCGCGAACCGGGCAGCACGTCGCGGATCGTCACGGTGGACGCCACGAAGGCGGGCCTGCAGGGGCTGATCGACGGCAAGCTGAACTACGTCGTCGAGTGCAGTCCCCTGATCGGCGAGCTGCTGATGAAGGCCGTCGTCGACCTGTTCTACGGCGGGAAGGTGCTCAGGCGCATCTCGTCCGAGATCGTGGTCTTCGACAAGTTCTCCGCCGCGACGGCCCTGCCAGACCGGACCTACTGACCGCCCTCCCGCTCAAACCTCAAGCGGCCCGGCGCCCCGCCTCACGAGCGGCCCGGCGCCAAGCGCCCCGCCTCACGAGCGGCCCGGCGCCAAGCGCCCCGCCTCACGAGCGGCCCGGCACCCGAGCGGCCCGGCGCCCGAGTGGCCCGGCGCCAAGCGGCCCGGCGCTTCGAATCGTCAGTCGCCGACCAGCTTGAACAGGGCGCCGACCTCGGCGTTCGACAGGTGGCGGAAGCCGCCCGGTCGCAGGTCGCCGAGCCGGATCGGCCCCACCGCCGTACGGATCAGCCGGGTGACCGGGTGACCCACCGCGTCCATCATCCGCCGCACGATGTGCTTGCGGCCCTCGTGCAGGACGATCTCCACCTGCGCGGTCTTGCCGATCGCGTCGACGAGCCGGAAGCTGTCGACCCGCGCCGGGCCGTCCTCCAGCTCGATGCCGGACTGCAGTGCCCGGCCCACGGTGCGCGGCAGCGGCCCGACCACCTCGGCCAGATAGGTCTTGGACACCTCGTAGGACGGGTGCATCAGCTTGTGCGCCAGGCCACCGTCGTTGGTGAACAGCAGCAGGCCCTCGGACTCGGCGTCGAGCCGGCCCACGTGGAACAGCCGCTGCTCGAAGTTGGCGCCGAGGAAGTCGGCCAGCTCGGTGCGACCCTTCTCGTCGTCGAGGCTGGAGACGACACCGCGCGGCTTGTTCAGCGCGACGTAGACCAGCTTGGTGTTGGTGATCACCCGCTGCCCGTCGACGTGGATCTCCGCCGTGGCGGGGTCGACCTTGTCGCCGAGCTTGGCGACCCGGCCGTTGACGGTGACGCGCCGCCGGAAGATCAGATCTTCGCAGGCGCGCCGGGATCCAACACCGGCCGCCGCCAGGACTTTCTGGAGGCGTTCGGCGGTGTCAGCCTGAGGCATCGAGTACTTCTTCCACATCGTCGGGCAGGAACGGGGCGAGCGGCGGCAGCTGATCAACCGAGTTGAGGCCGAGCTTCTCCAGGAACAGGACCGTCGTGCGGTACAGGTATGCCCCGGTTTCCGGCTCGGTGCCGCACTCCTCGATCAGGCCGCGAGTGACAAGCGTACGCATCACCCCGTCACAGTTCACACCGCGGATGGCCGAGATGCGCGAACGGGTCACCGGCTGTTTGTAGGCGACCACCGACAGTGTTTCCAGTGCGGCCTGCGTGAGCCGGACCGACTGCCCGTCGAGGACAAAACGTTCGACGTACGGCGCGTACTCCGGACGGGTGTAGAGCCGCCAGCCACCGGCCGCGCGCCGCAGATCGATGCCGTGACCCGCACCGGTGTACCGCGCCGAGATGTTCTCCAGGGTCCGCGCGACACGCTCCACCGGCTGCTCGAGCACCTGCGCGAGCTGCAATTCGGCGACGGGTTCGTCGACGACCAGCATGATCGATTCGAGGGCCGCCGCCAGCTCCGCGTCATCAAGAGACACTTCAGATGTACGACCGAAGCCGTCCTCTTCGTCCAGATCGTCCCGGGAGCCGCGAGCCTGCACGGGTACCGAGGCGAACGCGGGCGCCGGTACGTGGTCCGACGGCGCGTCCACCGGCACCGGCGCGTCACCCTCCGGCTCGTCCTTCTCCGGGGCTTCGGCGGCCTCCTCGATGGGCTCGGGCAGAGGCAACTCCGGGCCGACCTCGTCCTCGGTAGGCTCCGGCCCCTCGTCCTCGTCGTCGTCCTCGAGCTCGTGGGGCGCGTCGACCGCCACGATCGACGCCACCGCGCCGGCGGCCTCCCTGGCTTCGGCCACCGCCTGCTCGGCGTCAGCCACGGCCTCCTCAGCCTCTGCGGCAGCCTGCTCAGCCTGGGCCGTGACCTGCTCAGCCTCCGCCGCGACCTCTTCGTCTGCGGCCGCGATCTCCTCGGCCTCAGCCTCCGCGGCGGCCTGGTACTCGCGGTCGGGCTCGCGCTTGCGTTCCCACGGCGGCACCCACGATGCCGCCTGCGCGGCCAGTGAGTCGGGACGCTCTTCGCTGCTCACGATGTCTCCTTCACCACGGCCGGTCCACCGTCCGCCTCGTCGTCACCCACGCCAAGATCACCATCTGCGGGGTGCTCGTCAAGCTCGGCCACGGCGGATTCGTCCGAACCGGTGCTCTCTTCAGCGTCATCGGCGCTTTCTTGAGCGTCGTCGGCGCTCTCTTCAGCGTCGTCGGCGCTCTCTTCAGAGTCGTCGGCGCCGGGCAGGTCCATCTTTGCGGTGTCCGGTTCCGGCTTGCTGCCCTCGTAGTCGTCGATGTCCAGCTCACCATCGACGTCGTCGCCGCCGACCCACCGCACGGTCAGCTCGTCCAGCGACACCGGCTGCTCGAACTCGATCAGCCCCTCGCGGTAGAGCTCCAGCAGCGCCAGGAACCGCGCCACCACCTCCAGGGTGTTCTCGCAGTCCGCGATCAGCAGGCTGAACGTCGCGGCGCCCGCCCGGCGGAGCCGTTCACGCAACAGCGCCGCATGCTCGCGGACGCTGACCCGCGTCTGGTGGATGTGGGCGATCGACACCTGCGGCGGGCCCGGTTTGGGCAGGAACTGCCGCAGTGCCAGTTTCAGCAGGCGCTCCGGTCCGATGCCCAGGACGAGCTCGGGAAGCGCGTCGGCGTACCGTGCCTCCAGAGAGACCATTCTCGGCCAGCGACGCGCCCCGGTGGCCTCGAGATCCGCGATGTGCGCGGCTGCTTCCTTGTAGGCCTTGTACTGCAGAAGCCGGGCGAACAGCAGGTCGCGCGCCTCCAGCAGGGCGAGGTCCTCCTCGTTCTCCACCTCGGCGGCGGGCAGCAGCCGGGCCGCCTTGAGGTCCAGCAGGGTGGCCGCGACCAGCAGGAACTCGCTCGCCTCGTCGAGGTCCCAGTCGTCGCCCATGGCCCTGATGTAGGCGATGAAGTCGTCGGTGACCTGGTGCAGCGCCACCTCGGTCACGTCCAGTTTGTGCTTGCCGATGAGCTGCAGCAGAAGGTCGAACGGGCCGGTGAAGTTGTCCAGCCGCACGAGGAACTTGCCGGAATCGGTCTCCGCGGAGACGATCTCGGCAGTGTCGACAGCGGTGTCGCTCGCAGTGTCGACAGCGGTGTCGCTCGCAGTGTCGACCGCGGTGCCGCCATCGGGAGCGACGGCTTCCACGGCCACGCCGGGTGGCGGCTGGGCAGGCTCTTCTGGCACGTGCCGACCGTAGTCCATGCCGGTCACCAGCTGTTCCGGGCTCACGCTGTCAGTCCTCCACGTTGTTGCCGGACAGCCTTCGCACCGTCCAACGGCGCAACCCGTGACCGGTTGCTGTTTCGCGGTTACGCTGCCGCGATGCGGTCACTGATCTCTCCACGCCTCCTGCTGCGCGAGTGGGAGGACAAGGACGCCGACTTCGTTCTGGACATGTACTCCCGCGACGAGGTCGTCCGCTTCCTCGGCGCGCGGCCACAGGTGCTGCACGATCACGACGAGGCGCTCGGCCGGCTCGCCTCGTGGCGCGAACGGCAGGACGAGAAGCATGCCGTCTGGGCGGTGCAGGATCGCCGTACCGGGCGCCTGCTGGGCACTGTCTTCCTGGTGCGGTTGCTGGCGTCCGGCGAGCCGATGCAGACCGCCGCGGAGACCGAGGTGGGCTGGCATCTGCACCCGGACGCTTGGGGGAACGGGTACGCCACCGAGGCGGCGACTGCTGTTCTCTCGTACGCCGCCCGGTCTGGCATCTCCCCGGTCTTCGCCGTGACCTATCCGGAGAATGCCGCGTCGCAGGCGGTTTGCCGCCGCTTGGGAATGACCCATGTCGGGCAGACGGACCGGTACTACAACATGACGTGCGAACTGTTCACGACCAAGTCCGGATCCGTGAAATCCGGATCGTGAAGTCGGGCCGCCGCCTGAGAACGGCGGCCCAGTAGGTCACTTCTTCTTGCTGTCCTTCTTGGACTTCTTCGCGTCGGCCTTGGCAGCCTTGACCTTGGCGTCGGCCTTCGCGGCCTTCACCTTCGCGTCGGCCTTGGCGGCCTTCACCTTGACGTCCGCCTTCGCGGCCGCGACCTCGACCTTGGCGTCGGCCTTCGCGGCCTTGACCTCGCTCTTGGCCTTCGCGGTCTTGTCCTTGACGGCTTCCTTCTTCGCCATGCCGGCCTCCCCTTGTCTCGACACCGCGTGACCGAGCGGCCCGCGCGAGGTGACTGTAGACGTGATCAACAAATCTGGCGTTAGCTCCCACGGAGTGAGATGTTCACCATTCGTTTTTTCGGCGGTTGTGGCACACCCGTCCGCAGATCGGAAAAGCGGTGCGCTTTTTCGCCGTTCGGGGTCTATTCGCGGTTGCGGTAACCGTCCACCGTGAAGGGTGCAGCCCCGCCGAGGAGGAGCCATGCCGGACTACGACGCGGTGATCGGCATCGACGAACCGGCCCTCAACGAGGTGATCCGGTCGGTGTACGACGCCACCCACGACCTGCTGCTGACCGGCAGCCTGCCGATCGCCCTGCCCGCGCTGTCGGTGACCCGCATCGACTACGACCTGGCCACCGTTCCGGTCGTCACCCTCGCACCGTCGGCCGAGGTCCGCGACTGGCACCGGGCGCTGCTCGGCGACATCGCCGGCGGGAGCGCCGAGCAGGCCGCGGTGACCGCGTCCCGGGCGTCGTTCGAGCTGCTCGTGCCCCGGGTGGACCTGAGGTTCCACTACGCCGACGGTGATCCGACCGAGTTCCAGGCGTCGCTGCACGCCGGCCTGCAGATGATCGTCGAGTCCGGCGGGGTGCTCACCGCCGACCTGGTCACCGCCCGGATCGACGTGCCCGGCAACCCGGCCCTCACCCAGATCGTCAACCGCGGCGTGGTGCCCGAACTGGTCCGGCTCATCGAGCAGAACTTCCTGCGCCAACTGCGCATCCCGCCCCTCGGGCTCGGCACGCTGCAGATCGCTCCCCCGGTCGTGGCGACCGGTGAGGGCCGGCTGCTCGCCACCACAGCCCTGCAGCCGCACCTGCCCGGCACGGCACCGCTGGCCGGGGCGTGGCCGGAGCGCAAGGTGTTCGTGGCGGTACGCGCGCCGATGCTGAACCAGCTTCTCGACAACGCGGCGGCCGCCTATCCGGTGACCGGTGACTGGTCCGCCCAGATCCGGCTGCTGCCGGTGGACGTGACGGTCTCGGCGGAGTACACGGCCCGGTTCTCGGACTTCTCCCTCGACGTGGTCCCGGGGCAGAACGGCCGGCTGCGGGGCACCGCGCGCATCGACGTCGACCTGCACCTGTGGGCCAAGCCGGTGGGCTGGTCCTTCGACGGGACGGCCACCGCCCACCCGACCGTACGGGTCACCGCCTCGGTCGGCGCCGCCAACGAGGTGGTGCTCAAGCTCGACCGGCTCGAGTCGGTCACCTTCGACTTCGACTTCAACGGGGTACCGGCGTTCCTGGACAACGTGCTGCGGACCGTGGTGAACGCGCTCGCGCCGGTCCTCACCGCGGCGGCCGAGGGGCAGATCGCCAGGATGCCGCCGCAGCCGGTCACCCGGATCCCCGACCTGCGCATCCCGCTCGACGAGGCCACCGTCGTGGTGACACTTCAGGACGTGCAGATCACCACACTGTCCACGCCGGACGACAAGATCTGCCTGGCCACGACGGGCGGCGTCACCATGCGCACAGAGGCCTTTCCCACTACCTCCCGGGGGTAACGACGACTTCGTGGTACGCCGCAGCGCGCCCGCGCCGGATACTGAACGCATGGACAGTCAGCCCGCCGTGCACTACGCCCGCGCGGACGACGGCGTGACCATCGGGTACCAGATCTTCGGCCAGGGCCCTACTACCACTCCATCGCCACAGCCATCGCCTTCGCCGCCCGCAACCCCGCTGATCATCGCGGCTCGGATCCGAAGATCATCGACGCGGTGGCCGCCAGACCGTACTACTCCCGCACGTCGTGGGCCATCGCCCGCCGCCTCTTCCCCGCCGACGCCTGGCTCCTCCTGCGCCGCACCACCCCCTGATCCCGCTCCCGCCTCGGGTTCACCCGCATAGCCGCCAGTTGAGCCCCCGCCCGGCTGGCATCCACGCAGGTCACGAGGCGCCCGCTACCTGCGTAGCCGCCGACCGAGTCCGCTCGGCTGGCGTCCACGTGGGTTACGAGCCGCTGGTGACCTGCGTGAACGCCAGCTCGGGGTTCGCGGCTGGCGGGCACGCAGGTATTGGCGGTCGGGTTGATCGCGCCGGCATTGCGGCTGTGGCTGTGCTGTGACGGCATTGAGCGGCAACTAGCGCGCACGTTGGGGTTGCGAGTGCGCTGGTGTCGCCTATGGCGTGGGTGGAAGCGCACGGAGCCGTTGTGTGTGCGCTGGTTGCCGCTCTGTGCGGGACCAGTTGGTGCCTTTAGTCGGCCCGGGTCAGCACGGCCCCTTCGCCGACGGCATCGGCGAGGTCAGCGTCGACGGCGACGGTCGTCCTGGACTCGGCGGCGTGGAGTTCGATCGACCTCACCACGGCACGGGCGGAAGTGGCACCGCCGTAGGCCACCGTCAGCTCGTCACCGATGCTCAGGGCGTCGCCCTCAAGCTGCCCGGTGACGAACAGCCAGGGACGGCTCGAAAGCCGGTGCACGCGCTCCACGACGAGCCGGGTCATCCGCGGTTCCTCCTCCATCGTGCGACGAAGCCTTCCTCAGCCTCGTACGCCTCGTCCTCCAACGGCCCCGTCAACGTCGTGACCCGTCCGTCCTCATGCTGGCGAACGTGCACGCTCTCGTGCCCCAGCGTCCGCACCAACGTTTCCTCGTCCTGAAAAGCCGCCGGACCCAGCTGTACGCCGAGCGGGTCGGTTCTGGCCACGGCGCCCTGGAAGTCTAAATAGGCGACGTCGTCCGCACTCTGCACTACCTCCACCGGAACGCCCCGGAAGTCGACGCCGGCCAGATCCGCGTAATGCTGAACGGTCTGTGCGGTACGTGGCAGGCCGACGTCCTGATCGAGGACCTCACGATTCGTCATCGCGCCGGACCGCGAGTACAGACCATCGCCGGCACGAGGCGACCCAGCTAGGGGGTCAGCGCGGCTGAGCTGCCCGAGCAGATGCTTGAGACGGTCGAGTATGCCGGTCAGCTCGGTGAGTCTGCCGCTGAGGCGGCGCAGGCTGTCGAGCAACGCCCGGACGAAGTGCTGGATCCTGCCGGCCCACGTGGCGACCAGAGTGGCGACGTGGCTGACAACAACCGGAGTGGCGAGGCCGAGCGTCAGCCCTTCGGCCGCCAGCCACTGCGGAAGCCGCACCCCGAGAGTGGCGACGAACTGGGAGATCAGGTCACGCACGATCTCGCGTACCAGGGCCACCAGCAGGCCCGCACCCTCAACCGCGGAGGCGATGCCCTTCGTCACGGCGGCGATGCCTTCGATGGCGCCGAGATGTCCGATGGCGTGGTTGCGGTACGCGTCGCCGGAGGTACCGTGCCAATGCGCCGTGTGGGTGCGGACCGCGCTCGCGTACTGCTGGTGGATGTCGGTGGCGGAGGCGGAGATGTTGCGCCATGTCGCGGCGTGCGCGGCGATCTCGGCGGGGTCACCGGCCAGCCAGTCCAAGGCGTCGGTCAGCGGTTTGACGTGCTCGATCAGCCAGCCGACGCCCCATGCCATCAGCGAACCGAACGGGTCGATCGCCAACGCCAGCGTGTCGAGGCTGCCACCCACGCCGCCGAGAGTGGCATCGACCCAGCTGTTGTCGTGGATGCCGTTGCTGATCTCGACGGCGTCCTCGACCAGGCCCAGCCCGCTGTACCAGGTCGTCGCTTCCTGCGGCTGAGCGACGAGCGGGTTGTCGCTCACCACGGCGGTTCCGGTCCCGAGCCGCTCATCGAGGCCCCAAATCCATCGATGCCTATATACACGCTAGCGCGCAGGACGGGCTTCCGGTGTGGAAGTGGTGAACGCCGACAGGGCTATTGCGGGGGGAGCGTGGGGGTGCGGATGGTCAGGGTTGAGGTGTCGGCGCCGGAGAGGTGGGTGGCGTGGGCGGGGATGTAGGTGAGGTGGCCGTCGAGGGTGACGGTGAACTTGACGGTGCTCCAGGTGGGGCCGTCGGCGAGGCGGTAGGGGGCGGGGAGGACTCGTACCGAGAGGGGCTCGCTGGTTCGGCGGCCGGACGCTACGCCCTCTATCGAGAAGGTGGAGGACTTCAGCTGGGTGGCGTCGACGGTGATCTTGAGGCCGTTGAGGGTGAGCCTGGAGGTGTCCCGGCCGGACAGGAAGGTGTCGTGGTCGAGGTGGTAGGTGAAGGTGCCGTTGGCCAGGAGGGTCACGTAGGCGTCCGTCCAGATGGACCAGAGGGCCAGGCGGTAACGGGCCGGTAGCAGGCGCATGCGGTGGACTGAGTCGTCGTCGAGGTTGGAGCCGACTCCGCCCAGGCCGAAGGATTCCGCGTCCAAGGGGGTGGGGTCGATGGTCACCTCCAGGCCGGTGATCTCCAGGCGGGTGGTGCCGCGGCCCTTCAGGTAGGTGACGTCGGGTTCGTAGTCGACGGTGCCGGTTGGGGTGATCTTGAACCAGGCCAGGGGGACGTCGGCGCCGGTGGAGAGGCCGTAGCGGCCGGGTTTCAGGCGGTAGTGCTGGGGGCGGCCGGCGTTGGCGTCGGTATCGACTCCGGGGATGGAGAAGGTGGGGGCGGTCAGCGAGTCGGCGTCGACTTCGATGGGGAAGCGGCCGTCGGTGGGCTGGGACGCTGAGGGGGTGGGTGCGGTCGTCGGCGGGGTGGTCATGACCCGGGGAAGGATTGGCGGCTGGGAAGAGCTGGGGCGGATGGTCGCGGTGGGCGCGGACGTCGGAGGCGGTGCCGTGGCCGGGCGGGACGAAGCGGCATGTGACGGGGCTGGGCTGGGAGAGATCGGAGAGGCGGCAGGGGAAGGTGGCCGCGTGGCCGATGGCTGGGGTGCCGGGGAGCGGGCGAAGTGGGGTGATGCCGCGACAGCCGGCTCGCCGACGCCGGCGGTGGAGGTGGGCTCGGTCGGGCCGGGGGCGGGTAACGGGGCTACCGCCACGATCCCGTCTCGTACCGGTGCCGCGCCCGACTGGCCGGCTTCGCTCTCCGGGACGATCAGGAGCAGCGGCGAGGCGAGAGCTACCACCGCCACCGCCGCTCCGAGGCCTCGTGCCAGGTCAGGGTGCTGGTGAACGGCTTGGATCACAGGTGCGGCCCACGGTGTCCGGGCAATCCGGTCCACCGCCATGGTCGCTGCCTCGGTCACCCGGCGAAGGCGAGAAGGACCCGCCGGCGCACCGGCAGCCTGAGCGATCATCCGGAAATGCGCAGCCGACCCACCACCGACGGGAACGGCAGCGGCAGGAACAGCTGCGGACGAGGACGACGGTACGGAATTCGAGCGCTCGTTCCGCGTACGGCCCCGGAAACGGCCGAAAGCATCGCCCACCGCGCCCCAGGCGTCGGAGATCGACTGACGCCAGAGACGGCCTCGCGCCGCCTCCCCGTGCTCGATCGCGTCCAGGGCCGCGTGCAGCGGCTCCGCCGCCGGGCCCTCCACCAGGGCGGCGGCGAACCAGGCCGGGAAGGCCATCCGTTCCGGCGCGCCGCGGACCAGCGCGGTGATGGCGCCGGCCACCGCCACGACCACCCGATAGTCGCGGCGGCGGCCGGCTGAGACCGGCGCGCCGGAGCGGGCGAGCACGGTCAGCATCTCGCAGGCCTGGCGTTCGGTGAGTATTGGCGCGACGCTGTCGAGCATTGCCGGGTGGTCGGCCAGTTCGGCGCCGACCAGATGTTCGTGGAGTGGGCCGGGACGCAGGGGGGCGCACTTCCAGCCGGGTTCGCTGTAGAGGTCGGTGAGCCATTCGGCGACGGCGGCGCGGGTGGCGGGCAGTTGGCCGGCCAGCAGGGGGACCTGGGAGAGGATGCGGTCGAGGTCTTCGCCGGTACGCGGGCGCACGGTGCAGAGGGTGGCCACGGTGATCGTCTGGCGCAATACCTCGTCGGGCAGGTCGCCGAGGGCGTATTTCGTGCGGGCGAGCTGCGACCAGTACCGCATCTCGTGCTGAAGGAGGATGCCCGCGGCGTCGGGAGCGCCGGCGGGTGCGTCGGCGGGTGCGTCGGCGGCGTTGAGGAGCGCGGCCATGGCCTCCATGTGTACGGCCAGCACGTTGCCGTAGCACTCGTCGGTGAGCCGGGGTGTCCTGATCCCCGTCGCCGGCCGGCCGAAGGCACCCGCGTACGCCGTCAGCGCCGCACGGAAGGCGGCCCGGCGGTCACCACCGATCGGCCCGAGCTCTTCGACAACGCCCGCGAGGTCGTCCCCCGAGGGAGTGTGCGGGAGCAGCCCCGCGAACGGCTCGCTGTCGACCGCCAGCTTGCGCAGCCAGGGCCCGCCGGTACGCGCCACCAGCAGCACCCGTACCCGGCCGGGCAGCGCCGCGAAGATCCGCACCAGCCGGTCGGCCTGTTTCTCCGCCTCGTCCACGATGAGGAGCAGCGGTTCCCGTACGTCCGGAAGTCTTTCGATCAACCCGGCAGGTGCGTCGTCGCGCACCTCCGCAACCAGCCACCCGGCCTCGTCGGCGACCCGCGCGAACTGCCGCGCCACTCGGGTCTTGCCCTGGCCGCCCGGCCCGGTCAGCACCCGCACGGCGGCCGAGACGTCCGGGTCGAGCCACTCCCGCAGCCGGCGCAGCACGTCGTCACGGCCATGGAAGGGGACGATCTCGGCTTCGGCCCGCAGCAGACCGGCCGGTGTGACGCGGATCGGCAGCGGGCTGCGGCACAGGCCGGCGATCTCGGCCGGTTCCATCGGTGGCGGCTGCGTGCTGCCCCAGACGGCCTGTTCGAAGCCGGGGTGAGCGCGCAGCGCCTGGATGCGCACGGCGGTGAGGCGGCGGCTCTCGAACTCGGGCGGATCCTCGATGACCAGCCCGGTCAGCAGGCCACCGGAGAACAGCGCGGCACCGGACATGCCACACCACAGCGAGCGGCCGGGTGCCTGCCGCGGCCAGGAGCCGACCTGGAGGTCGATGCGGGCGGTGCCTCGACGATCAAGGGCATTGAGTACGCCGGACGCGTGCGCCCACTCGTGCGAGTGCGACTCCGGGAAACCGGCAGCCTCGGCGGGGATCCCGGGCGAGCCGGTGACGAACCGTCCCCAGCGCAGCGGCGGCAGCGTGGGCCGCACCCAGGTCTCGTCGGTGATGCGCAGGACTGCCGCGTCGAGCTCCTCGGACCGCCAGTGCACCACGCATTCGAAGCTGCCCTCGGGGAACCGCACCTGCGCCTCGGCGCCGCCCAGCACGTGGTTCGCGGTCAGCACCAGGCGGTCGGTGATCAGCAGGCCGGAGCCGCTCGACTCCGCGGTGTAGATCTCGCAGACGCGCCGGTCGGGTATCACGTCAGACGACAACTGCGCTCGACGCGGCGGGAGGCGCCCCTGTCCGGTAGCCGACACCGGGGCCGGCGGCCACCCGTCTGCCCCGCGAGACCTGACCCGAGATCACCAGCCGCATCGCCGCCCTGGCGAAGCTAGGACCAGACGCGTAGGAAGAGCGCTCCGAGGACGTCCAGGAGCAGCAGCAGGATCGGATAACTGGTCGGGAAGAAACCCAGGATCAGCAGGATCAGGACACCGACGTTCTTGTCCTCGAACCAGAGCCGCATCCAGCTCATGCTCGGGCCGGGCTTACGCAGGGCGTAATAGAGGATGCCGAAGCCGTCCAGCGGCGGGATCGGGATCAGCGCGAGCAGGCCGAACCCGAGCAGGCCGACACCCAGCGACAGGACGATCTGCTCGACGAACGGCAGCCCGGCGCCGCCGCGCAGCAGAACACCCAGGTCGAAGAAGGCGAGGACGCCCTCCGCGTTGGCCGGGAAGAGCACCGCGTAGGCGGCGATCAGCATCTCACCGGCGAGGATGCAGGCGACCGGCCCGGCGGCGAACACCGCTGCGGCCCGGCCGCGGCCACGCCAGCGGGGCACGTCGTCGACGGTGAGCTGCTTACCCCAGCCGACGCCGCCCACGGCGGCCGAGACCGCGCCGAACGGGTCGATGTCGCGGCGAGGGCTGGGAAGCATCGTCTGGCCGCGCTCGGCCAGACCCACGACGCGGGCTGTGAACCGGATGGCGACAGCACGCAGCGCAAGACCCAGCAGGAAGGCGACGACCAGGGCGGCGAACGCCACCGGCTCGCCGAGCGCGAAGAGCACGGGTGCGGAACCTAGCCTCGTTCTGTCTTGGCGGCGATGACCTCGCGAGCGAGCTGACGGTAGTTACGGGCGCCGGACGACGCAGGGTCCAGCGTAGTGATCGGAGCGCCCGCCACGGTCGACTCCGGGAATTTCACCGTCTTCGTGATGACTGTCTGGTACACCTTGTCGCCGAACGCCTCGACCACCCGCTGCAGCACCTGGCGGCAGTGGGTGGTGCGGGAGTCGTACATGGTGGCGAGGATGCCCTCGAGTTCCAGGTCGAAGTTGAGGCGCTCGCGGACCTTGTCGATGGTGTCCAGCAGCAGGGCCACACCGCGCAGCGAGAAGAACTCGCACTCCAGCGGGATCAGCACACCGTGCGCGATGGTCAGCGCGTTGATCGCCAGCAGGCCCAGCGAGGGCTGGCAGTCGATCAGGATGAAGTCGTACTCCTTGCGGACGCTGCGCAGCGCCCGGGCCAGAGCCATCTCCCGGGCGACCTCGTTGACCAGCTGGATCTCGGCCGCGGACAGGTCGATGTTGGCCGGCAGCAGGTGCAGGCCCGCCACGTCGGTCTTGATGATGACGTCCTCGGTGGCGACGTCGTCCTGCATCAGCAGGTTGTAGACGCTCAGGTCGAGGTTGTGCGGGTTCACACCCAGGCCGACCGAGCAGGCACCCTGCGGGTCGAAGTCGACGAGGAGGACCTTGCGCCCATACTCCGCGAGGGCGGCACCCAGGTTGATGGTGCTCGTCGTCTTTCCGACTCCACCCTTCTGGTTCGCCAGGGCGATGATGCGCGCGGGGCCGTGCCGGTCGGTCGGCATCGGCTCGGGAATGGGGCGGCGCATCGTGTAAGCCGTGGGGTCGGCGGGGCCCAGATCAGCGCCGAGGTCCAGGGAATGCTGCTGTTCCCGGAGGGCGGAGGTCCAGGCCTCCGCACGCTGGCCGTTCCCTGACATGTCCTCGCCCCCTCTCGACTCGCAGCCGGAGCCGATGCCCGACTGTACGCCACACGCGCCGCACCTTCGGGGTCAGCCGTTCGGCGTGTCGCACCTATGGGTACGCAGCTTCTAACGAGCGCGTGGGTGGGAGGTGGCGTACACCTCACGGAGACGCTCCACGGTCACCAGGGTGTACACCTGCGTCGTGGTGACCGAGGCGTGTCCCAGCAGTTCCTGGACCACCCGGACGTCGGCCCCGCCGTCGAGCAGATGGGTCGCATAGGAGTGACGCAGCGTGTGCGGGCTGACCGCGTACGGGCCGTCGACCGGCAGACCGGCCACAGTGGCGCAACGGTGCAGAACGGTCCACGCGCTCTGCCGGGACAGCCGTCCGCCCCTGGCGTTGAGGAAGATCGCCGGGGTGCCCCGCCCGGCGGCGGCGAGGAGCGGTCTCGCCCGTACCAGATAGGCCTGGACCGCGGTCCGCGCGAAACCGCCCACCGGAACCACCCGGGACCGCCCGCCCTTGCCCCGCAGGATCGCCGAGCTCTCGGCCGCGTCGTCCAGATCCAGATCGTCGATGTCCGCGCCGACCGCCTCGGAGATCCGCGCACCGGTGCCGTAGAGGAACTCCAGGATGGCGCGGTCGCGCAGCCCGAGCGGCGAATCGGCGGCCGGTACGGCGAGCAGCCGGTCGACCTGGTCCACGTCCAACGCTTTCGGCAGCCGTTTCGGCGGTGCGGGTGGGCGTACCTCAGCTGCCACATCGTGCGGCACCAGGCGCTCGCGGACCGCGAAGCGATGCAGCCCGCGCACCGCGGAGATGGCCCGCGCCGCCGAGGCCGACGCGAGCCCATCCTCGCGCAGCACCGCCAGGTGCCGGGTCACGTCGGCGGACCGCACCTCAGCGAGATCCTCGATGCCGGACTCCCGCAGGAACAGCGCGTACCGGTCCAGATCCCGCTGATAGGACGCCAGCGTGTTGCGTGACAGGCCTCTCTCGACGCTGAGATGGTCGAGATAGGCCCGCACGGTCGTTTCGAGGCTCAGCGCAGCACCTCCGTCAGCGGTATCGCGCGCATACCGTGCGCCTCCGCCACCGGCCCGTAGACCACCTGACCGTCGAACGTGTTCAGCCCCGCCGCCAGCGCCGCATCGGTGCGCAGCGCGTCACGCCAGCCACGGTTCGCCAGCTCGACAGCGTACGGAAGGGTCACGTTCGTCAGCGCGTAGGTGCTGGTGTGCGGCACCGCGCCGGGCATGTTCGCCACGCAGTAGAACATCGACTCGTGCACCTGGTAGGTCGGGTCGTCGTGGGTGGTCGGGTGCGAATCCTCGAAGCAGCCGCCCTGGTCGATCGAGATGTCAACCAGCACACTGCCCGGCTTCATCCGCGCCACCAGGTCGTTGGAGATCAACGTCGGCGCTTTCGCGCCGGGCACCAGCACGGCGCCGATCACCAGGTCCGCGTCGAGGACGGCCTTCTCGATCTCGTACGCGTTCGACGCGACAGTCTGCACGTGACCGCGATAGTCCGCGTCCACGGCACGCAACCGCGCCACGTTCTTGTCCAGCAGCAGCACCTCCGCCTGCATGCCGAGCGCGATCGCGGCGGCGTTCAGCCCGGACACCCCGGCGCCGATCACCACGACCTTGGCCGCGTACACACCCGGCACGCCGCCCATCAGCACGCCGCGCCCGCCGCCCTGCCGCATCAGGTGGTACGCGCCCACCTGAGGCGCCAGCCGGCCCGCCACCTCCGACATCGGCGCCAGCAGCGGCAACGATCGGTCCGCCAGCTCCACCGTCTCGTACGCGATCCCGGTCACCTTGCGATCCAGCAGCGCGTCGGTGCACTCCTTCGACGCCGCCAGGTGCAGATAGGTGAACAGCACCTGATCCGGGCGCATCCGGTGGTACTCCTCCGGGATCGGCTCCTTGACCTTCAGGATCAGGTCACCCGTTCCCCACACCGCGTCCGCGTCGGGCAGAATCGTCGCCCCCGCCGCCGCGAAGTCACTGTCAGTGATCGACGATCCGAGGCCGGCACCGGCCTGGACGAAGACCTCATGTCCGGCTCGAGCGAACTCGAAGACGCCGGCCGGGGTGATGGCCACCCGGAACTCGTTGTTCTTGACCTCACTGGGAATGCCGACCTTCACGAGCCGACACCGTCCTTTCTCAACGCTGAGCAAGTCCCCTTGCGCGGAGAGTACCCCCGGAGACGGCCCAGGTCGCGGTGCATGTCCCGGTATACACACCTTGGCGGCGAGGCGGTACCGTCGCCCGATGATCGGCCTTCCCTGGCTCCTGGTCGACGAGACCATCGATGACGGTGACGACATCGTCGCCACGTGCGCCGACATCGACGGCCTGTTCGCCGACCCGCCGGAACCGCCGGTCGAGCGCTACACCCTGGTCGACTGCGTACCGGCCGGCCGGCTGCGCGCCGCCTGCGACGGCACCGGCCCCTCCTGGGTGGGCAACATCGGCCTGGAAGCCGTCCACCCGGCCGACTCGAAGCATCCCCCCGGCTGCTGGGACTGCGCCGAGGAGTTACTCGACGTAACCGTCCTGGACGCCCGGCGCGACGGCCGCCACGGCCCCCTCGAAGTCGTTCTCGAGGGACGGCTGCGCCACGACGGCCTGCGCCACGCCGCCAACGCACCCGAGGACGCCGAGGAATACCTGCTCACCGGCATCTCCCCGGAGGGCGACGAGGACTTCGGCACCTGCGCGAGCGTCACCGGCGTCTTCCGCGAACGCCCGGCACCACCGCTGCGCCCGGCCACCCTGATCGGCTGCCGCCCCGGCACCCGCCTGATGCGCGCCCTGGACGCCCTGGAACGCGGCGCCACCGCCCGGCACCGCCGCTGGGTCACCGCCTCGATCTTCACCGTCGCCCGCGACGCCAGCGCCACCCGGCTGCTCGACACCGGACTCGGCGCCGAAGTCACCGGCGTACGCCCCTCCACCCTCGGCGACGGCCTCATCGACGTGACGTTCGAACCCACCTACGCCGACGCCGTCGGCCCACCCCGCCCCGCCCGGGCCCGCGACGTCTGGGAACAGTGGCGCGCCGGCCGGCCCACCGACACCGGCGACTGGGCCGGCCACGACCGGGAACTGCGGCAGGAATGGGCCGGAGCCGCCCTCGCCCACCACCGGCACGCCCCCGACCGCAAACCCGGCACCACCATCCACCTCGACGGCCGCCACATCACCGACGAGGAGGGCTTCTACTGCGCGATCGGCGAGGCGGTCAACGGCCCCGGCGGATACTTCGGCTGGAACCTCGGCGCCCTGCACGACTGCCTGCTCGGCGGCTGGGGCGTCGCCCCCGGATTCCGCCTCGTCTGGCACGACTCCGCCGTCGCCCGCGCGGAACTCGTCCCCGGCTACGACCGCCGCTGGTGGGCGCCGGCCCTCTCCATGGACCAGCTCCTCGACCTGCTCACCGCCGACGGCGTCGAGGTCGACCTCAGGTAGGTGAACTCGCCGCGATCGTCGGGGCGCTGACCCGCCGCGCGGGCGCCGCCACCGTCGGGATCACCACGACCGTCCACGGCGCCGGCGGCTTCGGCAAGACCACCGTGGCCCGCCTGGTCCGCGCACACCCCCGCGTCCTGCGCCGCTTCGGCGGCCGCGCCTACTGGGTCACCCTCGGGCGCGACGTGCGCCACGGCGGCCTGGTGGAGAAGATCAACGACCTGGTCAGGCGGGTGGATCCGGCGCGGGCCCAGCCCTTCACCGACGTACGCCAGGCGGCCGACCACCTGGCCGCGGTCCTCGCCACCGGGCCCCGCCGCCTGATCATCCTCGACGACCTGTGGTACGCCGACCAGCTCGACGCCTTCCCGGTCGGCGGCCGCAGCGCCCGGATGGTCACCACCCGCCTGCCGTCCCTGGTCGCCGGGCGCAGCGTCGCGGTCGAGGTCGACCAGATGCCGGTCGACCAGGCCCGCCGGGTGCTCACCGCCGACCTGCCGGAGCTGCCCGCCGACCTGGCCGACGGGCTCCTCGACGAGACCGGCCAGTGGCCGCTGCTGCTCCGCCTGGTCAACAAGATCCTTGTTGACCAGAGCCGGTCGCGGCCCGACGTGGCGCCCGCGGCCGCCGAACTGCTCACCCAACTCCGGCAGGCCGGCCCGATCCGCATCGACGAGCTGAGCGGCGCCGGCAACCTCGACGTCAACGACCCGGACCAGCGCGACAAGGCCGTCCGGGCGACCATCGAGGCCGGCACCGGGCTGCTGAGCGCGGACGAGCACACCCGCTTCACCGAACTGGCGATCTTCGCTGAGGACGAGGACGTACCGGTGTCCCTGGTGGCCGGCCTTTGGCAGGCGACCGGCGGCGTCACCGAGTTCGCCGCGCGGACCCTGTGCGCCCGGCTCGCCGACCTGGCACTGCTGAAGCTGACACCCACCGCGGGCGGCGGCACGATCAGCCTGCACGACGTCATCCGCGATTATCTGGCCGGGCTGCTCGGACCGGCCAGGGTCGCCGAACTGCACCGCACCCTGCTCGGCGCCCTGCGGGACTCGCGGCCGGGCGCTGCCTGGTGGACCCTGGCGGCGGGCAATCGCTACCTGTGCGAGCACCTCGTCGAGCACCTGATCGCCGCGGGCTCGGCCTTTCCGGGCGCCGAGATCGAAATCCTCGTGACTGACCTGCGCTGGGTCGCCGTACGGCTGGAGACCAGCGGATCGGCGGGGGCGTACGCCGACCTCGCCCGGTTCAGCAGTCCCCGCACCGCCCGGCTGACCCGAACCCTGGAGCAGCTCGCCCACCTGCTCGGCCCGACCGAACCAGCGCACTCCTGCGTCGACGTCCTGCTCGACCGGACCGCACACGACGCCGACTGGGGCCCGCAGGCCCGGCAGATGCGCGACGAGAGACGGGCGCCCCGGCTCGTCGCCGCCTGGCCACTCCCGGATCTGCCCAGCACCGCGCTGTTACGCACCCTCGCCGGCCGGACCGGATGGAAGCAGCGCGTCGGGATCACCCCGGACGGCCGCCGCATCATCACCGCCGGCGAGGGCGGCCTGCTCGTGCGGGACACCGTCACCGGCGAACGGATCCCCGCAGCCGGCAACCGCTCCGTCTACGGCGTGCTCGGCTTCGCCCCCGACCACTCCTGCTTCGCCGTCAACGGCCCGGACGACCTGATCACCATCTGGGACACCGCGACTCTGCGGCCGCGCACCACCTACTACGGCCGGGTCAACGGCTCACTGCACGCCGAGGTCGCCGACGGCGGCACCGCGGTCGCCGTGCTGACCACCAGCGGTGCCGTGCACCTGTTCGACAACGCCGGCAACCGGCGCCTCCGGCTCGACAGGCGCGACCGGACCCTGGAACCGGTGGCCATCGCGCCGGACGGCACCTGGCTCGCCGACAGCCACCGCGACGGCTCCGTGATCATCTGGGACACGGACTCCGGACAGCCGCGCACCGTGTTCCGGCACCTCCTGACGTACCCGAAGAGCCTGGCGATCGCTCGTGACGGCACCTGGCTCGCCGTGGGCGGATGGGAAGGATCCGTCCTGATCACGGACGCGGTGACGGGCGAGCCGCGTACCACCCTGACCGGGCACGACGGCGAAATCACGGCCATGGCGGTCGCGGCATGCGGGTGCCTCGCCACCGCCGGCGACGACCGGACCGTCCGGGTCTGGGACGTTGCCACCGGCCGTCAGCGCAGCAGAATGGTCAGCCAGTCGGATCAGATCGACACCATGGCCTTCGCCCCGGACGGCACCTGGCTCGCCGCAACCGGCCCCGACGAGACGGTGCGCGTCTTCACCGCGCGGGCCGGCATCCAGGAGACGCCACCGGCCGAGTCCGTCCCGGTACATGCCTTCACCATGGTGGCGGACGGCACCTGGCTCGCGGCCGTGACGCCGACCGGGACAGCGCTGCGCTGGGACGCTGCCACCGGCGCACGAACCGCCCTGATCGACGGGGAGCACCGGGCCGACGGCATCGCCGTGCCCCGGGACGGATCCTGGTTCGTCACCACCGTGCCGGACCGGGTGCTGATCCGTCGCCCCGGCGACTCCCAGCCCACCGAACTGACCGGCCACGGCGGATCGGTGCGGTCCGTCGTCGCCGCACCCGACGGGACCTGGCTCGCCACCTCCGGCAAAGACGGTTCGGTACGCATCTGGGACGTCGGCACCGGCCGGAGACGAGCACGGTTCTGGTGCCACCGCCCACCCCTGTTGGCGGTCGCACCCGACAGCAGCTGGCTGGTGGCGATCAACGGAGGCACCGGCCGGCTCCACGACGTGGCCACCGGCCGGCTCACCCGCTTCCGCAGCGGCACCCGCTGGCCCTGGGCCGTCACCACCACACCCGACGGGTGGCTGGCCATCGCCGACCTGGAAGGGACGATCCGGATCCGCGACGCCGCCACCGGCCGGGAACGCATCGCACTGACCGGCGCCACCGAACATCTCACCGCGATCGCTGTCACCCCCGACGGCCGCCGGCTCGCGGGGTCCGGGGCACACGGCTCGCTCTGGCTCTGGGATCTCGACAACCCCGCCCCCGCGGCCATGACCAGGGTCGACTCCCCCCTCGTCGGGTGCGCGTGGAGCCCCGACGGCCGCTACCTGTTCACCGGCGGCACCAGCGGCCTCTACCGCTTCGAGTTCCACCCGACCTGACCCTCACCCTCGCCGCCCTCACCCACGCCGCCCTCACCCACGCCGCCCTCACCCACGCCGCCCTCACCCACGCCGCCCAGCCCACGCCGCCCAGCCCACGCCGCCCAGCCCACGCCGCCCAGCCCACGCCGCCCAGCCCACGCCGCTCAGCCCACGCCGCTCAGCCCACCAGGATGCAGAAGGTGTGGCCGTCCGGATCCGCATAAACCCGCAACGGCTCCTCCGGGTCGTCACTGCGATCGAACCGCAACGTCCCGCCCAGGCTCAGCACCCGCTCATGCTGCCGATCCAGCTCCTCCACCGAATCAACCGAGGTGTCCAGGTGCATCTGCTGCGGCACCCCAGCCTCCGGCCAGGTCGTCGGCTCCACCTTGTCGGTCTGCTGAAACGCGATGTTCCAGCCACCAGGGCCGACCAGAACCACCCAGTCCCGCCCCCGCTCGTCGTCCTCCCCGTCCGGCGGTAGCTGGTCACCCGCTCGATATTCCAGGCCAAGCAGCCGCCGATAGAACTCAGCCAGCCGCCGCGCGTCACTGCTGTCCAGCACAAAGGACTTCACCCTCGGAACGCTCATCCGCCGAACCTACCCACCCCGCTCACGCCCAGCCGACCAAACCAGCTGGCCCTCAGCGGGGCTTCCAAGCGCGAAACACCCCCCTCACAGCCAGCCGACCAAACCAGCTGGCCCCCAGCGGGGCTTTCGGCCGCGCAACACCCCACCCACAGCCAGCCGGCCAAACCAGCTGGCCCCCAGCGGTGCTTTCGGCCGCGCAACACCCCACCCACGCCCAGCCGACCAAACCAGCTGGCCCCCAGCGGTGCTTTCGGCCGCGCAACACCCCACCCACAGCCAGCCGGCCAAACCAGCTGGCCCTCAGCGGTGCTTTTGAGCGCGAAACACCCCGCTCACGGCCAGCTGGGGGTGAGGTCTCGCGGCAGGTCAGCCCGGCGGGCGCGGCAAACGCTGGAATGGGCAGGTGATCGCGTGGGCGGGCGAGACTTTGCGTCGGTCGTACAAGAAAAGTAGTAACGGTGAGAGAGACGCCTGGAATGTGGCGAAACGGCGAAGGCCGCTCTCAGAGGAGAGCGGCCTTCGGCGGATGAGGACCGAGCGGATGAGGACCGAGCGATGAGGGCAGAGCTGATGAGGGCAGAGCTGATGAGGGCAGAGCTGATGAGGGCAGAGCTGATGAGGGCAGAGCTGATGAGGGCAGAGCGGATGAAGTCACGTAAGAGCGGGTCAGGGTAGGAGGGTCCAGTTGGTTTCGCGGGCGCGGGCGGTGGCCAGGAGGCCGGCGACCGCGGCTGCGTTGGTGATGTCGCCGCGGAAGATCATCGCGATGGCCTCGTCCAGGGGGACGCGGTGGATCTCGATGTCGGCTTCCTCGGCCTCGCGGGGGTGGCGCTCGGCCTGCGGCACGGCGGAGAGGTCGCGGGCCAGGAAGACGCGGACCCACTCGTTGCTGAAGCCGGGTGAGGTGTGCAGGTCGATCAGCGGGTCGA
The DNA here is from genome assembly GCF_042666575.1 of Actinoplanes sp. GCM10030250. Taxonomy (NCBI): domain Bacteria; kingdom Bacillati; phylum Actinomycetota; class Actinomycetes; order Micromonosporales; family Micromonosporaceae; genus Actinoplanes; species Actinoplanes sp. GCM10030250. The sequence goes on along the minus strand of NZ_JBHTDO010000023.1, from coordinate 21,668 downwards.
TGCGGGCGGCCGTCAGGTCGGTTTCCTCGGCGAGCTCGCGGGCGGCGGTGATGGCTTCGGGCTCGTCCTCGACGTCGCGCAGGCCCGCCGGGAGCTCCCAGATGTGGGCGCGCAGCGGGTGGCGGTACTGCTTGATCAGCACTACCCGGTCCTGCTCGTCGAGGGCTACCACGACGACCGCGCCGCGGTTCTCCACCACGTCACGGTCGGCGGTGCTGCCGTCGGACATGGTGACCTCGTCGGTGTGTACCGAGAAGATCGCGCCCTGGTAGCGGTCGGTACGAGACACCGTCTCGTGAGCGAACGCCATGTCAGGAGGCCTCGACCGGCAGTTCGTCGGCGGCAGCGTAGGCCACCGCGGCCTTGACCAGCCCGTCGAAGAGCGGGTGCGGGCGGGTGGGGCGGCTCTTGAGCTCCGGGTGGGCCTGGGTCGCCACGAAGTACGGGTGGACGTCCCGGTCCAGCTCGATGAACTCGACGAGGCGGCCGTCCGGGGACGTGCCGGAGAAGACCAGGCCGGCCTGGGACAGCTTGTCGCGGAAGTCGTTGTTGACCTCGTAGCGGTGGCGGTGGCGTTCGGAGATCTCGGTGGCGCCGTAGACCTCCGCGACGATCGACCCGTCCTTCAGGGCTGCCGGGTAGGCGCCCAGCCGCATCGTGCCGCCCAGGTCACCCTTGCCGGCGACGATGTCCTCCTGGTCGGCCATCGTGGAGATCACCGGGTAGGTCGCCTTCTCGTCGAACTCGACCGAGTTGGCGCCGGTGAGGCCGGCCAGGTTGCGGGCGGCGTCGATGGTCATGCACTGCAGGCCCAGGCACAGGCCGAGGATCGGGATGCCGTTCTCCCGCGCGAACCGCGAGGTGTTGACCTTGCCCTCGATGCCGCGGACACCGAACCCGCCCGGGATGACGATGCCGTCGGCGCCCTTCAGCGCGGCGGCGGCGCCGGCCGGCGTCACGCAGTCGTCGCTGGGCACCCACCGGATCTGGATCTTCACGGTGTTGCCGAAGCCGGCTGCCCGGATCGCCTCGCTCACCGACAGGTACGCGTCCGGCAGGTCCACATACTTGCCGACGAGCGCGATGGTGATCGTGCGCTTCGGGTGGTGCACCCGCTCCAGCAGGTCGTTCCAGGTCTTCCAGTTGACGTCGCGGAACGACAGCCCGAGGCGGCGCACCACATAGGCGTCCAGGCCCTCGTCGTGCAGCACCTTGGGGATGTCGTAGATGCTCGGCGCGTCCGGGCAGGCGATCACCGCTTCGGCGTCCACATCGCAGTAGAGCGCCAGCTTGTGCTTCATCTTCTCCGGGATCTCCCGGTCGCTGCGGCAGATCAGCGCGTCCGGCTGGATACCGATGTTGCGCAGCGCCGCCACCGAGTGCTGGGTCGGCTTGGTCTTCAGCTCGCCGGACGGTGCGAGGTACGGCACCAGCGAGACGTGCAGGTAGAAGACGTGATCGCGGCCCACCTCGTGGCGGACCTGACGGATCGCCTCGAGGAACGGCAGCGACTCCATGTCGCCGACCGTGCCGCCGACCTCGGTGATCACGACGTCCGGGACGAGACCGTTCTCGTCCGCGTCGGCCATCGCGAAGATCCGGCTCTTGATCTCGTTGGTGATGTGCGGGATGACCTGCACGGTGTCGCCGAGATATTCACCGCGCCGCTCCCGGGCGATGACCGCCGAGTACACCTGGCCGGTCGTGACGTTCGCCTTGCCGGAGAGGTCCCGGTCGAGGAAACGCTCGTAGTGACCGACGTCGAGGTCGGTCTCCGCACCGTCCTCGGTGACGAAGACCTCACCGTGCTGGAACGGGTTCATCGTCCCTGGGTCGACGTTCAGGTAGGGGTCGAGCTTCTGCATCACGACGCGGAGACCGCGAGCGGTGAGCAGATTGCCGAGGCTGGAGGCGGTGAGGCCCTTGCCCAGCGAGGAGGCGACGCCCCCGGTGACGAAGATGTGCCGCGTGTCGCGCACTGTTGAGGCCAAGGCCCGCTCCCGTGGTCGCCAGTCTTTTGTTTCTTCAGGCGGGGCAAGCCCCATCCACGGGAGTTCACCGTAACACTGTTTGCCGATCCCGCCACGTTCGGGCTGGTGGGCATGCGTGTCATCGGGCCGTCAGCGCACCACAACCGGATCTTCGTCGGATTTGCGCAGCGACGGCCCGCCCGGTCCGTCCGTTTCGCCCGGCGGGGTGGTGCGGTCCGCCGCGTGCAGCAGCACCCGCAGGACGGTCAGGACGATCGCCGGCACCACGGCCGCGGCCGCCGCTCCGGCCACACCCAGCGCGGTGCCGCCGAGCACCCCGGCGAGCAGGGTCGCCACCGTGGTGCCGGCCAGCCCGGCGCGGACCGCCGGGTTCAGCCCGAACAGCCGGTTCAGGCCGCCCCACGAGGAGAACTGGCAGAACGCCAGCATCAGCGCCCCGCTGAGGGCCAGCAGGGTGAGCGAGCTGTCCAGCAGCGCCTGACCGTTCGCCGCGGCGGCGCGCTGCATCGCGGGGCCGGCCGTACCGTTGCCCAGCGCGGTCAGGAACCGGCCCAGCGTGCCCTGCTCCAGCGGCAGCCGGCTCAGGTCGAGGGCGGCGAAACCGGCTGTCACGGCGAGCCCGGCCAGGGCCGCCCACGCGAACCGGGGGAAGGACAGCCAGCCGCCGGTGCTCATCGCCGCCGCGACGCACACCCCGGCGGTCACCGCGATCGCGCCGACCGGGTCCGCACCGAGGTACGGGCTGCCGACCATCACCACACCGATGCCGCCGAAGAACACCATCACCACCGGCCGCCACCGCCGCTTCGCCCACTGCGCCAGGCAGCCGGCGAGCATCAGCAGGCCCGCCACGAAGGCGCCGAGGCCGACGTTGCCGAGCCCCGCGTAGCGGACCCCGTGCACCGTCGAATAGCCGGCCACGCCGTTGAGCTGCAGCCGGGCCCCGGTGAGCAGGTCGGCGGCGACCACCACCGTGCTGACCGCGGCGACCGACGCCAGCGGCCACAGGGTGCGGGGGTACCGGCGGGTCAGGCGGATCACCAGCGTCCCGGCGACCATCAGCGCCGCCGTCGCGGACCCGAACAGCCACGCCGGATGCTCGGCGGTCCACCAGGGCGCCAGGTCGGCCACCAGCGCCGCCGGGATGGCGAGGCCGGTGGCGATCAGCGCCGACTCGGCGGCACCCACCAGCCGGGCCTGCGGCAGCGACGGCCCGGCCGGTCCGGCGTGCCGGCGCGCCCGGATCAGGATCGGCACCACGGCGGCGAAGAGCAGGAACTGCAGGATCGCCAGGACGGTGAAGAAGATCCCGGCGACACCGCGCTGGGCGATCGCCCGCCGGTCCGCGTCGTGCTCGCCCTGCATCGTCTCCGCCGGATCGGCCGGGCGGTCCGGCGTCACCGTGGCGGCGTAACCGGCGAACAGTTTCGCCGGTGCCGGCCGGTCCAGCACCGACAGCACCGTGGGGGCGAGGTCGACGAGTTGCAGGTAGCCGTCGCGCCCGGTGCTCGCCGAGGTCAGCCGGCCACCCTGCCAGCCCGGTCCCTCGGCGATCGCCACGTGCAGCCGGGAGGAGCGTTCGGTGTCCGACACCCCGGCGATGACCATGAGGGACTGCGCGGGGCGGGCGGCGAGCACCCGGGCCAGCGTCGCGTCGGCGGCGGCAACGGCGGCCTGCCGCTCGGCTCCGGTGCCGCTGATGGTGCCGAGGTCGATGATGCTCAGGACGCAGTCGTCGAGAAGACCGGCCGGGTCGTCGGGCAACTCCGGCAGGTAGACGTCGACGCGGCCGAACGGGCGGGCGGCCGCGATCGCCGCTCCCGGCCCGACGGCGACTGTGCATCGCACCGACTCGGCGAGGGCGCCGGGCGTGGTGCCGTACGGCATCCGGTCCTGGTTGTCACGGACCACCCCACCCTGCTCGATGACGTTCGCGCCGAACCCGTCGGGCTGGGTGAGCTGCGGTACGGCCGGCGGACAGCCACTATCCGCCTCCCCCGTCCGCCAGGCCGCGAAGTTACCGGCCCCCAGCGTCAGCCAGCCGTCCGACGGGCAGGTCACCGAGCGTGCTGAGCGTACCGACAGCCAGCCGACCGAGCCCTTCGTCGCCTCCTGCCACAGGGCCGGCGTGCGCCGCGGATCAAGATCCTCCCAGCGCAGCCCGGCCGCGGCGGCCACCACCACGTAGTCGGCGCTGCCCGGACGGGCCTGCTCGGCGGGACGCATCGTGATCCCGGCCAGGCTCGCCACGGCGATCAGAGCCACCAGCGCGAACGGAACCCAGCCCGGGGTACGCCGGCCGCGTGGCGTACCCGGCCGTGGCACCCGCCGCAACCGGTCCAGCCATCGGAGTACAGGCGTCACCGGTGAACCGCCGCCACTTGCGCGTACGCCGATCGCACATCGGCCACCACGTCTGCCTCCCCCGGCCAGGTCGCCGCCTGACGGGGCCCGCGGGCCGCATAGTCGGCACGCATCCGCGGGTCGGCGAGCATCCGCCGCACCGCCTCGTCCAGCGCCTCCAGATCACCCGGCGGGATCAGCACCGCCGCGTCACCGACCAGGCCCGGCAGCCCGCCGACAGCCGTCGTGATCAGCGGAACCCCGGCGTGCAGCACCTCCTGGGCGAACAACTGGCGCGCCTCCCAGTCGCTGGTGATCACCGCCAGGTCGGCGCCGAGCAGCAGGTCGGCCACGTCGGTGCGGTGCCCGAGCAGGTGGAACGGCGCGTGCAGCCGGGACGCCTGCTGCGCCAGCGGCATGTAGCTGGGCCCGGAACCGGCGACCGCCACCACCGGGGCGGGATCAAGCTCGCGCCACCGGGCGGCGGCGTCGACAAGCAGGTCGTAGTGCTTCTGCGGGTGCAGCCGGCCGACCGACAGGATCAGCGGGGTCGCTCCGCGCAGCCGGAACTCGGCACGCACCGCGGCCCTGCTGCGCCGCGGCGGCGCCATCTCCGGCGCCGCGACCGGGCCCAGCCGGGCGTTTCTCGCGCCGAGCGCGGCGGCGCGTTCCACCAGGTCTTCCGAGGCGCCCAGGGTCAGGGCGGCGCTGCGCGCCACGATCCGTTCCAGCAGGGCGCCGGCCTGGCCTTTGAGGCCTTTGGCAAGGACGGCGTTGTGCCAGGTCACCACGAGGGGTACGCCAGTCCGCGCGATCGCCGCCACGAAAGCGGCCCGCAACCCGTGCGCGTGGATCACCTCGGCCTCGCGCCCGGCGACCGCCCGGCGCAGCGCCCGGATCGCACCCGAGTCCTGCGGGCCGGGGTCGGCCGGGATCTCCACCGGTGCGAAGTCCACCCCGGAGGCGCTGAAGCCGTAGTGCGCGTCGGTGGCCGACGGGCCGCAGACCAGCACCCGGCACCCGGACGCCAGCAGGCCGCGGGCCAGCGAGGCGACGTGGCCGCCGGTGCCGCCGGTGGCGGAGCCCAGCACCAGCACGACCGAGCCGCACCAACCGTCACTGCTCACGAACCGTGCTCCCCCTCGTGCTCAACCATGGGCGACTCTTACGCCCGGCAGACCTTCACGCCCCGCGGCGCACTCGCCGCAGCAGTGTCGCGGCCAGCGGTTTCAGGTCCCGCCGGTCCAGCGCGAACGCCACCGCCAGGAAAACCACGGCGACGGCGACACCGCCCAGCATGCCTTCCGCGAGCGCGGCGAACACGCCCGGGGTGGGCCAGAACACCGTCTCCAGCCCCATCACGGTGCCCCATCCGGCCGCCGCGGCGAGGGCGGCGGCCACCACCGCGGCGACGGCGGCCCGGCCCAGCCCGGCCAGCGCGCCCGCTCCGGCGTGCCGGCGCACCGCCAGGACCAGCAGCAGCCCGGTCACCGACATGCCCAGCGCGTTGGCCAGGCCGAGGCCGAGCAGCTCCGGGCCGTCCCGCAGGCCGGCGGTCACGCCGATCACCGCGGCGCCCGCGCTGAGCCAGCCCACGCCGGAGGCGACCGCCGCCGCGACCGTCGCGCCGCGGGCGTAGAGGGCACGCGACAGCAGCGCGAACAGCGCGTAGCCGAGCAGGCCGGGTGCGAAGCCGACGATGCCGGGGGCGGCGCCGCGGGCGTTCATCAGGTAGGCGGCGGGTACGGCCAGCCCGGCGAGGGCAGCGGTGCCGAGTCCGGCGAGCAGCACGACCGAGCGGGCCGTGCCGGACAGCGCTGTGCCGAACGCCTCCTCGTCGCGGCGCGAGTAGGCGTCCGCGAGCCGGGGGAAGACGGCGGTCGCCAGCGGTACGGCCAGCACCGCCCAGGGCAGCAGGAAGACTGTCTGAGCGCCGTTGAACCGGGCCAGTTGCTGGGCGCCGAGTACCACGATCAGGCCCGCGACGATCTGCTGCGCGCCAACGGTCACGGCGCCGGCCCAGCCCAGCCGGACGGCTTGGCGGCCCTCCCCGCCGGGGAAGCGGTAGGACGGCCGGACCCGCAGGTGCAGGCGGCTCACCGGGATCACCAGGCAGAGGCTGAGCACGACGACGCCGAGGGTGGTGCCGGCTGAGAGGGTCAGTTCACCGGCCGGGGTGAGGCCGTCGAAGCCGGTGCGGGCGCCGTCGATTCCGGCGTAGGTGAGGTAGGCGGTCATCACGGTGACGCTGGACAGCAGTGGTGCGATGACCGGCCAGGCGAACCGGTGGTGCGCCTGAAGGACACCGGCGAGCACGATGCCGACGCCGTAGAGCGGTAGCTGGGGGGAGAACACCCGCAGCATCCGGGCGGCGACCTCCTGGTGTGCGGTGGGTACGCCGTCGAGCAGACCGGTGATCGGGCCGGCGAGCAGCGCGACCACGACGGCCAGGGGGACGGTGAGCGTGAGAACCCAGGTGAGCAGCGCGGACGTGACCTCGCCGACCCGGCGGCGGTCGCCTGCCGCGGCGGCGCCGGCTACGAGCGGGACGACCAGGCTGGCCAGGGCGCCGCCGGCGACCAGCTCGAAGACGATGTTGGGGACCATGTTGGCGGCGAAGTAGAGGTCGGCCAGGTCGGCGTCACCGCCCTCGCCGACGGTGTAGAAGAAGACGAGCGTGCGGCCGAAACCGGTCAGGCGGGCCACCACGGTGAGGATCGTGATGAGCGCGGCAGCCCCGGCGATCTTGACAGCGGTCCCGGCCGGACTGCCGATCGTCCCAGCGGGAGCGGCGCCGGGAAGCGGGGCGGTCTCGCCCGCGCGAGGCGGTGCGCTTTCGGCCGTACCGGAAAGGGGTTTGCCAGAGGGTGAGCCGCCGCCGGGCCCGGAAGGGTGAGTCACGCCCGGGGTGGCCGGCGGCCGAGCTCGTCGAGGGACCGCAGCCACGGCGTGCCGGAAATGACCTTGGTGAAGCTGATCTTCTCGCTGGCCGCCGTCAGCGACGCCAGCGCGGCCAGCGCCACCACCCGGCCCGCCGTACCGGAACGCGCGGTGAACGCGACCCCGAGCAGCGCGCCGAACGCGTTCGCCCCGGAGTCGCCGAGCATGATCTCCTCGTTGAGGTCGGCGGGCAGCAGCGCCGAGCTCGCGCCCAGCATCCCGGCCGTCATCGCGGCGTTGCGGCCGGCCGCGAGCGGCGCACCGAGGATCGTGCCCGCCTTGATCGCCCGGCCGGGGCGCAGGTCGAGCAGGTTCAGCAGGTTCGCCGTCCCGGCGATCACGCCGGCGCCGAGCAGGATGTCCGTCCCGCGGCCCCGGCGGCTGCTCCGGCCGCTGCCGATCAGCGCCGAGGCCACCAGACCCGCCGCGCCCACCCCGACGATCTTGGCCATGCCACTGGTGACGCGGCCCTCGCGCAGAGCGCCCAGGTGGCCGGCGAAGCCCTTGGCCGCCTTCTGCTCCGGGCGGTTGCCGACGATGTCGTCGTAGAAACCGACAGCGCCGCTGACCGCACCCGCCGTCACCGCGGCGGCCGCGAGCCGCGCGGTCGGCGCACCGAAGGCCGCACCGGCTGTCGCGCCGACGGCCAGCGCGGGACCGCCGGCGAGCGTGACCTCACGCCCCTGGAAGTTGGACCGGCGCAGCGCGTCCGACTTCGGGTCGTTGCGCACCCAGGCGAGCGTGGTCCGCGCAATGGACGCGCCGATGCCGAACGAGCGGAGGAAAGCCATGGCCGAGAAGTCTAGACGGGCGTTACTGGGCCGGTGGCGGCACGATCGAGGTGGCGCCGGCGGCCAGACCGTACTGACCGACCCGGTTGGACACCAGCCGCTCGACGGTGGCCATGCCGGTGGCGACCTGACCCTGCACCGTGCTGGCGTTGTCCACCGTGGAGATGGTCTTCACCAGGGCCGGGTCGTTGCGGATGCTCAGCACCAGGTTGCCCTCGCCGGCGCTGTCACCGGCCACCACCAGCGGCCGGTTCTTGCCGAACTGGTCAGCGGCGGTGAGCGCCGCCTGGCTCTTGCGGGGTGCCTCCTTGTCGGTGGCGGGCGCGCCGGCCACCAGCACGATGGCCTCGGCGCCGCCGACCGCCTTCTCCTCCACGGCGAGGTAACCCGCCTGGGCGAACGCGGTCAGCACCGCTGTCACGTCGCCGGGGGTCGGCGTGGTGGTGCCGGTCAGCAGGGTGAGCGCCAGCAGCGCGCTCGCGGTCTCCACCCCGTCGCTGTTCTTCGGCAGGCCGGCCGCCGGGATGCTCACCTGCGACGACTGGTCGGCCAGGTCGAGCAGCTCGTTGAACGAGTTGGGGTCGAGGAACTTCTCCTCGACGGTGATGCGAGCCGTCACGGTCGCGCCGGCCACGTTCAGCATGTTCAGCACGCCCTCGGCCGAGTCGCCCGCGCCGGGCAGGGTCACCACTGCCACCGTGCGGCCGGCGAGCTTGCCGGCCAGCGCATACGGCGCGATCTGGGTGGCGAACTCCTGGTTGCGGTTGGTCTCGTCACGCAACTGGTTCACCTGGTCGCGCTTGACGTCGTTGTCCTTCTTCAGCGCGTTCAGGTTGTTCTTGAGGTTCTCCGAGACCGGGCCGTTGAGCGCCGTGGTGCCGACCACCAGGCCGATCGCGAGCGCGAGGAAGACCGCGGTGAGAGACACCACGTGGTACCGGAAGTTGATCACGACGCCCTCAGAAGAGATTGCTGAGCTGGAACACGAAGTTGTTCCACCACTCGGACACCACGGTGAGATATGCCTTGCCCACCGTCGAGACTGCCACCGCGGAGGCCATCGCCGCCACCGCGGAGAGCACGAGCAGCAGCAGCGCCGACCCGGAGATGTTCTGCCGGTAGAGCCGGCTCACGCCTTTCGCGTCGACCAGCTTGCCGCCGATCTTCAGCCGGGTGAGGAACGTGGAGGCCATGCCGCCGCGGCCCTTGTCGAGGAACTCCACCAGGTTGTAATGCGTGCCGACGGCCACGATCATCGACGCGCCCTTCTCGTCGGCGAGCAGCATGGCGAGGTCCTCGCTGGTGGCGGCGGCCGGGAAGGTCACCGCGTCGACACCGAGCCCGCGCACCCGCTCCAGGCCCGGTGCACGCCCGTCCGGGTACGCGTGGACGATCACCTCGGCACCGCAGCGCAGCACGTCGTCGGTGGCCGAGTCCATGTCCCCGATGATCATGTCGGGGGTGTAGCCGTTCTCCACCAGGGCGTCCGCCCCGCCGTCCACCCCGATCAGAACCGGCTTGTACTCCCGGATGTAGGGCCGCAGAACGTCGAGGTCTTCCTTGTAGTCGTAGCCGCGCACCACGATCAGCACATGCCGCCCGGCGATCGACGTCTGCACGTCGGGCACACCGACACCGTCGAGCAGAAGATCGCGCTCCTGCTTCAGGTAGTCCATGGTGTTCGCGGCGAACGCCTCGAGCTGCACCGACAGCCCCTCACGGGCGTCGGCCATCGACTTGGCGACACTCTCCGCGTCCTGCCGGACCCCGCTCGCCACCGGCTCACCGTCGAGCAGCACGGTGCAGCCGTCGATGCTCACCACCTGGCCCTCGCGGATGCCCTGGAAGACCTCGTCGCCGAGGCCGTCGACCAGGATCACGCCGCCCTGGATCAGCACCTCGGGACCCAGGTTCGGATATCGGCCCGAGATCGACGGCTTCACGTTGAGCACCGCCGTCACACCGGCAGCCACCAGCGAATCGGCGGCGACCCGGTCGAGGTCGACGTGGTCGATCACCGCGATGTCGCCGGGGCGCAGCCGGCCGGTCAGACGCTTGGTCCGCCGATCCAGCCGGGCCGTCCCGGAGACCGGGCCCGGCTCGGTGCCGCGCGTGCGGCGCAGGGTGGGAATGGGAAGTCGCATCCCGGCCATCCTGACATGCCGCCGCGAGCCATCCCGCCGCGACATGCGCCAGCTCACTGACAAGGCGGACAAGTCAGGATTATTCACGACGGTGAGGATCACCTGCCTCACTCGCGCGAGTGCAGCTCAAGGTCGGTCGTGAATAACCCTGATCAACCACGCTTCTCCCGGGCCGCTACAGCGAGCAACTCCTCAGCGTGCGCTATACCCAGGTCGGAATCCGGCAAACCAGCCAACATCCGGGACAATTCCCTCGCCCGCTCGGTCTCCTCCACGATCCGCACACCACTCGTCGTAATCGCTCCGCCGGTGTCTTTCGCGACCACCAGGTGGCGATCAGCGAACGCCGCGACCTGCGGCAGGTGCGTCACGACCAACACCTGATGGGTACGGGCCAGGCGCGCCAGCCGTCTCCCGATCTCCACCGCCGCCGTGCCGCCCACACCGGAGTCCACCTCGTCGAACACCAGCGTCGGCGGGCCACCGGCACCGGCGAACACCACCTCGATCGCCAGCATCACCCGCGACAGCTCACCACCGGAGGCGCCCTTCTGCAGGGGCAGCGCCGGAGCACCCGGATGGGCCAGCAGCCGCATCTCCACCTCGTCGGCACCGTCGGCACCGGCCGCCAGGTCGACACCGTCGACCGTCACCGTCGGCTCGTCCCGCGACGGCGGCCGGGTCAGCACCGCCACCTCGACCCGCGAGTGCGGCATCGCCAGCCCCGCCAGCTCCACACTGACCGCCTCGGAGAACCGGCCCGCCGCCTCCCGCCGCGCCGCCGTCAACCGGCCCGCCAGCTCACCGACCGTCGCGCCCAGCCGCTGCCGCTCCCGGTCCAGCTCCTCGAGCAGTTCGTCGGAGTTGTCCAGCTCGCTCAGCTTGGCCCGGGCGTTCTCCGCCCACACGATCACACCGTCGATGTCGTCCGCATATTTCCGGGTCAGCCCGCGCAGCGCCGCCCGCCGCTCGTAGATCGCCTCCAGCCGGGCCGGATCCGCGTCGAGCGAACTCAGATAGGCCGACAGCTCGGACGAGACGTCACCGACGAGGGTCGCCGCCTCCTCGAGCCGGGCGGCCAGGTCACCGAGCGCCGGATCGACACCGGCCTGCCCCTCCAGCGTGCGGCGGGCGGTGCCCAGCAGCTGCGTCGCATCCGGGGTGTCCTCGGCCGCCTCGACCCCACCGGCGAGCGCCTGAGCGGCCAGGGCGGCGGCGATCCGCAGGCCCTCGGCGTGCTCCAGCCGCTGCACCTCGTTACGCAGGTCGTCGTCCTCACCGGGCTGCGGGTCCACCCGGGTGATCTCGTCGAGACCGAGTTTGAGCAGGTCTGCCTCCTGCGAGCGCTGGCGGGCGTTACGCCGTCGGTCGGCCAGGTCCTCCACCACCGCGCGCCACCGGCCGAACGACTCCCGATAGCCGTCCAGCAGCTTCTCGTGCTCCGGGCCGGCGAACCGGTCGAGCGCGGAACGCTGCTCGGACGGGCGCAGCAGGCGCAGCTGGTCGGACTGGCCGTGCACCGCCAGCACCTGCTCACCCAGCTCGCTGAGCGTCGACACCGGCATGCTGCGGCCACCCACGTGCGCCCGGGACCGGCCCTCGGCCGTCACCGTGCGGCTGAGCAGCACCGAACCGTCCTCGTCGGCCTCACCACCGGCGTCGGTGATCCGGGTGCGCACCGCGTCGCCCAGGGTGCCGCTCAACCGCAGGCGGCCCTCGACGACGGCACGACCCGGGTCGGCCCGGACCCGGCCGGCGTCAGCCCGGCCACCGAACAGCAGACCGAGGCCGGTCACCACCATGGTCTTGCCGGCTCCGGTCTCGCCGGTGATCACGTTCATCCCGGCAGTGAGCCGCAACGTCGTGTCGTCGATGACGCCGAGCCCGGTGATGCGAAGTTCCTCCAGCACACGCAGACAGTAACGGGACCCACCGACAAATGCCCACCGTGGGTTGCCCTGATCAGCGTCGATTCCCCCGCCAGCCGACGACCGGCAACTCGAACTTCGCCACCAGCGTGTCGGTGAACGGCCGCGGCGCCAGACGGACCAGCCGGACCGGCAACTGACCCCTTTCAACCGTCACCGTCGAGCCCGGCGGCAGGTCCCAGGTCCGCCGACCGTCGCAGCACAGCACCGCAAAGGACGTGTACGGGTCGACCGTCAGCACGAACGTCGACGTCGGAGCGGTCACCAGCGGCTTGCTGAACAGCGCGTGGGCACTGATCGGCACGAGCAGCAGCGCCTCCACCTCCGGCCAGACCACGGGTCCACCGGCCGAGAACGCGTACGCCGTCGAACCCGTCGGTGTGGCGCACACCACACCGTCACAGCCGTACCGGGAGAGCGGCCGGCCGTCCACGTCGACGAGCAGTTCGAGCATCTGCGCCCGCTGCCCCTTCTCCACGGTGACCTCGTTGAGCGCCCAGGACTCGGCGATCAGGCGACCGTCGTACTCCGCGCGCACGTCGAGGGTGAGCCGCTCGTCCACCGAGTAGTCACCGGCCACCACCTCCGCGACCGCCTCGTCGATGTGGTCGATCTCGGCCTCGGCGAGGAAGCCGACCTTGCCCAGGTTGATCCCGAGCAGCGGCGCCTTCACCGGCCGGGCCAGCTCCGCCGCCCGCAGGAACGTGCCGTCACCGCCGAGCGCCAGCACGATCTCGACACCCTCGGCCGCCTCCGGATCCTCCACCGGGCGCACCTCGTCCGGCAGGTCCAGGTCGGCGACCTCGTCGGCGATCACCCGCACCTCGAAACCGGCCGCGATCAGGTCCAGCGCCACCGTCCGGGCGTGCTGCATGCTCTGCCGGCGGCCGGTGTGCGTGACCATCAGGGCGGAGCGCGTCATTTTTCCTCCAAGAGGGCCACCGGCTCACCGTCCGGTCCGGCGGAAGATACCGCTCCGGAAGGCCCGGCGGCGACAACAGTCTCGATCCGGGCCCGGTCCGCCGGCGGGGCGTCACGCCGGAACCACACGAAGAACTCCACGTTGCCGCTCGGGCCGGGCAGCGGGCTCGCGGTGACGTCCACCACGCCCAGGCCCAGCTCCGCGGCCGCCGCCGCCACGTCCAGCACGGCCTCGGCGCGCAGCCGCCAGTCGCGGACGACACCACCGGTACCGACCCGCTCCTTGCCGACCTCGAACTGCGGCTTGACCATCAGCGCCAGGTCGCCTTCCGGTGCCGTACAGGCGGCCAGCGCGGGCAGCACCAGCCGCAGCGAGATGAACGACAGGTCGGCCACGGTCAGGTCGACCGGGCCGCCGATCGCCTCCGGCGTCAGCGTCCGCACGTTGGTGCGCTCCTGCACCACGACCCGCTCGTCGGTGCGGATCGGCCAGGCCAGCTGCCCGTAACCGACGTCGACCGCCACCACCTGCCGGGCACCGGCGCGCAGCAGCACATCGGTGAACCCGCCGGTCGAGGCACCGGCGTCCAGGCAGCGGCGCCCCTCGACGCCCAGGCCCTTGAAGCCCTCGAGCGCACCGGCCAGCTTGTGGCCACCCCGCGACACGTACTCCGTCTTCGGATCGTCACCGGTCACCACGATCGGGTCGGCCGGATCCACCATGGCCGCCACCTTCTGGGCGACGTTTCCACGGACCTGCACACGGCCGGCCGCGACGAGCGCGGCGGCCTGTTCCCGGGAACGAGCGAGCTTGCGGCGGACGAGCTCGGCGTCCAGTCGCGCACGGCGGGCCATCAAAGATCCTTTTGCGTACGGGTGATCAGCGGTCGATGCTCGCCAGGGTCTCCTGGAGCACCTGGTGCGCGGCCTCGTACTCGGCGATCTGCTCCGCCGGTGCCAGCCGCGCGGCGTTGGCGAGCGACCGTAGCACCGCGTCGACGGCGGGGTGACCGGTGTCCTCCCCGTTCCCGTTCTCGCCGTGGGTCTCCCCCCAGTTCTCGTCGGCGGCGTGCACCGGCGGCTGCGACTGATCGAATCCGGTCCCCTGCTGACGGCCGCCCGGATAGCCGGGTGCGGGTGTGGGCGCGGGCCGGTATCCGCCCGGCTGAGGTCCTGGCCGGAACCCGCCGGGCGGCGGGCCGGGACGCGGGCCGGGTTGGGCGGAGTGGGGGAACGTCACGAGGTCACGCCTGGCGTGGAGTCGGTCCGGCCGGCGTTCTCCGGTGCCGTCGGCTGAGTGGGCACCTGGGCGGCCTTCTTCGCCGCCGCGCTCTTGCGCACAGCCTTCTGCGCTGTCGCCTTCCGTGGCGTGGCTGCCTTCTTCGCCGGCGCCCGCTGAGCCAGAGTCTCCGGCGTCACGGCCGTCTCACCGGCAGCCTTGACCGGCGTCGCCCTCTTCCGAGGCGCACCAGTCTTCCGCGGCGCCGTCTCACCCACCGGTGGCAGCACAGTCGCCGCCGCCGCTTCCGTCACCGCGCTCACCGGCGCCGCCGCCGTGCCCGCCGGACCCGACTGGCCCAGCACCGGCTCCGCCTTCGCCGGCTCCGCCTTCGCCGGTGCCTGCCCAGCCACCGCCTTCTTCGCCGGTGCCCGCTTCGCCACAGCCTTCTTCGCCGGTGCCGCACCCGGCACCACGCCGCTACCCGCCGGCTCGGCCTGCGCACGCTTGACCGGCGCGCGCTTGACCGGCGCCTTGACCGGCGCCGCCGGAGACGTGACCGGCGCGCTCAGCCCGGCGGCCTCAGCCACCGGCCCCGACGACGCCGCGGCATTACCCAGCGGCCCGGCCGGACCGGTCCCCGCCGACGGCATAGCGTTCGGCTTGGCCTTCAGCGCCTTCTTCGCCACCGTCTTCTTGGCCGGGCGCGGCAGCGGCGCGGGCTTCTCCACCCGCGTCCCCGCGGCACCGGCGGTCGTCGACTCGGCGGCGGTCGCGCGGGCCTGCGCCTCCCGCAGTTGCCGTTCCAGATCGTGGACGCGCGACGTCAGATCCGACACCTCGTCCGCGGTGGCCAGTCCCACCCGTCCGAGTGCCCGGTCCACCTCGTAGCGGACGATGTTCGTCAACGCCTCACGGTTCGCCACTCCGGCCGAGACCAGGTCCTCCACGAGGCCCTGCAGTTGCGCTGCCGTGGCACCACCCTTGCTGAGCAACTCGCCGGCGACCTGTTGCGCCTTCTTGCGGGGTGTTTCCGTCAACCCCAGCGCCAAATCCAGATAAGCCCGCCATGCATCCGTCATGATCTCGCCTCCTCTCGCCGCGTCGGGTGCCACGCTACCGGGCACCCCGGTGAAACTCCTGAGGTACCGTGCTGGTCGTGAAGCTGGTGTCGTGAAGGAGGGTGCCGATGGCCACCGTGGACGAGTGCCGCCAAGCGGTGCACGATCTTGCCGCCAAACTCGCCGCCAATGCGGAGACACAGGGCCGGCTCGACTTCGACCGGACCCTCGCCTGCCGGGTCACCGACCTGGAGACGGCGTTCCACGGGCGGTTGACCGGTGGCCGGCTCATCGACATCGCCGACGGTGACGACCCCCGGGCGAAGATCGCGCTGATCGCCGCGAGCGACGACCTGATCGCCCTGATCAACGGCCGGCTGGACGTCACCCGGGCCATCGCGTCCCGGCAGATCTCCATCAAGGCGAACCCGTTCGACCTGCTCAAACTCCGCAAACTCCTCTGACCCGGCCGAATATGCCCCGGCCCGAAACCGACCCGGCCGAATACGACCCGGCCGAATACGACCCGGCCGAATACGACCCGGCCGAATACGACCCGGCCGCAGCCGACCGGCCGGCACTGACCGGATTGGATCACCCAGCCGCACAGGGATACGAGGCCGGCCCGGTATTCGTTCAGGCGTCAGCGGAGAGTTTGTGCAGCCCGGCGAGCACCTGATCGGCCGCCGCCGTCGCCGTCGACAGCTGCCCGGTCACCTCCGCCAGCACCGCCGCCTGTTCCTCCACCGAGGACGCGATGTTGAGCTGCAACTCGTGGATGCCGTCGACCGCACCGGCCGTGGACGCGAACGTCTGCGCCACGTCGTCCGTCTCCGCCACGATCGCGGTGATCACCTGGTTGACCTTCTCCACCGACGAGGCGGTCTCCCGAGCCAGGTCCTTGACCTCGCCGGCCACCACCGCGAATCCCTTGCCGAGTTCACCCGCACGGGCGGCCTCGATCGTGGCGTTGAGGGCCAGCAGGTTCGTCTGCCCCGCGAGCGAGGCGATGACCGCGTTGACGTGGGCGATCTCGCTCACCGACTGCTCGAGCTTGCGTACCTTCTCCCCCGCCGACGCCGCCGCGTCCTTACCGTCCGCGGCGGTGCTCGCGGCCGAGGACGACCGGGACGCGATGTCCTTCACCGAGGCGGTGAGCATCGACAGCTCCCGGTCCACCGCCGCCACCGCGGAGATCGCGGCGTGCGCCTCGGAGCTGATCGCCGCCACGTCCGCGGTGATCCGCCGGGTGTTCTCGGCGGCCGTCTCCGAACGCAGCCGCAAATCGTCGGCGGCCCGCTCCCGCGCCTCGTGCTCGGCCCGTTCCACCTCGCGCCGGGCGGACTCGGCCTGGCGCGCCAGCTCCTCGTTCTCCCGTTCCGCCTGTTCCGCGAAGTGCCAGAAGACCACGATGCCGACCACTTCGAGGGTGAGCAGACCGGCGTGCAGGGCGACCATCGCGACCGCCGCGCCGATGCCCATGTGATGGTCGCCGAACACCCGGTCCGGCGCCAGCAGTCCCACCACACCGTGATGCACCACCACGACCACGATCGACGACACCAGCGGCGCCCATTGCTGGTACAGCGCCACGAAGATCAGCACCGCGTACAGGTGGATGTGCGTGGCCATCTCGCCGCCACTGAGCTCGATCAGCACGAACGTGCACGCGATCAGACCGACGCTGACGTGTGACGCCTTCGCCTTCACCGACGGCAGGGCGGGCGGGATCGCGGCCCACGCACCGACCGCGACCGTCAGCAGCACCGCCGCCCACGGCGGCCGCGGGCCGAGGATGCCGACCACCAGGAAGACCGGCACGTGGAACCAGAGCAGCCTGCTGACGATCCGGTGCCGGGCCTGCCAGGACACCTCGGAAAGCCGGGCACCGCGAGGCAGTGTCAGAGAACTCACACCTACCTGTTCGGCCGGAACCGCCCGGCCGTGACCCCGCTGGGACAGAAGTTGCCGATGGCTTGTCCGGCAGAAGGCGCAAGGACGGCCTTTCCGGGCCGCGAACGGTGCGACGATGGAAGCAGCCGGCAGTCCGGCCGGTCCAGGTAACTGGGAGGGATCATGAATCGTCCCCGCCCCGGCATGCCGCGCTTCGACGACACGGTGACCGCCGCGAACGTGCACGAGCGCGCCGAGCAGGTGGCCGTCCCCAACTTCGACTGGATGTCCGGCCCGGTGCTGGCCTTCGTCGACGGCCTGCTGCACATCGACCCCGACGCACCCTTGCCACGCCGCCGCCGTTATTCGCCGCCGCGCCCCATCCAGGCGGCACCGCACACCGACGACGCCGCACACAGCGCCGGCCATCTCCTGGCCGACATAACAAGAATCAATCCACACCGATAAAAGCTTTTTCGCGTACGCCTAAAAGCACCCGCATACAAAAAGTGTGTGGATCCCGGGTGTCTTTTCGAACCCGAAATCCACACACTCAAGAAGCCTGGAAACCCCAGGACCGCAGAAGTTCCCCGGCGGCCCCGGAGCCGGCCCGCACCGCGGAGGGTGCGACACCGTCCCAGGTCACCCGGCAGAGCAGCCGCAAGGCATCAACCGGGTCACCCGAGCCGTCCAGGGTCGCCTCGTCACCGTCGCGGACGATCCGCCAGCCACCGGCCTCGTCGCCGGTGGCCGGGACACGTGCGTCCTCGGCCGGCCGGAACAGGCCCGACAGGTCCGCGGTCACGAACGTAGGCCGGCGTTCCGGCGGCGCGGCCAGCAGGTCGGCCGGTCCGCTCACACCGGTGAGGACGAGCAGGCTGTCGATCCCGGCATTGACCAAGCCCTCGATGTCGGTGTCCAGCCGGTCACCGATGCCGAGCGGCCGCTCCGCCTTCGACAGCGCGACCGCCGCCGTGAAGATGCCCGGCTGCGGCTTGCCGACCACGACGTCCGGCTCCCGGTCGAGCGCCGTCCGCAGCACCGCCACCAGCGAGCCGTTGCCCGGCAGCGGGCCGCGCGGGCTCGGCAGCGTGCGGTCGGTGTTCGTCGCGAACCAGGTCGCACCGGCCCGTACCGCGAGCGCCGCCTCGGCCAGGTTCTTCCATCCGACCTCGGGGCCGTACCCCTGAAGGACCGCAACCGGCGCGTCCTCGGCCGAACCGACAGGGGTGAGGCCCGCGTCGCGGACCTCGTCGCGCAGCGCGTCAGCACCGACCACCAGCACCGGCGAACCGGCCGGCAACCGCTCCGCGAGCAGAGCCGCCGAGGCGCCGGCCGAGGTGAGCACCTCGGCCGGCGCAGCGCTGACGCCCATCCCGTTGAGCAGCGCGGCGACATCCGCGGCCCGCCGGGACGCGTTGTTCGTCGCGTACGCGATGGCGGTCCCGTCGGCCCGCAACCGCTCCACGGCCTCGGCCGCACCCGGAATCGGCTTGTCGATCAGGAACACGACGCCGTCCAGGTCGAAGACAGCCAGGTCGTAGCCGCTCGCCAGGTGGTCGGTCACGACCGGGGTCGCTCGTCCTCAGCCCGCCCGACGAACTCGTCCTGGCCCTTCTGGTCCTGGTCCTTGTCGTCCTGGCCCTTCTCGTCATCCTCGGACTTCGCCGCCGCGTCCGCGGTCGCCGGCTCGACGTCATCCTCAGCGTCGTCGTCCGCGTCGTCCGCGTCCGCGTCGTCATCGTCCGCGTCCTCCGCGTCGTCGTCCTCGTCGTCGAACTCGTCCTCGTCACCCTCGCGAGCGGTCTCGTTCTCGACCTCGGGACCGGCCTCGCCCAGCGCGGCCTCGGTCTCCTCGTCCTCATCGTCGTCGTCGCCCTCGATGGAGACGCCGTCGAGCTCGAGCAGCCGCTCGGCCGCGTCGGTGAGCTGCTCCGAGTCGGCGGCAGCCGCCCGCGCGAACCACTCACGGGCCTCGTCACGGCGGCCGGCCGCGAGCAGGGCGTCAGCGAACGCGTACCGCAGGCGTGCGGTCCAGTCGGCCTCGACCTCGGCGGTCAGCTCGTTCACCTGGAGCATCGCCACAGCCGCGTCGTGCTGGCCCAGGTCACCCCGGGCACCAGCCGCCACGATCAGCAGCTCGATCGCGCTGTCCTTGTCGAGGCTCGCCAGGTCCGCACCGCGGAACAGGTCGATCGCCCGCTCCGGACGGCCCAGCGCGCGCTCGCAGTCGGCCAGCTCGGCCAGGTGCGTCTGCTTACCGGTCATCCGGTGGTAGGTGCGCAGCTCCGCGATAGCGGTCGTCCAGTCACCGGCCGCGTACGCCGCCAGGCCGACGGCCTCCCGAACCACAGCGATCCGCGATGCCAGCCGCCGCGCGGCGATGGCGTGCTGGAGCGCCAGCTCGGAGTCCTCGTCGATGATCGTGCCGGCCGCGACGAGGTGACGTGCCACCTTGTCAGCAACCTCCCGCGCCAGCGCGACCAGCTCGGCACGCACCTCCTGGTCGAGGTCGGTCGCAACGATCTCGTCGGGAATGTCGGGCGCCTGGAAGGCCGGCTGGCCGTCCTGCTCCTGACGGTTGGCGGCGTCCTCACGGAACCCACCACGGTCCCGGTCACCCCGGAACCCACCACGGTCGCCCCGGTCGTCGCTGCGGAAACCGCCACGGTCGCCACCGCCCTGGTAACCCGGACGGTCACCACCACGGTTACGGTCGCCACCACCCTGGTAGCCGCCCCGGTCACGGTCGCCGCCACGGAACCCACCGCGGTCGCCGCCACCCTGGTAGCCGGGCCGGTCGCCCTGCGGACGGTCACTGCGGAAGCCACTGCCCTGCGGACGGTCACCACCGCGGTATCCACCACGGTCGCCACCACCCTGGTAACCCGGACGGTCACCGCCACGGTTGCGGTCGCCACCCTGGAAGCTCTCCCGCGGGCCACTCTGCGAACGGTCGCCACCCCGGTAGCCGCCACGGTCGCCGCCACCCTGGTAACCCGGACGGTCACCACCACGGTTACGGTCGCCACCACCCTGGTAGCCGCCCCGGTCGCCGCCACCCTGGTAACCACCGCGCGAACCGCCACGGTCGCCGCCACCCTGGTAGCCGCCACCCTGGTAGCCGCCACGCGAACCGCCACGGTCGCCGCCACCCTGGTAGCCGGGCCGGTCACCCTGCGGACGGTCGCCGCCACGGAATCCGCCACGGTCGCCACCGCCCTGGTAACCACCGCGCGAGCCGCCACGGTCGCCGCCACCCTGATAGCCGCCGCGCGAACCGCCACGGTCACCGCCACCCTGGTAGCCGGGCCGGTCACCCTGCGGACGATCGCCGCCACGGAATCCGCCACGGTCGCCACCGCCCTGGTAACCCGGACGGTCACCACCACGGTCACGGTCGCCACCACGGAACCCACCGCGGTCACCGCCACCCTGGTAACCGGGACGGTCGCCCTGCGGACGGTCACTACGGAAGCCGCCACGGTCGCCGCCACCCTGGTAGCCGCCACGCGAGCCACCCCGGTCGCCACCACCCTGGTAACCCGGACGGTCACCACCACGGTCACGGTCGCCACCACGGAACCCACCGCGGTCACCGCCACCCTGGTAACCGGGACGGTCGCCCTGCGGACGGTCACTACGGAAGCCACCGCGGTCGCCGCCACCCTGGTAGCCGCCACGCTCTACGCCACGCGAACCACCACGGTCGCCGCCGGCCGAAGAGCCGCCACGGTCGTCCCGGCGGAAGCCGCCACGATCGCCGCCACCCTGGTAACCACCGCGCGAACCACCGCGGTCGCCGCCACCCTGGTAACCACCGCGGTCGCCGCCACCCTGGTAACCACCGCGCGAACCACCGCGGTCACCGCCACCCTGGTAACCACCGCGCGAGCCGCCACGGTCGCCGCCACCCTGGTAACCGCCACGCGAGCCACCCCGGTCGCCGCCACCCTGATAGCCGCCACGCGAGCCACCCCGGTCGCCGCCGCCCTGGTAGCCGCCACGGTCGCGGTCGCCGCCGCGGAACCCGCCGCGGTCGCCGCCGGCAGAGGAGCCACCACGGTCAGCACCGCGGGAACCGCCGCCCTGGTAGCCGCCCCGGTCACCGCGACGCGCGTCGCCGTCACCGTCGCGACCGCGGGGGGGACGACGATCGTCGTCGCGGTTGCTGTCGCGGTTGCTGGAGCCGCCGTCCTGCGGTCCTGTACTCACGGATCATTCCTTCCAGTACGGCGGCGAATCCTCGGCCCGAGTGGCCTTGCCTCGACACACGCTGTTCTCGAATCACAAAGTTACTAGGGGACTCGCCCATAAACGCAATCGAGGGCCGACCCCGAGCTGGGGCGGCCCTCGATCGTTCATGTTTGAGTCCGGCGGCGTCCTACTCTCCCACACCCTCCCGAGTGCAGTACCATCGGCGCTGGCGGGCTTAGC
>NZ_JBHTDO010000022.1:0-166546 GCF_042666575.1 Actinoplanes sp. GCM10030250 | reverse complement strand
TACCTGCAGCAGAAACTGTCGTTCGCCAACGGCTACAGCAGCTCCTGCTCCGACGACTACGTCTCCTTCAACGTCAAGGACGCCGCCCAGCGTGGCGCCGACGCCGGCGCCACCAACATCACCCTGGGCATGCGCGCCAGCTCCGAAAGCGACACCCTGACCTGGCGCAAGTTCCAGGCCAACACCGCCGTGCTGAGCGCCACCTACAACCGGACGCCCGGCAAGCCCACCGACGTGACCACCACGCCCGGTGGCGCCTGCGTCGTCGCCACCGCCACCCGCACGCTCGGCAAGACCAACATCGTGCTCAAGGCCCGGTCGATCGACCCCGACGGCAACCTTTCCAAGCTGCGATTCCGCTGGTGGGCGACGACCGCCACCGCTCCGGCCGCCACCGGCGGCAACGCCATCACCCCGGACGCGAACGGCTGGGCCAGCTACACGGTTCCCACGACCAGCCTGACCGACAAGGTCAGCTACAACTGGGACGTCCGCGCCGAGGACACCAGCGGCGCCGTCTCCGTGCGGTACCCGAGCGACACCACCACCTGCCGGGTCACCATCGACGCCTCGGCACCGCCGGCACCCGACGTGTCGAGTGAGGTGTTCAAGGAGGCGACCCCGGACGGCGCCACCTGGGCCACCGTCAAGTTCGGACAGACCGGCTCGATCACCTTCGAGTCCGCCGGAGCCGTGCGCTTCCAGTACTCATTCGAAGGTGTCAGCCCGCAGCCGGTGACCGCCACCAACGGCATCGCCACGGTGCCCGCCCTCAAACCCCGTCACGCCGGGCCGAACGGCCTGGAAGTCATCGCCTACGACGCGGTCGGCAACCCCAGCCCGATCACCTACTACAACACCTATGTGCCGCCGAGCAGCACCGGAGACGCACCCGGCGACACCGGCGGCGACGGCATCCCCGACCTGATCACCATCAACGCCAACGGCGACCTGCGCAACTGCGTCGGTGACGAACTCGGCGAGCTCTACAGCTGCCTGAGCGCCTCCTACACCACCAACGGCAGCCTCGACCCCAAGGGCCACTGGTACGACGCCGCCTCCAACAAGACGTCCCTGATCGCCAAGTACGCCGACGTCTACCCCGGTGACGGCATCACCGACCTGTTCGTCCGCCACTACGACGGCACCATGTGGCTCTACCCCGGCGACGGCTACGGCAGCTTCAACGTCGACGACCGCCTGAAGATCTTCCTGCCGTCCAACGCACCCGCACCCTCCACCTGGACCCAGATGAAGGCCGTCGGCGACGTCACCGGCGACAAGCTCCCCGACCTGACCGTCCAGGCCGGCACCGCACTCTGGTTCCTCTCCGGCTACACCGGCGCCACGTTCCAGCAGGCCACCCTGATGGACGGCACCGCCTGGGCCAGCACCGCCCGCGACCTCGTCAACATCGCCGACGTCGACCTGGACGGCACACCCGACATGCTCTACCGCCAGTTCCCCAGCGGCGTCATGGCCCTGCGCCACGGCAAACCCGGCCCGGTGGCCGGCAGCGTCAACATCGACTCCCTGAAGAGCGCCGCGGCCTCCGCCAAGGGCAGCGACGCCCAGTACGGAACCAACTGGACCACCACCACCGTCACCGCCGTCATCGCCATCCCCGACGTCAACAAGGACCGCATCCCCGACCTCTGGGCCCGCCTCGGCTCCGACGGCTACATGCGCATCTACAACCCGTCGGCCACCAACACCAACGCCCCCGTGAAGACCGTCCTCCACGTGAACTGGGCAACCATCAAAGCCTTCGCCTGACCACCCCCCGACCCGAACGGCGGGCCTGAGCACCCCCTCTGCTCAGGCCCGCCGTTCGCTGTGAACCGAGACCCGCCGGCCAGGGTTCACCTCATCAGGGAACCGGCCATCAGGGGGTCAACGGTGTCTCTGGTCGCATCCACTCATGATTCGACAACCTGGCACACCGGCCTCGGCCTGGTCGGAGACGCCGCCGACATCACCGCGGGCATCCGCAACCACAGCTGGGTCGACCCTCTCCTCGGCGGCGCCGGTGCCACACTGGACACTCTTTCGCTCGCTGTGGATCCGCTGGGCACGCTCTTCTCCTGGGGCGTCTCCTGGTTGATGGAGCACGTCCAGCCGCTCCAGCAGGCTCTCGACTGGCTCGCCGGCAATGCCGACGAGATAGCTGCGCATGCCGCCACCTGGTCGAACGTCGCGGTTCACATCACACAAACCCAGCATGTGTACGTAGAAAGCCTGCAAACCGTACTGACCGGGTGGTCCGGCACCTCCGGCGATTCCTACAGCGCCCACGCCCACGCGCACCTGCGGGTCCTGGAAACTCTGGCCACGGCAGCGCAGGGCATCTCGTACGCGATAGAAGGAGCCGGTCTCCTGGTCGCCGCCGTCCGCGACCTGGTCCGCGACCTGATCGCCCAGTTCGTCGGCACCCTGGCCGCCCGCCTGCCCCAGTGGCTCGCCGCTGAGGGCCTGACCCTGGGTGTCGCCACCCCGTTCGTGATCACCCAGGTCGCCGCGCTGGTGGCCAGGTGGAGCGCCAGGATCCACCACTTCCTCCTAGCCTTGCTGACCAGCCTCCGCCGCCTCCACCCCATGCTCGACAGGCTCACCGGTCTCCTCGACCGGGCCCACATACGCACAAACGCTCTCGCCCGCACCGATCCGACAACACCGAAGGTCAGAGATCGGCAGTACTTCCGCCACTCCGACGCCGACCCCCTGGCCCGATGGGGACCCGCCCGCGAAACGCACCCGGCCGCGTGGGACAACGCGATACGCGAAGCGGAAACCGCTGGAGTCGAGATAACGTTCCGCACCGGCGGCCTCGCCTATGGCCCGAGCCCGTCCCCCGGAAGCCCGGGTGTGCTGATCCTGGATCCCGACGCCTCCTACGGTGCACTGCTCCACGAACTGCAGCACATGCGCGACGATCGGGCCGCCGGGTGGGCCGGCATGCGAGGCTGGTTCGAGGATCCGCAGGTGCGGTACGCCAACGAGGTCCACGCCTACGAGCAGGAGATCCGATACGCCGAGTCGATCGGCGATCACGAGTCCGTCGCGAAACTCGAACAGCTGGTACGCGAGGAGTACCGGCAGATCTTCGGAGAGGAACCATGAGCATCCCCGTGCCGCCGCCGCTGCCCGTGCCCCCGGTCCGCGAGATGAGCAACGCCGACCTGGCCGCCCTCGTCCGCGCCGGCGGCCCCTTCCGCGGAAAGGCCGTCTTCGAACTCGGCGACAGAGCAGCGGCAGACAACGACGCGGCCACCACATTGGGCGATCTGACGACGCTTCCGGTGCTCCGCGAAGACCGCTTCCACGCAGTGTCCCTGGCCTGGGCCGCGATCGTTTCCCTGCTGGCCGCCGAGACACCGCACGCGAGGCAGGTGGCATACCGCTCCTTCGCTGCCCTGACCGACACCGAGCAGAAGAACCTGCTCGACCATCTCCACTGCAGCCGCATCGAGGACGCACACCCGCGGGCGTGACCTGAGGCCTGAGCCCACCACCCGCACTCCCATCAGTATAGTCATACGACTATAGTCATGGTCATGAACGGTGACCCCCTCCGCCTCGTCGGCGCGCACGAGATCCGGGAGATGCTCGGCGTGAGCCGCCAACGGGCCTACCAGCTGGCCGGCCGTCCCGACTTTCCCAAGCCCATCGCCAAGCTGGCCCAGGGCAAGATCTGGGACCTCGACGACATCGAAGCGTGGATCAGCACCAACCGCACCGGCAAACGACGACGCGACCGCCAAGCCCGGCCGCCCTCGGAAGGCGGCACCGGTCAGACCTCGGGACCCGAGCCGCGCTCCGAGGCAGCGGGCACATCGGTGATCCAGCAGCGCCCCACCTCGACGTAACCAGCGTCGGCCCGATCAACCCTCCTCCGTCCGCCGCGTTCGTGGCGTCGGGTGGTCGACGCCGAGAATCCGAGCGTGTGTTCGTGCGCCATGGCAGCCGCCAGAGTTGCCAAGGCGTACCACCGGCGAGGAGCTGTGGTTCGAGGTCGACTCTGGAAGCGCTGCCGTCAAACGGGCACCACGCGGCCCGGCACCGGACCTACCAGGCACTCGTTCGGGTTGCCGGTTCCCACGACTATAGTCGCAGGACTATAGTCGTGGTCATGAACGGTGAGCCTCTCCGCCTTGTCGGTGCGCACGAGATCCGCGACATGCTCGGCGTGAGCCGCCAACGGGCCTACCAGCTGGCCGGCCGTCCCGACTTCCCCAAGCCCATCGCCAAGCTGGCACAGGGCAAGATCTGGAACCTCGGCGACATCGAAGCGTGGATCAGCACCTACCGCGCCGGCCGGCGGCCCCGGCGCCAAGCGACCAAGGCCGAGTAACCCGCCGCGCCGCTTTGGTGTCAGCCGCCGTAATACCGGTTTCGGCGCGAACGGTATCCCGGCCGGCGATTACCGACGATCTGCCGGGTGGCGAAAGCTCCCGCCGCCAAACCACCGGCGAGCGCCGCGAGGATCAGCGGCACGTTCGCTCCGGACGACTGGCTTTGCTCCGCCGCGGAGAGCAGCGCTGCCGACGGGCGGCTCGTGGCCGCCGCCGGAGCGGGAGCGGTCGGAAGGGCGGCAAAATCCACGATCCCACTGCTTTCCAGCAGCGTCATGTGCGTCATGACGAACTGGTTCGCCTGCTGCGCCAGCTTGCGTACGGTGTCATTGCGGGTGCTGGCCCGGATCGTCGCGATCGCCGGGAAGATCTTGCCGTGCGCCGCCCGGAGCCGGTCGATGTAGATGTCGTCGAAGTCGTCACCCACCGCCTCGTCCATCTCGTCGAGCCAGCCCTGCTGATCCTTGTTCGGCTCGTTCGGCAGGTCGACGTCGAGCTTCTTCGCGGCGTTACGCGTGAGCTCGTCGAGCACAGTGTGCTGGTCCGCGATGCTGCGGCCGATCCGCTTGATCCGCGCGCTGTCCGACTTCTCCTGCGCCATCTCGCCGGCCGGAATCTCCCACAACCCGGCAAGCCGCACCTTGACGACGAAGTCCCGGTCAGCGTCCGAGATATCACCCCGGCCCCGGTCGGTGAGAAGGTTCTCGGGAGGCACCGGCACGTCCGGTGCGGCCATGACCTTCTCCGGTGCGAGCAGGATCAGCACAACGGAGAGAAGCACCGCACCACACAGACGGCGCCACGCGAACGTCAAGCCGAAACCGGCCACGCGAACCTCCCTGACTCGTGCGTGTCTCGCCGTTGCCGCCTTCGGGCATGGCTTCAGGACGCTCATCGAGCGCCATCGACACGTGCAGACATCAGGAAGTACGCATCGCTGACCGGATCGGATCAGCCTCGAAGCGCTCCAAATTTCCGACGGCACCGCTTGGCCCCCAGGCGGCCGGACGAGTCGGCCACCAGCCCCCAAACAAGATCGAAATGACCGGCCCCGACGCCGCCGTCCCGCTCAGCGGGTGGCCGCATCATCGTCGGGGGTGTACGGCTTCGTAGGGATGAGGGTGATCTCCGGGATGACAGCTGCCCGCTCTTCCGGCGAAGCATCGAAGTCCAGCATCTCGACTCCCTCAGGGATACCGACCCGGGAGAGGAAGATGCCGTTGCGCCCCACGTCGCACCAGAGGGTGGCGAAGCCGACTCTGCTTTCCTGGCTTCCCGTGTATGTGATGTGCAGGCGCCCGTGATCACCGTCCGGACAGGGCACGTCCTCCCAGGCCGGCCAGGCATCCCGAATCTTGGTGAAGGCGTCGAACCATGCCTCCCACCTGCGATTGCCCTCTGTCATCTCATCCATCCGGCGATCTACTCCCTGTCGATCAGGTGCTTCATCGACTGCCACCATCGCTCCTCGTAGGCGTACGCGCGCACCTCGGAGGCCGCGCGGTCCGCTTCATTCCAAGGAAAATCCATTCCGTTGCGCAGTTCGTCGAGGTGAAACCTCTCATGTGCCAGGGTGCGAGCCAGCTGTTCCTCATCCACGAACGCGTCACGAGCGAGCTTGATCTCGCCGTCGGGCGTCGTCACACCGTAGAACTCCCTGCCTGGCCCGGACCCACGCCGAAGTTTGTCGACAGAGAATCTGACACCTTCCATGTTGATGCCGTATTTGCCCGCGACCGCCAGGACGTTCTCGCTGCTCATAAGGAGCTTCTTGCCGTTACGGACGATACCGTCGCCCTCACGGAACAGGCCGGTCTCCGGACGTTCCCTGCTGGCGTGCGACCTCCATCCGGGGACCCTCACCGGGTCGGTCCGGCTGAGTCGACCGAGCAGCTGCTGGAGGCGATGGAGTATCCCCGCCAGCTCGCCGAGGATGAAGTGCTGGATCCGGTTGATCCATTTGGCAACGAGCGTGGCTACCTGACCGACCACCACCGGAGTGGCGAGCCCGACCGTGAGCCCTTCCGCGGCAAGCCACTGCGGCAGCCGTACCGCTAGGGTCGCGACGAATTGAGCGATCAGGTCACGGACGATCTCACGGACCAGGCCAACCAGAAGACCAGCGCCTTCAACCGCGTACGAAATAGCTTTCGTGACGGTCGCGATGCCGTCGAGTGCAGCGAGTTGCTCGGTGGCATGGGCGCGGTAGGCGTCGGCGGCATCGCCGCGCCAGTCTGCGGTCTGGGTACGGACCGAGCTCGCGAATCGCTGGTGAGCGCCGGTCGTCGACGTGGAGACGTTCTGCCACGTGGCGGCGTGCGCAGCGACCTCGGCCGGATTGCCGGCCAGCCAGTCCAACGTGTCCCGCAACGGCTCGACATGCTCGAGCAGCCAGCCGACTCCCCAGGCCATGAGCGTCCCGAGCGGGTCGATCCCCGCGGCGAGCAGGTCAAGGCCGCCACCCACGCCGCCCAGGGTCACGTCCACCCAGCTGTGGTCGCTTATGCCGTTGCTGATCTCGGTGGCGTCTTGCACCAGACCGAGCCCGGTGTACCAGGCCGTCGGGTCGCGCGCGTCCGCGACCAATGCGGACTCACTCACCAGGCAAGCCATGGACCAGGGGCCTTCGCGGCATCGTTGTGTCCACGGTTACTCCCCTCGGCCGCAGACCTACGAAGGAGTACCCCCGACGGGCCGACGGAGTTCGGTGCTGGCCGCGCTGCGCGCTGAAAGACGCCATCACCCGTACGCCGAATGGGTGATGTGCGGCTCATGGGCGCGGCGGCCGTGCGGCAGGATGGCCGGATGAGTCCCGTGAGTCGCGGTCGGAAGAATGCGAAGTCGCGCCGGTCCGATCAGCGCGTCGTGAAGCCTGCGGTGGACGTTCCGGAGCAGTGCGACTGCCCGGAATGCTCGGACGACGACTTCGATCCCGAAGCCTTCGTCGCCGACCTGTCCGAATCGGCCACCGCTCTTCTCGCAGTCGACGACCCGCTGGAGGGCGAGCTGTTCGGCGCGAACTTCCTGGCCGCAGGAGAGCTAGCCGGTGAGGGCTTCACGGAGGCACTCTCGGAGGGCATCGTCCCCTCGCTGACACAGCTTTCCACCTCAGGATCGCTCGCTGTGCTCCTCGCTGTCGACGCGGTCGACGACCATGCCGGGGCCGGAGACGCGGCCCGTCGCCTGATGGAGGCCGGGGTGCCGGCGCCGGTCTGGGCCGGCGAGTTGTCCGAACCGGTGAGGATCGGTTTGAGCCGGCGCTACGGCGACCCGGGCGGCGAGGCGTCGATGCTGATGTGCTCGTTCGAACGGTCCGGGCGCTCGCACGGTTTCTTGGTGCACGTCGATCACCTCGACTGTGACGCGGCTGCGGACATCATCCTGTTCGCCGGCGAGTCGCTGGAGAATGTCAGCACGATGATCCAGGCGGACGGACTCCGTGCGGGTCTGACACTGATTGTCGAGGAGCTGGATCCGGCCGAGTTCCGTTGGCAGATCGAACGGGCCCTGGACGCCCGTGCCGTACACGATCAAGAGGATGACGAGCCGGAACTGGACGACGGCCGCGACGAGGACGGCCCCGGTTATCACGCGCTAAGCGTGTTGCTGCGCGCCCGGATGGGCGCTCTTCCCGAGCCACCGCGCCCACCTGCCGCGCACGGTGACAACGACAGGCCAGCGGCTCTGGAGATGCCGGTGCGAGCCAAACCGAAGAAGAATTCCGACGGGCCGGCCCCGATCTATCAGGTCAAGGTCAGCCTGCGTGGTTCGAAGCCCCCGATCTGGCGGCGCCTGGAACTTCCCGGCGACACCAGCCTGGCCGATCTGCACCACATCATTCAGGTGGCCTTCGGCTGGCAGGACAGCCATCTACACGTCTTCGAAACGCCGTCCGGCAGATTCGGCGTGCCCGACCGGGAGCTCGGCCACCGCGCGGAGAAACCGGTGACGCTGAAACAGGTCGCGCCCCGAGCCGGGAGCAAGGTGGGGTACCTCTACGACTTCGGTGACAACTGGGATCACGAGATCCTGGTGGAGAAGCTTCTCGACCGCCGAGCGGGGCCATACCCGCAATGCACCGGCGGCCGGCGTGCCGCTCCGCCGGACGACTGCGGCGGCATCTGGGGATACGCCGAACTCGTCGAAATCCTCAGCGATCCGAGCCACCCGGACCATAAAGAACGGCTGGAATGGCTCGGCCTCCGATCCGCCGGCGACTTCGACCCCGCACGCTTCGACGCCACGGAGGTGACCCGGGCGCTGACCGGCCGGGGATGAGAAGGATCCCCGCACAAGCCGGCCAGCATCGCGCACCGTCGATTCGCGATCTCCTGATCGCGGCCACGGCCGAGAAAGCAGGACTTACCGTCCTCGCCGTCGATAAGGACTTCGATCTCATCACCTCGATCACCGGCCAGCCTGTCGAAACCCTGGATGACCGAACTGACCGTCACCTCAAAGGGTCTCCGGCCGCCAAGGCACGACACGCCAAAGAGGCCGACAACCTGAGGGATAGACGCTATGTCCGGTGGTGTCTACCGCTGTTCGGTGGTCCCGGCGTGGTGATTGCCGAGCAGACTCCTTGCCATCTCAGCCGGATCACCGATGACCGGCATGGCGAACATTTCGCCACCACCGGCGGCGATCGGCGGAGGTGCGGCACGCCGGCGTTGCGGAATCTCGATCGCCAAGCTGCCATCCGTACGGACGCCGACCGGCGCGTAGCCCGCCGCGCGCAACCCGGCGAGCGTCTCCGCCTGCGGTTTCGCGCTGACGAGTACGGTCGGGGCGAGCCGGGCCAGCGACAAGCTTCGCAGCGAGCGGGTGTTGAGGATCTCGGTGAGCAGGGTTTCGTCGTCGCTGCACAGGCAGCAACCAGCTGGGCGTACCTGAACGCGACCGTGCCTGCGAGCCACGTCCTCGATCAGATATGTCAGGGTTTGCGGCACGCGGCCGCCCTCGGCCGCCTCGGTGATACGCGCGATCAGACCCTCCGGGGTGTTCCCGGCGTCGAGCGCCGCGCGGACGCTCGCCGGAGAGAAACGCCAGGTCCACGCCCCGGTACGGGATTCCGGTGTGGCGGCGCTGTCGAGCAGGCTGAGCAGCTCCGCCGATGGAGTACCGGTCACCACCGCGGTGAGGTCGTTCTGCAGCACGACGGAGTCGAGGGATCGCGGCAGCATCGCTTCGGCCCGCGCGTGGGCGGCATTCGGGCCATCGTTGAGCAGGGCACGGCCGAATGTGGTCACCGTTCCATGAGCGAGCAGGCCGAGCCGGTGCGCCTCCCGCCAGATGCCGGTGACATACCGATCGAGATCCTCGCCGGCCTGGTCGGTCACGACAGGACTCTCCCAGCGAAGCCGATCAGCGAGGCCCCCGAGTTCGACGGATTGTCCCTCCGGCACGACGCCGACAAGCGTTCGCATGGTCACGGCACGAAGTCCGGACAGAATCAGTTCCTCATTCTCGTCCCAGCAGAGAATCCGAGCGGACGGCGCTGGTGAATCGGCCGGCGCGAGCGGCGACGCGGGCATGATCAGCCAATCCTCGACGACTTCGAGGAATTGGTCGGCGGGATCGCTGGCGGCGAACGCGTCATATTCCGTCGCGGGTGTGAGGCCCGCTTCCGACGCCTCTATCAGCCCGCTCGCCGTGAGCAGTTCGATGGTCAGCCGGGTACGGTCCTCGTCCTGCCCGGACACCTTGGCGATCCGGCGCAATTCCCGCACGCCGAGACCACCCGTTTTCAGAAGCGGAACCGGGCCGGCACCGACCGCTTCCACAACAGCGGCGATCGCGGCAAGGGTCTCCGTCGCCGCGGCCGCTGATTCCCGCTCCTGCACCGCTGCCTCAATCGGGCTGAGCGCCATGACCGGCGGCTGAACCTGGAAAGAGGCACCCGAACCATCCCGCAGAGCAAGAGCGACCTCACGCGGCATCTCATTCATGCTCCAGTTGGAACGAATGAGCAGCCCACGATCGACAGCCCAGGGCAACACCATCCCCGCCGAGCCGAACATAACTCCCGGCCGGCCGAACGAAGTATCCGAGTCCCACGCAAGGCTCTGAAGCTGATCGCGAATGCTGGTGGGCGCCGCGGCCACCAGCCCGCGCACATTCTCCGGCCGAGCCAGCCAGCCGGCGAGCGCGGTGATCAGCTCACCACTACTCAACCCGGCGGACGTGATCCCGTACAGCTTCGCCAGCCTTCGCAACTCCGTCACATTCCGAGTGACAAGCAGGTCAGCGGCCCGATGCCCAAGATCCAACGGATGCGACCACATCTCGCCGAGATGCGCGGCAGCAATACCGTCGGCACGCGGCCAAACCAGAGCAAGCGCGGCAAGACGCCGAAGCGCCGCCACAAAGCCAAGATCATCTTCGGGTACGCCCAGCAGCACCGCCAACCGCCCCGCGGTGCACCCGTCACCCAGCGCCGCAGCCGCTTCACCGACCTGTAGTTGCGGCAGGTTCAGCAGCGCACAGGCACCCGCCATCGACGAGGGACGCAGCAGCCGTTCGGCCAACTGCTCAACCGTCGCCGGCACCGGCTCAAAGGTCGCATCACGCCGGGTCGCGACCAACCCGGCGATCTCGTGTTCAGTCAGAGTTCGCAGGTGAGCGGCAAGGCCGGCAACGGAGGACACGCCCGCCAACCTATCGGCAGTCGAGACGTCCGCTGAATACCCTTCCCCCGGACGGGAGCGCCTCCGCGGGAATCCCGAGGCGAGGATGCTCCTGGGAGGAATGGCGTGGCCCTCAATAGTTACTGAACGTCGAACAACCAGTAACGTAACGCCGTCTTCGGGTGGTCGCCGGGATAGCCTCGAAAAATGATCCACTCTCCCCCGGGTGGTCCGTGATCGGCGTGCCACGCGCCACCCGGCGCAACAACCTGCCACTGCCCGCGTCGCGCCGGTCGCCGGACACGGCGGCAGCGGTGCTGCGCGCCGTTCTCGACCACGGGCCGATCGCGCGGAGTTCGATTGCCCGGGCGACCAGACTGTCCGCCGCAACGGTGACCGGTGTGGCGACGTTCCTGCTGAAAAAGGGTCTGGTCCGCGAGGCGCCGGAGGCGGTCGGGCCGCCGGGGATCGGGCGGCCGCACGTGCCGCTGGACATCGAGTCCGGCACGGTCGGCGTCATCGGCGTCCACATTGCGGTCCCTCGGGCCACGGTCGCCCTGCTCGACCTGCGCGGGCGGGTGATCGCCCAGCGGCAGTACCCGCACGGCCGCCGCGACCCGGACAGCGTCCTCGCCGCGCTCGCCATCACGATCGACGCCGTACGGCGGGAGCACGGCCGTCGCCGGCGGATCCTGGGTCTGGGACTGGCCACCGGCGGCTGGGTGGACGCCGCCAAGGGCACGGTCGTCGAGCACCCGGTCCTGGGCTGGCGTGACGTCCGTGTCGGCACTGCCCTCGGCGAGGCCACCGGCCTGCCGGTGCGGGTGGACAGCAACTCCCGGGCATTGCTGCGGGCCGAACAGCTGCTCGGACGGGTGGCCGGACGGGCACGCCAGAGTGCGGTGCAGCTGTTCGTGGGCAACGTTGTCGATGTCGCGTTCGCCACCGGCGGTGTCGTCCATCAAGGCCCCCGGTCGGCGGCGGGCGCGGTCGCTCATCTGCCGGTCGAGGGCTGCCTCGAGCCGTGTTCCTGCGGTCGCGTGGGCTGCCTGCAGGCGGCTGTCGGTGAGCGGGCAATGGTACGCCGGGCGTTCGCCGCCGGGTTGATCGACCAGCCGGACATCCACGCACTGGTTGACGCGGCCGCAGCGGGCGGCGCCGAGGCTTTCGAGATGCTGCGGGAGCGGGCCCGCCTCGTCGGCCGCGCTGCCGGCCTGTTACTCGATCTGTTCGACCCTGAGGTCCTTGTGGTGGCCGAAGCGGGCGCGAACCGGCTGCCGGAGTGCCTCGCGACGTTGCGTGCGGAGGCCGCCGACGCGTCGTGGTCGGGGGCCGACATGGCGGTCACGGTCTATGCGTCGAGCTTCCCGGACAACGTCCTGGCAGTCGCCGGCGGCGCTGTCGCGCTTGATCAGGTGTACGCCTCCCCCTGATCCAGCAGGCATTACTTAATTCACCACGACCCTTAGTTGCCAACTAAACCTAGCGGCATAGTATGAATTGCAGGACGGCGTCGACCGGCCCGGCCCGCACCGTCGCGGGTTGGTAACGCCCTGCCCTCCTCCGCATTCGAACGGAGACGTCCATGACTGTCATCGATTCCCGGTCCACGTACGACGCAGCGATCTTCCGTCAGGCATTCCGGCGTCACGCCGCGGGTGTGGCCGTGGTGACGACCGATGCGGGGCGCGGCGCGGCCGGTGTCACCGTCACGTCGCTCGCCTCGCTCTCCGCCGAGCCGCCGCTGCTGTCGTTCAGCATCGCGGCGACCGCGTCGGTGTGGCCGCATCTGCGGGATGCGGATACCGCCGTCGTGCATCTGCTGGGCGCCGGGCACACCGAGCTGGCGCGGAGGTTCGCCACCAGCGGCATCGACCGGTTCGGCGGGGCGACCCGCTGGCGCCGCCTGCCGACCGGCGAGCCCGTCCTGGACGACGCGGCGGCCTGGCTACGGATCTCGATTGAGCATCGCCACCCGGCCGGCGGATCTCACCTGATCATCGGCCGGGTCGAGGAGATCGAACTGGCCGCCGAAGGCGCCCCGCTGCTGTATCACGCCGGCGATTTCCACATTCTGTGAAGCCGCTCCATCAAGCACCTTTCGTGAGGCGCTCTGTGAAGAAGGTAGCCATGATCACATTTTGGAGAACGGCCACGGTTGCGATGCTGGCCCTGACGGTGGCGGCGTGCGGCACCGAGGAGGCGGGCGCGACCCTGGAGCTGAGCGCCGCTCTTCCGGAGAAGGTTCCCAGCGGGACCACCCTCCGCCTCGGCGACCCGCAACTGCAGGCGGTCATCGGAGCAGCCGGCCTGGACAAAGAGCTGACCGACGCCGGGTTGAAGGTGGAGTGGGCCAACATCAGCGGCGGCCCGCAGAGCATCCAGGCGTTTCGCGCCGACAAGCTGGACTGCAGTGCGGTCGCGGACATCCCGTCGCTGTTCGCCGCATGGACGGGCACCTCGACGAAGATCGTGTTCCAGTCGGTCACCGTGGATCCGCTGAATCACCCGGTCTACAAGCTGGGGGTCGCGCCCGGCGTGGCGGTGAGTTCGCTGGCCGACCTGCGCGGCAAGAAGATCGCCTACAGCGCCGGGCAGGCCCAGGGCGCACTGGTGCTGCGGGTGTTACAGCTGGCGGGCTTGAGCCAGAAGGACGTGCAGCTGGTCGAGCTGACCAGCACGGGCGACTCCTACGTGACCGCGCTCGGCAGCAAGTCCGTCGACGTCGCGCCGATCGGCGCCCAGAACGTCAAGATCTACGAGGCGAAGTACCCGGGCGCCACCTCGATCGGCACCGGCATCCGCGACGACGCGTCCACGCTGTACTGCCTCACCTCGGCGGTCGAGGACGCGGACAAGGCGGCGGCGCTGAAGCTCTACGTCGGCGTCCGCACCAAGGCCCTGCTGTGGGCCAACGACCACCCCGCCGAGGTCGCCAAGGCCTACTACGAGGACACCCAGGGACTCAACGAGGCGGATGCCAAGGCCGTCGTCGAGATCACCGGCGACAAGGCCGTCCCGGCCACCTGGGACGCGGCGATCGTCCGGTTGCAAGAGACCGCCGATCTGCTGGCCAAGGAGCAGAACCACGAGAAGCTGGACGTGAACACGCTGGTCGACCGCCGGTTCGAGAAGGTCCAGGCGGAGGCCGCGGGTTCTCAGGTGGTCACCGGTGATGCCGCATGACCGCCGCCCTGCACGCCACGACACCGAAGATCGACGACAAGACCGACGCTCGGGTCGTACGCCGCAGGCTCGGCCCCGGCCGTCGCATCCGTTTCGCGTTCTGGATCGGCCCGCTGCTCGCCCTGGCGGTCTGGTCGGCGGGCTCCGTGACCGGCGTGATCAAACCGGCGATCCTGTCGGCCCCGTGGGACGTAGCCGTGGCGTTCGAGGACCAGTGGGTCAACCACGACCTGCTCGGCAACATCCTGTCCTCACTGGAACGTGCGGTCATCGGCCTGACCCTCGGCGTGGTGACCGGCGCGGTCCTGGCGGTGATCTCCGGGCTGTCGCGAGCCGGTGAGTCGGTGATCGACGGTCCGATCCAGATCAAACGGTCGGTGCCGACACTGGCCATCATCCCGCTGTTCATCGCCTGGTTCGGCATCGGCCAGGAGATGAAGATCATCACGATTGCGCTGATCAGCCTGGTCCCCATCTACATCCACACCCACAACGGGTTGCGCGGCATCGACGGCAAGTACGCCGAGCTGGCCGAGACGATCGGGATCAGCCGCGGCGACTTCGTCCGGCACGTGGTACTGCCGGGAGCACTGCCCGGGTTCCTGCTCGGCATGCGGTTCGCGGTCACATCGGCGCTGCTGGGCCTGGTGGTCGTCGAGCAGTACAACGCGGTCGCCGGCATCGGCCACATGATCAGCCTCGCCGAGCAGTACGGCCAGACCGACGTGATCGTGGTCGGCCTCGTCATCTACGGCGTCTTCGGATACTGCGCCGACAGCGCGGTCCGGCTCACGGCAAGGAAGGTGCTGGCATGGCGACAGACGCTCGAGGGCTGACCACCGACCAGGCGGTCCGCGTACGAAATCTGCATCGTTCTTTCAACAAGGACGGTGGCGTCCTCAACGGGCTGGACCTGGACATCGCCCCCGGCGAGTTCGTGGCGCTGATCGGCCGATCCGGCACCGGCAAGAGCACTCTGCTGCGGGCGCTGGCCGGCCTGGACCGCGACGTCGACGGGTACGGGCAGATCACCGTGCCCGGCGCGGTGTCGGTGGTGTTCCAGGACTCCCGGCTGCTGCCGTGGAAACGGATCCTCGACAACGTGATCTTCGGGCTGCGTGGCGCCGACGCCCGGGAACGCGGCGCGAAGGCCCTGGCCGAGGTCGGGCTGGCCGGCCGGGAACGGGCCTGGCCTTATCAGCTGTCCGGTGGCGAGCAGCAACGGGCCGCGTTGGCCCGGTCGCTGGTTCGGGAGCCGCAGCTGCTGCTGGCCGACGAGCCGTTCGGCGCTCTCGACGCGCTGACCCGGATCCGGATGCACGCCCTGCTGCGCAAGCTGTGCGAGACGCACCGGCCCGCGGTGCTGCTGGTCACGCACGACGTCGACGAGGCGATCGTGCTGGCCGACCGGGTGATCCTGCTGGACGCGGGCGTCGTCGACGCCGACGTGCGGGTGGATCTGGTGAACCGGTCCCGCTCGGACGCCGGGTTCGCCGCGCTGCGGACGCTGCTGCTGGACCGGCTCGGCGTTGACGAGGAGGGCCGGCGATGACCCGGAAGATGCACCTCAACGCATTCCTGATGAGTGTCGGCCACCACGAGGCGTCGTGGCGGCTACCCGAGTCGGACCCGTACGCCAGCTGGAACGTGAAGCATTTCCAGGAACTGGCCAGGATCGCCGAACGCGGGAAACTCGACTCGATCTTCTTCGCCGACAGCCCGGTTCTGCAGGGCGATCCCGGCCGGCGGCCGGCCGGCAAGCTGGAGCCGACGGTCCTGCTCACGGCGCTGGCCGTGGTCACCGAACGGATCGGGCTGATCGCGACGGCCTCGACGTCGTACAACGAGCCGTACAACCTGGCCCGCCGTTTGGCCTCGGTCGACCACGTGTCCGAGGGCCGGGCGGGCTGGAACATCGTCACCACCGCGGGTGCCGACGCGGCTCGCAACTTCGGCCTGGACGACGTGCCCGCGCACCGGGACCGCTACGAGCGGGCGGCCGAGTTCGTCGAAGTCGCCACAAAACTGTGGGACAGCTGGGCCGACGACGCGGTCCTCGCCGACAAGGGAAGGGGCGTCCACGCCGACGCCGCCAAGGTTCGGGCGATCAACCACCACGGACGCTACTTCCGAGTCGATGGACCGCTGAACGTGCCGCGTTCCCCCCAGGGCTATCCGCTGCTCGTGCAGGCCGGCTCGTCGCAGGACGGCCGGGAATTCGCCGCCCGCTGGGCGGAGGCGGTCTTCACCGCGCAGCAGACGCTGGCGGAAGGGCAGGCGTTCTATCAAGACCTCAAGCGGCGTACGGCCGAACTGGGCCGTGATCCGGACAGCATCAAAATCCTCCCCGGAATCGTGCCGGTGATCGGCGACACCCCAGCCGAGGCCCGCGAGCTGGAAGCCGATCTGGACCGCCTGATCAGCCCGGAGTACGCCCGCCGGCAGCTCGCCGAACGTTTCGACCTCGACCCGGAGCTACTGAAACTCGACGAGCCACTGCCGGTGGACCTGCTGCCCACAGAGGACGAGATCGAGGGCGCGAAGAGCCGGTTCACCCTGATTGTCGACCTGGCGAAACGGGAGAACCTGACCGTACGCCAGCTGATCGGCCGTCTCGGCGGTGGCCGCGGGCACCGCACGTTCACCGGCACCCCGGTCCAGGTCGCCGACGCCATCGAGGAGTGGTTCGACGACGGCGCCGCCGACGGCTTCAACATCATGCCCGCCGTTCTGCCGTCCGGACTGGTCGCCTTCGTCGACAAGGTAGTCCCGATCTTGCAGGAACGCGGCCGCTTCCGCACCGAGTACACCGGCACGACCCTGCGTGACCACTACGGCCTGACCCGTCCCGCCAACAGCCTGGAGCTGAGTTCGGTATGACCCGGCAACTGCACTTCAACCTGTTCCTGCACGACACCGGGCACCACGAAGCTTCGTGGCGGCTCCCCGAGTCGGACCCGTACTCCAACCTGTCGCTCGCCGCCCACCAGCACCTGACCCGGGTGGCCGAGGACGCCAAGTTCGACTCGGTGTTCCTGGCAGACAGCCCGGTGCTGTGGAGCGATCCGGCGCGCCGGCCGTCCGGCAAGCTGGAGCCGACCCTGCTTCTGGCCGCGCTCGCGGCATCGACACGGCACATCGGGCTGATCGCGACGGCTTCCACCTCGTACAACGAGCCCTTCAATCTCGCCCGCCGGTTCGCCTCGCTGGACCACCTGTCGGGAGGCCGCGCCGGGTGGAACATCGTGACCACCGCCGGGGACGCGGCCGCCCGCAACTTCGGGCTCGACGACCAGCCGCTGCACAAGACCCGGTACGAGCGGGCCGACGAGTTCCTTCAGGTGTCGACGAAACTGTGGGACAGCTGGACCGACGACGCGGTGATCGCCGACAAAGAGTCGGGTGTGCACGCGCTGCGGGACCGGGTGCGCGCCGTCGGCCACCACGGCGAGTACTTCCGGGTCGACGGGCCGCTCAACGTGCCGCGCTCACCGCAGGGATATCCGCTGCTCGTGCAGGCCGGCTCATCGGAGAACGGCAAGGAGTTCGCCGCCAAGTGGGCTGAGGCGATCTTCGTGGCACAGCCGACACTGGTGGAGAGCCAGGCCTTCTACGCCGACCTGAAGCGCCGGGCCGTGGCGGCCGGCCGCGACCCTGACCATGTGGTCATCCTGCCCGGGATCGTGCCGGTCATCGGCGACACCGTGGCACAGGCTCGTGAGCTCGACGCCGAACTGGAGCGCCTGATCGCGCCCGAACACGCGATCGGAACCCTGGCGACGGTGCTCGGCGTGGACGCCGAGCGGCTGAAACTGGACGAGCCGCTGCCCACCGACCTACCCGCCGAGGAGGAGATCGAAGGGCACAAGAGCCGGCGGACGCTGATCGTGGACTGGGCCCGGCGGGACAACCTGACCGTGCGGCAGCTGATCGGCAAACTCGGCGGGGGTCGTGGGCATCGGACGTTCACCGGCACTCCGGTGCAGGTCGCCGACACGATCCAGGAGTACTTCGAGAACGGCGCGGCCGACGGCTTCAACATCATGCCCGCGGTCCTGCCGTCCGGGATCGAGGCGTTCGCGGCCAAGGTCGTGCCGATTCTGCAGGAACGCGGCCTGTTCCGCACCGAGTACACCGGCGCCACCCTGCGTGAGCACTACGGACTCCCCCGCCCCGCCAACAGTTTGGAACTGGCATCCCGATGAGCATTCCGCTTCGCCCGTTCGGTCGTACCGGTGTCAAGGTCAGCGCCCTCGCGCTCGGCACCATGATGTTCGGCTCGCGCGGCAACACCGACCACGACGACAGCATCCGGATCATCCATCGCGCACTCGACGCCGGGATCAACCTGGTCGACACCGCCGACGTCTACAGCCAGGGCGAATCCGAAGCGATCGTCGGCAAGGCCCTGCTCGGCCGCCGCGATGACGTGTTCCTCGCGACGAAGTTCCACGGGCAGATCGGCGAGAACCCGAACCACTTCGGCAACTCCCGCCGCTGGATCGCCCGCGCGGTCGAGGACAGCCTGCGCCGCCTGCAAACCGACCACATCGACCTGTACCAGGTGCACCGCCCGGAGGAGGACACCGACTTCGACGACACTCTCGGCGCGCTCTCCGATCTCGTGCACCAGGGCAAGGTCCGCTACATCGGTACGTCCACGTTCGAGCCGTCCGCGATCGTCGAAGGCCAGTGGATCTCAGAGCGTCGCAGCCGGGAACGAGTCGTCGCCGAGCAGCCGCCGTACTCCATCCTGGCACGCGGCATCGAGCGCGAAGTCCTGCCCATCGCCGCGAAGTACGGCCTGGCCGTCATCCCGTGGAGCCCCCTCGCGGGTGGCTGGCTGACCGGAAAGTACCGCGTCGGCGCCGCCCAGCCGTCCACCAGCCGCGGTGGCCGCCAACCCGGCCGGTTCGAGATCGACGAACCGTCCAACGCGGGCAAACTCGCCGCCGTCGAGGCCCTGGCGCTGCTCGCCGAACAGTCCGGCCTGTCACTGATCCACCTGGCACTCGGCTTCGTCCTCGAGCATCCGGCCATCACTGCCCCCATCATCGGCCCGCGCACGTTCGAACAGCTCGAAGGTCAGCTCGGTGCCGCCCAGATCCGGCTGTCCCGGGACGTCCTCGACGAGATCGACAAAATAGTGCCGCCCGGCGTCACCCTGTCGTCGCGGGACCAGGGCTACCACCCGCCGGCAATCACCGACCTGTCGCGCCGTCGCCGGAGCGCCGCATGAGCCCCACCTTCCTGTGGTACATCCCGAACACGGTCGACCCCGGCCATCGCGGTGACGACGCCGTCGACGGCTACGGCACCCTCGACCACAGCGTCGAACTCGCCCTGACTGCCGAGCGACACGGCTGGTCGGGGGCGTTGATCGGTACCGGATGGGGCCGGCCCGACACGTTCACAGTCGCCACCGCGCTGGCCGCCCGGACCACCACATTCCAGCCGCTCGCCGCCATCCGGCCCGGCTACTGGCAGCCCGCGCACTTCGCGAGCGCCGCGGCCACGCTGGACCGGCTCTCCGGCGGCCGGCTACTGATCAACATCGTGAGCGGAAAGGACAACCTGGCCGCCTACGGCGACGTCGAAGGCGATCAGGCGCACCGATACGCGCGGACCAGGGAATTCATGCGCATTGCGCGCCGCCTGTGGACAGAGGAGCAGGTGTCGTACGAGGGGGAGCACTTCAGCGTCACCGATTCCACGGTGGCGCCCCAGCCGTACGGTAAAGGTCCTCGTCTTTATTTCGGAGGCGCCTCCCCCGCCGCCGAAAAGGTCGCCGCCACCGAAGCCGACGTGCAGCTCTTCTGGGGTGAGCCCCTGGAAGGCGTGGCCGACCGCGTCGCCCGCCTCCGCCGGTTGAGCGGCGACCTCGACCGGGACCTGCCGCCGCTGGAGTTCGGCCTGCGCATCACCACGCTGGTCCGCGACACCACGGAAGAGGCGTGGCGCGACGCCGAGGCGAAGGTCGCCGACATGGCCGCCCACTCGGCCTCGCCCGATCCGCTGCGCCGTCCCGCGGTCGGCCAGCAGCGCCTGCTCGACCTGGCCGCCCGGGGCGACATCCTGGACTCCTGCCTCTACACCGCGCCCGGCCGCTACGGCGGGGGCGGCGCCGGTACGACCTGGCTGGTCGGCTCCGCCGATGACGTGGCCGCCGCCCTGCGCAAGTACGCCGACCTGGGCATCACGCACTTCGTCCTCTCCGACACCCCCTACCAGCGGGAGACGGCCCGGGTCGGCGACGCCCTGATCCACCGCCTCCGCGAACCGGTCCCCGCCGTCTGACCGGC
This sequence comes from Actinoplanes sp. GCM10030250, assembly GCF_042666575.1. Lineage (NCBI taxonomy): Bacteria > Bacillati > Actinomycetota > Actinomycetes > Micromonosporales > Micromonosporaceae > Actinoplanes > Actinoplanes sp. GCM10030250. The sequence goes on along the minus strand of NZ_JBHTDO010000022.1, from coordinate 146,080 downwards.
CTCGCCCGCCGGGACCGTCAGGTCCGGCGGGCGACCAGGCTGGAGGCCGAGGAACTGACGAAGCCGACGATGGAACAGGGCGACACCTGCCGAAAGGTCAGCGACTCGACCGGCTCCTCCGATCGGACCTACGACCAGACCAAGTCGAATCAGGAGACCGCGCCCTACATCTGGGGTTCCCTGGGCGGAGCACTGGTGCTCCTGGGGGCCGTGAGCTGGCCGATCCGCCGTCGTCGCGAGGCCGCCCGCAAAGCCGAGGCGACCGCCGCCGGCTGACGGACGAGCGATCGGCTCCGCCGGTCGTCAAGTGGTCGGAGTCAGCGGTGGCCGACCAACTTTCGTGCCGTCGTCGCCGGATCCCCCGGGCAGGCATATTGGTCAAGGTCCACCCCCGCTTGCTCGCGTGACCGCGCAGAATGCCGACCTTGTTGCATTTATTTGCATTGATAGACATTCGTCGATCGGCCGCCGTATGGTTCGCATGCGTAGCCGTCGCGCAGTGGCCTTGAGGCCTGGGAATCCTCGGCCAGCGACGGCCTGCCGATGCCGCCGAACGATGGTGCCGCGCGAGCCACCGCCGCGAACGGCACTGTCCGGTGCGAGGCGTTTCCCCCCGCCACGCGCCTGCGGCGGTCATGCGGCGCGCACCGTCCCCCGCCCGCATCCCCACCAGGAGAATGCTTTGACCAGAATGATCAAGTGGTCGACGGCGCTCGCCGTCGTCGTCAGCGGCACCGTCGCCTTCGTCGGCGTGACCGCGCTGTCCTCCGAGGCCGCCACCACGCTGACCGTCGCGGCCGACGGCACCGGCCAGTACAAGACCGTGCAGGCTGCGGTGAACGCAGTCGCCGCCAACAATTCCAGCCGCGCCACGATAAATATCAAGGCCGGCACGTACCGGGAGATCGTCAGCATCCCGTCGAACAAGCCGTACATCACGCTGAACGGCACGGGCTCCGGACCGAGCAACGTGGTGATCGTCAACAACCGCAGCAACGCCGGCGGCTACGGCACTTTCGGCAGCGCCACGGTGACGGTCGCCGCGAAGGAGTTCATCGCCACGAACCTGACATTCTCGAACGACTACGGTACGGGTAGCCAGGCCGTCGCGATCAACATGAACGGCGACAAGGGCATCTACAAGAATGTCCGGTTCCTCGGCAACCAGGACACACTGCTGGCCAACACCCAACGCCAGTACATCACCAACTCGTACGTCGAGGGCACCGTCGACTTCATCTTCGGCGACGCCACCGCGGTCTTCAACGCGACCTCGATCTACCAGAAGCGCTCCACCGGCGGCCCGCTGACAGCGGCCAGGACGCCCTCCGGCAACACATACGGCTTCCTGATCTACAAGAGCACGATCACCGGCGCGACCAACAACACCACCCAACTCGGCCGCCCGTGGGGCCCGACCGCGCAGGTGCTGTTCCGCGAGTCGTCGCTCAGTGCCACCATCGCGACCGGACAGCCGTGGATCGACATGTCCAGCAACTCGTGGAAAAACGCCCGGTTCTTCGAATACAAGAACACCGGCTCCGGCGCGACCACCAACAGCAATCGCCCGCAGATGAGCGCCTCGACCGCCGCCAACTACACCCCGCAGAAGTACCTGGCCGGCTCCGACAGCTGGAACCCGACCGGCTGACAGCCGCCTTCTCCCGAGCCCGGGGGGTGCCGCATCGGCACCCCCCGGGCTTGTCTTGGGTACGTGGCGGGGTTCGACTTGGCGGGAAGCGGACCGTTCCGGGCAGAATTGAGTCGCGGCGAGCCGCCTTGGCGGCGTCCAGACCGGGGCGACGTCCCAGGTCGATCTCATGGGGCCCGAGCCGGCTCGCCGACCCACACCATCCTGATCACAACGAGCTACGACGATGACTGGACCTGGAGCAGGGCGCCGACTTCGATCCCATACGTTTCGGCCCCGCCGACGCCAACCGCCGTATCGCCACCGTGATGATCGCTGGAAGGCCGGGCGGGTGACCGGCGTAGGGCACGGAACGGAGGAGTAATGCTGGAGATCGAGCGATTCGACCTCGACGAGATCGCGTTCGCATTGTCGGACCAGAACCTCTACGACGAGCATCGGCATCTGCTCGACCCGGGCACCGGAAAGATCGTCCTGTGGACCCGGGAAGGTGGGATCGACGGCACGAACCCCGTCGACCTCGACGATTTGGATCTTCCCGTGATCAGGCCCCTGCCGTCGTACGTCTGGTACCAGGACATGGCGGATTTCATCGACCTCGTCAGCGACGATCGAGCATCTCGTCGTCTTGTCCGCGCGATCACCGGTCGCGGCGCGTTCCGGCGGTTCAAGATCGAGCTCAATGAGGAATACCCACACCTCTTGCAGCCCTGGTACGACTTCCGCGACACCCGGGCCGCCCGCCGGGCCGTCGAATGGCTACTGGACGAATCGCTGATCCGCAGTGCCGCCGCGGACCGCTTCTTCGCCGAGCATCCCGATCCACCGGTGCCCTGACTTCATCGGTACTCCGGCTCACGTCCATCGTTCGGATCCCCGAATTCGGCGGGTGCCGCGATGCGGACAGCGTTCACGGATGGAGTTGTGGGGCCGGACGTTGCACCATGCGAACCACACCACGGCCGTCCCCGGCCACCCGCTTCCTGGTCGTTTGACCAGCTCACGGGCCAGTGGCAGCATCGAGACGCGCTAGCCGCAGATCCTGAGTCGTCAAGGTCACACTCGGCGTACGACCAATCCCGGTTTGACCTCGGCCGCGGCGCCCAGGTGCGTGATGTCGTCCGGATCGCTGGTGAACACGATCGCCCCGTACGCCAGCGCCACCGTTACCACCGTGGCGTCGATGACGTCACGGGTCCCCGCCTTACCGCACAGCACCCCAGCCGTTTTTGCCGTCTCCATCCCTACCGGGAGCACCTCACAGCTGTGCAGAAACCTTCCGAGCTGTACCTGACGACGGGCATCACGCCAGGCCTGGGCCACGACGACGGCGGGAACGAGCAGACGGCGCCCTTCTTCGAGCGCCAGATGATGGATGACCCATATCCGCCGATCATTGCCGTCGATCGCCAGCAGCACACCGGCGTCGTACACGTACGGAATACTCACGCCGCCGCCGGCCCGGAGACATCAAAAGCCTCCGCGTCCGCCGCAGCCATCTCAGCCCGCGCTGCGGCGAGCTCCTCAAGCGTGAACGCCCCATGCTCGGCCTGCCAGTCCGCGACGGCCTTCCGGCCCACCCGGCGCCGGAGCTCACTCTCCGCAGCACTCGCCACCAGCCGCGACAACGGAACCCCGTCCTCACGTGCCGCCGACCCGAGGGCCTCGACCAGCTCTTCCGGGAGCGTCACCGTCACCTTCTTTACCGCCATAGGATCACCATACTCGTGTATGGCAGCCTCCCATCAGGCTGACTGACGATGCAACAGGAGCAGCCGTAACCATCAGCAACGATGGCGGTTCTGGCGCAACCGCGTGACTACACCACGGCCTGCGTCTTCGGCGCGCGGAATGCCCCGTCCTGAATGCCGAACGGCCGCTTCCTACGTCGGCACGCTTCAGGGTCGTCGGCCGGCCCATCGAAAAGTCGAGGAACGGCCCTCCGGCTACCGACGTGAGTAACGACCGACCGGATCCGCAGCGTCACCGAGAAGCTCCGAGTACACGGCGGGGTCGACGGTGTCGTGGTGGCAGCGGTCGAGCAGCCGCTCGAGACGTGCAGCTATCTCCTCCGAGTCAAGGTCGAGCCGCTCGCACAGATCCCGGTGCGCATCGACCAGAGGCTCGCTGATCTCCTCAGGATCGATACGACGCGCGTGGTAGGCATCGATCAGATGGATGGCCAGTTCATCCCAGGCGGCGATGGCCTGCTCGATCAGATCGAGCATGGCCGGCACCACGGGATACGCGCACAGGATCGCGACCTCGGCGACCAGGCGACGGCCGGCGTCCTCCGCATCGGCGATCTCCCACCTGGTGCCGGTGGTCACGTTCGACACCTCGCGGATGACGGCCTGAAAGCCGGCCAGGGCCGACTCGTCGACCGGAACGAGCATCCCCGCTTCCCCAGCAGCAAGGTCGCGAACAGGCGATCCCGAACAGCCTGTTCCATCACCAGGTCGGTCAACTGCCGCGGACCGAGCCTCGAGCCACCCATGCCGACGCCAGACCCAGGCGAACCGCCGACCGTGTCCATCCGGCCAGGTAGGTGCCCATCCCCACCGACACCTGCAACCTTGACGTACCATTCAGTGTACGTTCAGACGTACATTATGCTTTATTGGGGGCCAAGATGAAGGTGCTGACCATCAGCGACGTTCGCAAGAACCTCGCCGCCGTGGTCGATGCGGTGATCGATGATGCCGAGGAGTGCATCATCCCCCGCGGCGGCGGCAAGGCCGTCGTCATGGTTTCGCTCGACGAGTGGAACGCCATGAACGAGACGCTGCATGTTCTCGGTTCCGCCTCGAACGCCCGCCGCCTGCTGGAGAGCATCGCCCAGGCCGATGCCGGCCTGCTCGAGGAGCATCCGCTCGACTCGAGGCCCCCCTCGCCGAAACGCGGCAAGGAAGCCTTATGAGCTTGCGTATCGTTTTCACTCCCAACGCAGGGGAGGACTACGACGGCTGGTTACGCCGAGACGTGAAGATGGCCGCCGCATCAGCAAACTGATCCTCGACGTTCAACGGGATCCACACGGAACCGGTCTCGGCAAGCCCGAACTGCTGAAAGGCCCGCTCTCTGGCTGGTCGTCCCGCCGCATCAACGACGAACACCGGCTCATCTACCGCGTCCGTGGCGGCGACCTGGAAATCGCCGCCTGCCACGGCCACTACCTCGACAAGTAGCAGCGGCTCACCCCAGCATCCCGCCTAATCGGATCGGCGGTCGCGGCGTTCAGCCTTTCCCCGCCCGCGCACGAGGGTGCACGGCATGCAAGCCATCGCCCTTCATCAGGGGCCCGGCGGTTCGCATGCAAGATCAAAGTGGGCCGGAGTTGCACCATGCGAACCACCCGATCATCGCTGGCGATCCACTGCCGGGACGTTTGGCGGGTTCAAGGGGTATTCGACCAGACCGTTAGCCTGATTCAGACCCGCCTTCAGCCACCTCGGACGGCTGCGCTACCAGGCCGGAGACCAGGCCGGCCGCCTGAGGGAAGCCGCCCGTCATGCAGCGATGGCCGGGACAGACAGAGCGCGGGGACCGTCGAAGGTCCTCGCGCCCTGTCGTGCGCGGTCTACCCGATCAGCTGTAGACCTCGAACTCGAACAGCGAGTAGCCCCAGGCGGTGGCACGGGCCGTACCGTTGATCCGCACGTAACGGCCGGTTGCGGCCAGCGCGGTGTTGTCGTCCACCCCACCGTCGCCGCCGGTGACCGTCCGGACCGTGGTCCAGGTCGTCCCGTTCGCCGACGTCTGGATCTGGTATCCCGAGCCGTAGGCCGCCTCCCAGGTCAGCTTGACCCGATTGATCGGGTACGACTGACCGAGATCCACCTGGATCCACTGCGGGTCGGCGAAGGCACTCGCCCACCTGCTGGTCAGCGATCCGTCCACCGCGGCCGAGGCCGGGAAGCTGCCGGATTCTGTGCTCGACGCCGTCACCGGCTTGTTCAACGCCAGGTTCTCCGACGGCGGTTGCGTCGTGCCGCCGGAGGTGAACGTGAAGTCGTCGATGTCGAACAGCGATCCCGCGCCGCCGGTGAACACCAGGTACAGCTGGCGCGTACCGGTCGGTGGGTTGATCGTCCCGGTGACGTCGGCCCACGTCTCCCACCCACCGGTCGGGGCGACCTGCACCGTGCCGGCCACCGGGCCGGTCGGCGAGTCGGCCCGCACAGTCAGTGTGCCACCGACGCCGGCCGAGGCGACCCGCGCTTTGATGCCGGTGACGCCGGCCAGGTTGTACGGCGTGAAGGAGATCCAGTCGCCGTTCTCGATGTAGCCGATGGCGTTGCCGCCGTGGGCGCTGGCCTTGGCGGCGACCTGGACGCCGTTCATGGTGCTGAAGTGCTCGGCCTGCCGGGTCCGCGGCTGCAGCACGTGCTGGTCCTGGACCGCGACCCCGCTGACCGGGGTGTACACGGCGGCGATCGCCCCGAAGATGTTCGCGCTTGCGTCGTGCTCACCGTCCACGGTGGTCTGGACCGATCCGGTGCAGCCGGTCTTGCTGGTGATCGGGTGACCGTGACTGTCGTGCCCCAGGATGTAGTTGACCACGACGCGGCTGCAGTCGACGGTGCCGGCGTTCGGATCGGTGACCCGCACCTCGAACGGCACCAGGTCACCGTACTGGAACACCGATCCGTCGGCCGGTGTGATCAACTGGATGGATGGCCGGCCGACCCCGACGACAGTACTGGCCGTCGAGGTTTTGCCGCCGCTGTCCCGTACCGTCAGCGTCGCGGTGTATTCACCGTTCGCCGGATAGGTGAACGTCGGGTTGGCCGCCGTGGAGTCGGTGCTGCCGTTACTGGTGAAGTCCCAGGCGTACGTGATCGGGTCGCCGTCCGGGTCGTTGCTGCCCGCCGAGCTGAACTGCACGGCCAGCGGCGCGGCGCCGGAGGACGGGGTGGCGGCGATCTGTGCGATCGGCGCCCGGTTGGCGCCGGTGTTGTACTCGATCCGGTAAAGAGCCGAGTTCTCGTCGCCGCCGAACCAGGTGGTGCCGTAGTCGAGCACATACAGGGCGCCGTCAGGACCGAACTCCATGTCCATGATCGCGGTTCCGGACCATGGGATCGGCTCGATCGCGCCGGCCGTGCCGTTGGCGTTCAGGGTGACCGCCTTGATCCAGCGACTGGTGAACTCGCCGAGGAAGGCCTTCCCGTTGTAGGACGCCGGGAACTTGACGTCAGAGGCCAATGCCGGATTGAAGTTGTAGACCGGACCGGCCATGGGCCCGCCCCCGCCCAGCTCGGGCCGCCAGGGCCCCTGCCCGCCGTAGGGCAGCCAGGCCGCCTGAGACGGCGGCAGTTTGGTGATGCCGGTGTTGTTCCGCGAGTTGTTCGTCGGCCCACCGGCACAGTCGTACGGACCGGACGACGGCCCGCTGGGGAACGTGAACTCCTGGTAGGGGGTGTTGTAGTTGGAGCAGTACGGCCAGCCGTAGAAGCCCGGCTGGGTGATCCGCTCGAACGAGACGGTGCCCGCCGGCCCGCGCTGCAGGTCGGCCGAGCCCGCGTCGGGGCCGTAGTCACCGAGGTAGACGACCCCGGTGGCCTTGTCGACGCTCATCTTGAACGGGTTACGGAAGCCCATGGCGTAGACCTCCGGCCTGGTGTTCGCCGTGCCCGGGGCGAACATGTTGCCCGCCGGGACGGTGTAGCCGCCCGTCGCACCCGGCTTGATCCGCAGGACCTTCCCGCGCAGGTCGTTGCTGTTGGCCGAGGTGCGCTGCGCGTCGTAGGCGGGGTTGCGGTCGGCCCGCTCGTCGATCGGCGCGAAACCGGCCGAGTCGAACGGGTTGGTGTCGTCACCGGTGGACAGGTACAGGTTGCCGGCGGCGTCGAAGTCGATATCACCGCCGACGTGGCAGCACAGCCCACGGCTGGTCGGCACATCGAGGATCGTCACCATTGAGGCCGGGTCGATCGTGTTGTCGTCCCGCACGGTGAGCCGGGCCAGCTTGTTGGAGCCGTTGAACGGGGCGAACTGCGCCGCCGTGCCGGTGGACGGAGCGTCGCCGCCCGGCGTGCTGAGCGGTGGCGCGTAGTAGACGTACACCCAGCGGTTGCTGGCGAAGTTCGGGTCGGCCTTGATGCTCTGCAGACCCTCCTCATCGTGGCTGTAGACCGGCAGCGTCAGGGCTACCTTGGTGTTGCCGTTGACGTCGGTGTACCGGATGACGCCGTTGCGCGAGGTGTGCAGCACGCCCCGGTTGGGCAGCACGGTGAGGCCCATCGGCTCACCGGTCTCCGCCACGCCCTTGGCCAGGTTCACCTGGCTGAACGTGCCGCCGGGAGCCTGCACCGAACAGTTGCCGATGTTCTGCGCGGCGTACTTGATCCCGCCGAGCAGGTGGGTGCGGAAGTTGGCCTCGGTGTAGCTCTCCTGGGTGTGGCCGAGGCCGGTGTACCAGGAGCGGCCGCCGTCGTAGGGCCGGCACCACGAGATCGGATGGTCGCCGTTCATGGTGCCACCGGTGTAGGTGGCCTCGTTGAGGTTCGCGAGGACGTGCACCTGGGAGCGAGGGTTGGTGCGGTAGTTGTACCACTCGTCGGTTCGGTTCCAGTTCACCGGAATGCCCGCGTTGGACGGGTGGGCGGTGTCCTCGATGCGGACGGTGGCCGGCTGGATCGCCGGATGGCCGGAGAAGTACGCGCCGACGACGTTGCCGTACCAGGGCCAGTCGTACTCGGTGTCGGAAGCGGCGTGCACGCCGACATAGCCGCCGCCGGCGCGGACGTAGCGCTCGAACGCGGCCTGCTGGGTCGCGTTGAGCACGTCGCCGGTCGTGGACAGCCAGATGACCGCCCTGAACCTGGCCAGGTTCGTATCAGTGAACTGGGCGGCGTCCTCGGTCGCCTCGACCGTGAAGTTGTTCTGCGCGCCCAGTTGCTGGATCGCGGTGATTCCTGCGGGGATCGAGTCATGCCGGAACCCCACGGTTTTGCTGAAGATCAGGACCGAGAAGTCGGCCGCGAATGCCGGGGCGACGTTGACGCCCGTCCCGGCCAGTACAAGAGCGACGATCAGCAGCACTCTGCGAATCATGATCGGTTGGGTACCTCTCGTGAGGAAGCAGCCGAGACGTACGCCGATCACGTCTCGAATGTGGCCGCGGAATGCGACTCCGCGGGGAGGGCCGGGGACGCACATCGCGGTGTCACGTCTGTCCCGGCGGTGGGGGGTCGTCGACACGTCGCGCCTCGGTGAAGGCTCGTGCGGCGCCGCGATAGGGGCGAGGCGGTGGGTCGGTGAACGTGGCGGCTTCGACCTCAACCCCTCGGAGAGCGCTCTCTCCAAGATGTGGAAAAGTTAACAGATTCGTCATCGCCTCACAACGGTTTCATCGACACCCATGAGAATCCGACTGCCGAAGTTCGCCCCGGTCGAGAAGCGCGCAGCGGTGATCGACCGGGCGCTCAGTCGAAGATGTCCTGGTCGACGCGGGTCCCCCGATGATCCATTGTCGGCAAAAGGCGTGCGCCAGCGAATGCCTGCCATGTCTGCCCGTTCAGGCACCGCGATATCCGGATCTCTCGCCGGCCGGGAAGCGCTTCCCCGAAAGCACCTGGATCCCGTCCCTCGATCCCCTTCGAGGAGCCATCGCGCCGTCCCGGCCGATCGCATGAAGAGGACAAGCCGGGACCGGCGTCCGCCGCTGAGGGCGGTCGGCAGGGCGGCCATGCCCGCCATTCGGCTCAGTTGGGTACAGGCCCGTCCGGCGTCGTGGCCCAAACTCTGAGGCTTGGAGGTCGACCAACTACCGCCGTCAGCGGACCAACCGGCGCGCTCATCGCATCGTGGGCCTCTGGCATGCAAGATCAAAGGGGGCCGAACGTTGCACCATGCGAACCGCCCGACCACCGTTCCCGGGCATCCGCTGCCAGAACGTTTGACCTGCTCACGCCACAGTCGGGGCCCCGCTGAGCACTCCTAGCGGTCCCACAGATGCACGGTTTCGCCGGTTCTTAGCGGCTTACCGTCAGGACCCTTTCTCCACACCACGAAGATCATCGATTGCAGTGGGGCGATGCCCGGCGGCTGGTTGCCGGGCCGCCGCTGCGGCGTCGCTGTGGCGCTGCGGGAATGCGGTCGCTCGGTCGGCTCATGGGCGACAGAATGGCTGCGATCATGGCGATCGGCGGTGGGGACGGGGGCGTCGGTGGGCGCGATGTCGCTGGGGACAGCGTTGCGGCGGTGGCTGCGAAATATGAAGTAGCCGAAGATCACCGCGCGCATGGCCCACACACGGACGCGCCGGAGACCCCCTGTGGTGCGAGGGCCTCCGGCGAGGCGGTTCCGTGCGGTGGATCAGGATCCGCGAAGGATCAGGTTGCCGTTGTCCGCGGCGCCGTTTGTTCGCTGGCGCGTTTGCGGCGCCGCATTCCCTGCGGCTTTATCCCGCTGGCGTTTCGTTCAAATCCAAACCACGCAGGATGTTATCGCGGTCCGCGTTTCCGCGCAGCGCGGTCAAGGAATTCAAGCGGCCCAGCAAAGTCGTGGAAGATGCGGGGCATTTCAAGTCTTGAATCGCCGACAAGGTCTTTTCAAAACGCTGGATGCGACTTTCAAGGTCCGTTCCACTGGGAAGGCTGGCATTCTTGAGCGCTACCTGCGCGTTCACTTGGGCTTGAGTGGGTGGGCAGCGACCGGGAACGTTTACCCCGGTAGGGCCCACGCGGTCGGCCGTCGCGTTCGGATTGCCCGGGCTGAAACCCAACGCCGGCACCAAAGCGTTAACGTTACCGGAGCTGGCTCCGGCGTTCCCCGTCGCTCCACTCGCGGCCGCGTCACCGGATCCTGTGGCGGCGGCTTTATCCGCTGGCGTTTCGTTCAAATCCAAACCACGCAGGATGTTATCGCGGTCCGCGTTTCCGCGCAGCGCGGTCAAGGAATTCAAGCGGCCCAGCAAAGTCGTGGAAGATGCGGGGCATTTCAAGTCTTGAATCGCCGACAAGGTCTTTTCAAAACGCTGGATGCGACTTTCAAGGTCCGTTCCACTCGGAAGGCTCGCATTCTTGAGCGCTACCTGCGCGTTCACTTGGGCTTGAGTGGGTGGGCAGCGACCGGGAACGTTTACCCCGGTAGGGCCCACGCGGTCGGCCGTCGCGTTCGGATTGCCCGGGCTGAAACCCAACGCCGGCACCAAAGCGTTAATGTCACCGGAGCTGGCTCCGGACTCGGCGGCCTGGCCCATCCCCGTGCCGACCGCGAGCGCCAAGGCGAGCAGCGCTGCGGCGGCACCTCCACTCACCAGCTTGCGCGTCCGGCTGCTGACTCCGCGTCGATACATGCACGGCTCCTCTTCGTCTCGGCACTGCTTGTGCCGAGATATACGAGCAACGATGTGGCGGCAGTTCATGACGCTGAGCAAGCGTTCCTTAAAGCTTCTTTAACGAAACTCCCGGGGCCACTCACCTGGACCGTCACCGTGCCCTGGCGGGTCCGATGAGCCAGGCGCGTCATGCACGGGTGGTTACGAGTGCTCAGGCGAGTTGGCCACGCCGTGCCCGCTCTCTGGCGGATGACAGAGGGCCGGAGTGCTCCGATTGCCAGAAGTGCCAGAAGTGCCAGATGTCCAGACCGGTGGCTGCCGCGGCCGCCGCCACCAGGTCGGTGAACTCACGAACGTCAGGTAGTCGGACTCGTCCCTCTGCGGTCAGGTGGGCCTCGGCCGGAAACTGAAGGGGGAATCCGCCGATCGAGAGGGCCACATCAGGTTCGATCAGGCCCCAATGTCACGAGATCGGTGACCCGCACGTCGTAGACGATGGCGAGCCCTCTTCGGGAGGTGGGCAGGTCGTACACCGGCACCTCGGACGGTCCGGCCGGGCTGGAGCCCAGGAAGGTCGTGGCCCGGCCAGTTCCACAGCCGGTCCAGCGCACTCAACCGCAGAAGGAGGTAACCCGCCACCGCAGCCGCGGCCGGATCCGTCGCGGTCTCGAGGAACAGACCCTCGGCCCAACCACAAGGCCGCCCAGCAAGCTTTGACCTGGCTCGCCGCAAGAAGCCACTAGATAGCCCGGTGAGTGGATCGGCCGAAGGACGCGACCCCGACGAAGGCGTGACCGGACCACCGACCGCGCCCACCATAACGTGGGGTCTGGGGGTCGCCCCCAGGCAAATAAAGTGGGCCGGACGTTGCACCATGCGAACCACGCCATCGGTGTTCCGGGCACCCCGCTACCGGTACGTTTGGCCATTTCACGCCACATCCAGGCCGAGCCGTGACGGGGCTGGCGCGCCCGAGAGGGGCGCTCGTGGCGGCGCGACATGCCCGATCGGTGCGCTAGCATTGCTATCACTTCTGCCGTTGAAGGAGGTTCCGTGGCGGCTCTCAGCATCAGAGATCTCGACGATGTGGTGAAGGAGAAGTTGCGTCTTCGCGCTGCCCGTAACGGCCGTTCCATGGAGGCCGAGATCCGTGCCATCCTGACCACCGCCGTCACTGATGATGCGCCACGAACCGATCTGTTCAGCGCTCTCACGGAACGGTTCGCCCAGCTCGGCGGCGCCGACTTCGACCTGCCGGCACGTACCACCATGCCCCGGGCTGCGAGTCTGCCGGAGTGATGATCGTCCTCGACACCAACGTGGTCTCCGAACTCATGCGGCCCGAGCCAGCTCCGGCGGTGCTCGCCTGGATGCAACGCAGTTCCGGTTACGGCTTGTATACGACCGCGGTCACCATCGCCGAGATCCGATACGGCATCGCGCGCCTGCCGGAGGGCCGTCGGCGGCAATCGCTGCATCAGGCGGCCGACGAGATCTTTGCGGCTTTCCCTCGCCAGGTTCTGCCCTTCGACCTCGCCTCCGCCAGCGCCTACGCCGACATCGTCGCGAGCCGGGAGCAACAGGGCAACCCGATCAGCGGGTTCGACGCTCAGATCGCCGCCATCTGCCGCTCGCAAGCGGCGTCTCTGGCGACCCGGAACACCAGAGACTTCGTCGACACCGGCATCGGCCTTCTTGATCCATGGCAGCCGGCCAAATGATCGGTGCACGGGATGCCTGAGGATGATCTGGCCGCCGCTGCAGCATCCGCACCTGCCGTACGGCAGGTGGTCGCCTTGACCCGCTGGGTCGGCTCGGGCCGCAAACTGACCCAGACCGGACAGTTGACCATGGCCGATGCAGGGCAGCTGGTCACTCTCCTGGAGATTGGCGACGAGATCGACCCGGTGATCGGCACCCGGAGGTTCCGCACCCGTAGCAGCGCCGACCTTCCCCGGCTGGCGCTCGTGGTGGCCTGGGCCAAGGCAACCGGGCTTCTCCGAGTCGTGCACGGCCGGTTGGTGCCGGTCAAGACGAATCAGCGACTGCTGGACCGGCCAGTGGAGCTGTGGACCGTCATGTTCGCGGCCTTCGACCAACTCGGCCCAGCACTCTGCCCGCCCGGCTGGTTCGCCTCGTTGCTCGGCGAGGACTTCAGCGACGGGATGACCGTGCTATTCGCCAGCATCGCGGGAGGCGGTGGTGCCACGCGCATCGAGAAGGCGCAGGAACAGGTCTGGTCCGTCCTCTCCACCCGTTACTACCTGGACGAAGCCACCACGGAGCAACTGGGGCACATCCGCAAGGCCACCGACCGCGACCTGCACCGTGCAGCCCGCGAGTTGGTCGCGTTCGGCGCGCTGGCCGAGGACGGCGAAACACTGCACCTGTCCCCTGCCGCCGAGAAGGTTCTGAGCGCCAGGTTCGCTGCGGTGCAGCCTGGTGCTCAGATCGCTCAATCAAGGTCACTCTGCTGGACACCGACCCACCAGTGTGGCGACGTCTGCTCGTGCCCGTGACATTGCGCCTGGACCGGCTCGACCGTGTCATCCAGGCTGCGATGGGCTGGACCAACTCACATCTGCACATGTTCATCCACCCCACCGGCCACTACGGCACGCCCTGCCTCGATTTTCCGTTGCGCGACGAAAGCAAGGCCGCGTTCCGCGACCTAGCCGCCCGCGAGGGAGACACGTTCGGGTACGAGTACGACTTCGGCGACAGTTGGACGCACGAGGTGCTGCTGGAGGAACTGGTATCCGCCGAGCCGACCGGGCGATACCCGGCCTGCACGGACGGTGCTCGCGCCTGTCCACCGGAAGACTGCGGCGGCACCACCGGCTACCAGGAACTGCTCGACGCGCTCGCCGACCCGCACCATACCGATCACGACGATCTACGACGATGGCTGGGCCTGGAACAGGGCGCCGACTTCGATCCCGCGCGTTTCGACCCCGCTGACGCCAACCGGCGCATCGCCACGGTGATGATCGCCGGAAGGCTGGGCCGCTGATCAACGCAGGACCGGCCTGAACGAACGAGCCAGCGCGCGGTCAATCACGCCGAGCCCCGGGTTCGACCTGGACGATCAGGTCAACGACGAAGTCTGCGGCATGGCGAGCCGCTGGGGCTTGAGAGTCATCGACCTTTCCCACGCCCCAGTCAGAGATGCCCTTGACAATGATCCAGTCGCGCTTCGCCTGGACAGCGGCAGCGTAGAGACCGGCCGCCTCCATCTCTCCGGCAATAGCCTCCTCGTCGAGGACACGCAATCTGGCGCGCTCCTCCGGGTTGTTGACCAGAGTGTTGAGCGACAGAAGAGGGCCGAAGTGAACCGCCGGCTCCCGCGCCCGACCAAGAACGCGTGCGTGGCTCAACAGGTCACTCGAAGCCTCGGGGCGAGGGCCTCGGCTGATCTCGTACCAAGAACCATCGGCACGGGTCGTCACCTTACGATGCTCCACGGCGCGCAGTTGAGTTGCGACCACGACGTCACCGATGTTCTGCTTTCCACCGTCGAACTCTCGGGAGTCCAAGCCGTAACAGATGCCGGTCAGGATCAGGAATGCCGGATCGAGATTCTTGACGAGGTTGTCGACGGTCCACGGCATCGAGCCGGCTCCAACTGTGCCCTGCTCACTCTGTGCCATGACGATACGAGCCCCGCCAAGGACTCCGAGATTGGTCACGGCTTTGCCACCGACCCTGTCGGTCTGCGGGACAAGGCGAGGTGAGCGGGAGATGAAGGCATCCTCCAACGCTTTGGACTCGGTCTCATTGACGACGAGAATCGCCACGGTCGGCTCGGCTGCCATCCGCTCCAGGGCCCCGTACATGAGATTTCTCCTCGCGCGTCGGTACTGAATCCGTTGATGTATTGCGATGACGACGCACAGCGTGATCACCGGAACGGCGACCATGACGAGCAATCCCAGCAGCTGCGCCTGCCAGGTCGTCGATCCCGGGAACTGGAAGAAGACGTACTCGATGATCCAGCGCAGTGCCCGCGGGTAGGTGATCGGTCGATCACCACAGTCAGGAGTCAAACATGCCTGGCGTTCGAACGAGGCGACGATCTGCGCCGAAACCAGCACACAAAGGGTGGTAGCCGTCAGCATGAGCCGTACGACACTCAACGGCCGGACAGCCGCGTGATCGGGCCTGCTGAAGTTCTTCCTAGCACCGATGACGAACCAATCCGTCTGCGGGATCCGTTCGAGTGAAGCCAGGGATCCGAGTACGCCTCTGACATCGCGGCCGGTGAAACTTTCGACACGAACGCCGACATATTCGGAACCGAACGCACGATCTACGGGCAACATCGCGTCCGTCAATGTTGCGACTCGCCGCAAAGCCTCCGTGCTGAGCCGTGCCGCATCAGCGGGATCGATTGCATGGCAGAAGACGATGGTCCAGCGGTGCCCCCGAATCTCATTGCCGATGATCTCACTTTCTGCAACATTCGCGCTGCTCGACCGGACGAGTTCCCCGGCGAGCCGGATCACAGAGACGATCATGTCGCCGACCAGCACCGCCAAGCCTGCCAGGATCAACACCAGGGCGGTGAAAGCGTTCGCTCTGTGGACGAGAACCAGTGGGATCGCCACCGACATGGCAAACGCTGCCGGGGCCAAAGGCAGGATGAACTGCCAAGCACGGGCCAGCCAGGCGATTGCACGCACATTTCGTGGCAGCACCCGCATCGCCGAGTTCCACTCGGCCATCCGAGCAATCGGCGGCTCAATGACGGCGAAAGCGTCCGCCGATCCGACCAACCGTCCTTCCTTGGCAGCCAGAAGCAGGAGTAGGGGGAGCGGTGGCCTGGCCCGGAAGATACCCAGCCCACGGGGCCGGATTGAGTTCCTCGCCTGCTTCGCCTCAGGGGTCCGCGGAACACCACTCGCCCACGAACGGCATTCTCCGTAAGTCAGGCCCGGGTTCGCTGCGGGAGGCCACTCGGCTTGCACAAGTGTCGAGAATAGAGGCACTGCGGAAGGGGATGACTCGTGGAGTTCACTTGGGGAGTACTCAGTTCGTTGATCGCAAGCCTGCTGGTGGGGGGATCGCTTGGTTTGGATCAAGAAGGCTTCGCGGAAGATTGATCAGTTGGCTCTCGCGGCTGACCGGAGCCGGTGTCGCTCGAACATACCCGAAGCAGTCCATGGCGAACGCAGCATTTGCCGACGACTTGCGTGATGCGAAATGGGTGCGTGTCTTCACTAGCCGGGGCAACGAAATCACTCGTGACAGCTTCGCCGACCTGTGGAGCAGGCGATCGGGGAGCGTTCCGGTCAAGATTCTGCTTCCTGACCCGCGCGCCGGCGCTGAGGGCACCTGGCTGGACCGTCGCGAATGTGAGGATCGGATCACCTCACCTCCTCGGCGGATCCTGCCCCCAGCGTGCCATGCCGGACCGCGCTCCTGCGACGGCATAGGCATCATCAGCCCTACGGATCAGCCCAGCGAATATCTGAGGGCCGCTCACCATGCGGGTCACTGCCTCGACGGGGCCGGGCGTGATAGCTCGGCTTGACGGGAACAGGGGCACATCGGGCTGCAGAAATCACGACTGCGACCGCCCTGTCCGAGGACGCTGTCATCACCACGATCTAGGCCGCCATCGCTATCCCGCGCGGCGATCCGGAAGCCACCTGACCCGTAAGCAGCGTGTTGCGGACCTCGCCAGCGACCGCTCGGCGCAACTCGCTCGGCAGCTAGTGAAGGGTGCTTGGTGCACTGCCGGGCAGACTCACAAGGGCGGAACCGATGCGATAGCGCAACCACCGCGCCTGGAGCGACCACCGCACCGTGGGGTCTGGGGGTCGCCCACAGGCTGGTGGAGTGGGGCGGGCGGGACTCGAACCCGCGACCGAGGGATTATGAGTCCCCTGCTCTAACCCACTGAGCTACCGCCCCGTACCGGCGGCGATCCTATCCCGTGCCCCGCTCCCGCAGCTAGCGATCTATCACCGCACCAGGGATTTCGGCAGAAGCTGAGGGTCAGACACCATGTCCGGAGGCTGAAGATCCATCCGCCTCCGGTATCCCGTCCTCACCCACCGACGCCTCCTCCGGCCCATCCTGTGTGGTGAATTCGGCGAAATTCTCCGGATTGATCTCGCTCATGAGGCGCCGACCTGGGCGCCGATCGACTCCAGGACCGCGCCGGCTGTTCGCCAGCCGCCGGCCATCGCACCCTGGAGGGAGGGACTGTCGCGATGATCACCCGCGACGAAGAGACCATCGCCTAGAGAGACCGGTTTGCGAAGGCGGGACTGGGGGGCGCGGGCCGCAGGCAGGGCCTGGGGCACCGTAACCACGTTGAGCAGTTCCCAGTCGTCGGTCGGGGCACCGTAGATCCGGGACAACTCGACCCGAATGACCGCTTCGGAGGCGCTAGAAGGGGCCGAGACGCCGACGATTGACGCGGCGATCAGGCTTTTGCCTGCGGGAGCATACTCGGGCGCGGCGTTGCTCAACACCACGGTGTTGGCGATGATCTCGCGGCGGTCGCCGTCCAGCAGGAGGATGGGCTCGTCGATGGGTGCGTGGTCGGCGCCGAAGTAGAAGGTGGTCAGGCCGTGCACGTCGGGGCGGGGCAGGCCGGGTAGCAGGGCGGCGGCGGTCAGCGGGTCGGTGGCGACGATCACGGCGCGGCAGTGGATCTCGCCGCCCTCCGTTACTACCAGGCCTGGGCCGATCGAGAGGGTGCGGGCGCCGATCAGCAGCTGCGGGAAGGGCAGCGGGCCGGCGATGGCGGCGGGCAGGGCTGCCATGCCGGAGGCGGGGACGCCGATGCGGCCGCGGGTGAAGGAGCGCAGCACCATGGCGGCGACGTGGCTGGACGTGTCGAGGGTGCGTTCGGCGAAGACGCCGGAGAAGAACGGTCGCAGCACCTCTTCGATGATCCGGTGGGAGAGGCCGGCGTTGCGCAGCATCTCCTGGGTGGTGGTTTCCGGGATGTCGAGCAGCCTGTCGGGCGGCAGCGTGGCGCATTTGGTGGCCAGCGCGGCGAACTTGAGCCGGTCCGCGAAGGTGCCGACACCCGAGGTCAGGGTCTGCGGCGTGGCTAGCGGATCACGCAGCGGGTTCTCCAGGCGGTGCAGGCCGGCGCCGCGGCGCACCAGCACGCCGGAGGTGAAGTAACGCATGTCGAGTGCGTCGACGTCGACGAGGGCGGGCAGCCGCGGATAGGCGGTGTTCAGCACCTGGAATCCGCGATCCATCCGCCAGCCGTCCATGACGTCGGTGGCGACTCGCCCGCCGATGCGGTCGGACCCCTCCACGAGCAGCCATTCCACGCCGGCGCGGTCGAGCCGGCGGGCAGCGGACAGCCCGGCGAGCCCGCCGCCGACGATGACGACGTCCACCTCTACCGGCTGCGACATGAACACCTCACAGGCTGCTAATCAACGCGGGACTCAGCGTAACCGGGCACGCGCGACCTGGGAGGCGAAAGAGCCAGCAGGCCTTCGGCCCCAAGGCCAAATGCATGCATCGGTACGGTCGAAGCGTGCCGCCGGAAGCGGTGGCTTCGCAACGGCTCGGGTGGTTCCCCGGGCGCACCGCGTGAAACAGAAAATCCCAGGCCGCCGGCCTGGGATTCGAAGAAGCTCCCCGAATTGGACTCGAACCAATAACCTGCCGGTTAACAGCCGGCTGCTCTGCCAATTGAGCTATCGGGGAATGCTCTACCACCTGTGCCGCCCGGTTTCCCTGGCGACGGAGAACAGACTACATGACCACACAGGCGCCCCACCAACGGGATACCCACCCGTGGTCAGTGGCGGGGTGACATGCCCGAAACCTGGATCCGGGGAGTAGCGGAGGGACAGGATGGGTATGCCACCCCCAGACGCACGCGCGTCATCCAACGGAAGGAGCCGCCATCATGCGCGGAAAGCTGATGTTCCTTACCGGTCTCGCGGCGGGCTTCGTCATGGGCAGCCGTGCCGGCCGGGAGAAGTACGAAGAGATCCGGGCCAACGCTCAGAAGGTCTGGCAGCACCCGTCGGTGCAGGAAGCCGCCGGTGTCGCCCAGGCGCAGGCGAACAAGCTCTACACCGAGGGCAAGGACAAGATCCAGTCGTCCAAGCTCGGTGAGAAGCTGCAGACGGGCACGACCGGCACCTCCAGCTCGGACAGCACCGACGAGCTGCTGGCGTCCAGTGACACCCTCGCCACCTCGAAGAGCAGCCGCACCGGAACCACCGGCACCAGCACCACTTACTGAGACCGTTTCGTCGAAAGGCCGCCCCGCTCTCGGGGCGGCCTTTCGACGTCTGAGCAAAGAGTCGTCAGGAGTCCGACGAGAAAGCGGCGTCGAACGCGGCGGACGGCGGATCGAAGGCGAGCCGGCGTACGAACTTGATGGCCTCGGGAGCTCCGACCAGCCGGTCCATTCCGGCGTCCTCCCACTCGATGGACAGCGGTCCGTCGTACCCGATGCTGTTCAAAGCCCGGAAACAGTCCTCCCAGGGCACATCGCCGTGCCCGGTCGAGACGAAGTCCCAGCCACGCCGCAGGTCGGCCCAGGCCAGGTGGGAGCTGAGCCGCCCGCGCCGCCCGTCGCCGGTCCGCACCTTCGCGTCCTTGCAGTCCACGTGATAGATCCGGTCGGCGAACTCGAGGATGAACCCGACCGGGTCGAGGTCCTGCCAGACGAAGTGTGACGGGTCCCAGTTCAGCCCGAAGGCCGGCCGGTTCCCGATCGCCTCCAGCGTCCGCCGGGTGGTCCAGTAGTCGTACGCGATCTCGCTCGGGTGAACCTCATGCGCGAACCGGACGCCCACCTCGTCGAACACGTCGAGGATCGGGTTCCACCGCTCGGCGAAGTCCGCGTACCCGCGCTCGATCATCTCGGGCGGAACCGGCGGGAACATGGCGAGCGTGTGCCAGATCGACGATCCGGTGAAGCCGACCACCGTGCGCACACCGAACTTGGCCGCCGCCCGGGCGGTGTCCTTCATCCGGTCGGCCGCGCGTACCCGTACCCCTTCGGGGTCTCCGTCCCCCCAGATCGCCGCCGGCAGAATGCCGCGGTGCCGCTCGTCGATCGGGTGATCGCAGACCGCCTGCCCGACCAGATGGTTGGAGATCGCGAAGCACTTCAGGTTGTGCTTGGCGAGCTGCTCGTGCTTGCGGTCGACGTAGTCGTCCTCGGCGAGCGCCCGGTCCACCTCGAAGTGGTCACCCCAGCAGGCGATCTCCAGGCCGTCATAGCCCCACTCCGACGCGAGCCGGCAGACCTCCTCGAACGGCAGGTCGGCCCACTGGCCGGTGAAGAGCGTTATGGGTCGTGCCATCTTTCCCTCCCTGGTGGCTGGCGTTAGCCGGCCGGCGAGGGAGAACCGGCCACGGGGCATCGCCACGCCGATGCGGCACGCGTCGTGCCGGACGGGTTTGCGCCTCCCGCCGGCCCGCCCGTCGTGGCGGGTGGCCCCACAGCGACTCTACGGCGGCGCGGCACCGAGGCGGAAGGGCGCGGTGCTGAAGAAAGGCCGTAACCAAAGCATCCGCCACTCGTTGACGGGTGAGGATCATTTTGCCCCTTCCGAACACCTGGATGACCCCCGATGACAGGTGAACCCCCGACCGAGTGGCGCACCAACCGGCCGGCCGTCCTCGTCGCGCTCGCGATCCTGGCCGCCGTCACGCTGACCACCGGCCTCGTCCTGCTCCCGCCGTCCGCCGGCGCGGGCCTGCTGACGGCGTGCTCGGCCGGGATCGCCGTGGTGATGCTCCGAGCAGCGGCCTCCGGCCGGTCGGGCGGGCCCCGCCTGCGCGTGCTGACGCTGGGCTGCGGCGTGCTGCTCACCGCCGGAGCCGGCGCGGCCAGCGCGGTCACCGTCGTGGTGGCGCCCGACGTGCTGGTCGCCGAGGTCCCGCTGCCCACGGAGATCCCGCTCGTCGCCCTCTTCCTGGTGGCACTGACCTACCTGCCGGCGATCCTGCGCCCGCTGCAGCGCCGCGACCAGCTGGCCCGCCTGCGGGTCGGGCTGGACACCGTGGGCGGCGCGGCCTGCCTGATCCTGCCGCCCTGGCTCCTGCTCCAGAATGCCGGCCCGCCACGCGGTGCGGCGATCACCGCGCTGATCGCCGGTGGTGCCGCCACCGCGGTCGTCGCTGTGGCGGGCGTCCACGCGATCCGGCACCGGGCGGCCCTGCTGTGGTGCGGTTCCGGCGCGGCGCTCTCCCTGATCGGGCTGACGGCGCTGGTCGTCGGCATCGACTATCCGTTCGAGCCGAACGCGGCCATCGGGGCCTTCGCCGGTGCCGCCGCCGTCAACGTGGCCGCCGGGCTGCTCTGGTACGGCTCGGTCCGCATCTCCCCCGACGCGCACCCGATGGCCCCCGCGGGCAGCGAGCCGTCCGCCAGTTTCCCGCTGCTCGCGCTGCCGATCGGCGCGGCGGTGCTGGGCACCGTGTACCACCTGCTCAACGGCCACAGCCTGGACCCGATGTCGATAGTCCTGGCCACCACGGCGATCGTGGCCGTGGCGGCCCGGGAGTGGGTCTCCGCGATCGCCCTGCGCCGGCACGCCGAGCACCTCACCGACCAGGGCAACCGGCTGCGGAGCCTGATGTTCGGCGCCGCGGACGTGGCGATGATCCTGGACGCCGACCTGGCGGTGCGCTGGCAGTCACCGGCCGCGGCGCGCCAGTTCGGCCTGTCCGACCAGGAGGTCCTCGGCCGGGCGGCGTCGGTGCTGGTCGACCCCGAGCAGGCCGACACCCTGCACACGTTCCTGGCCGCGCGGCTGGTCACCGGCGCGGCCTCACCCGGGGAGAGCGTCGCGGTCCGCCTCCGGGACGGGTTCGGCCGGTGGCGGGAGACGGAGTGGACAACAAGCGGCGGTGACCCGGCCGAGCCCGGCCGGACCCTTGTCGTGCACGTGCGCGACGTCACCGAGATGCGCAACCTCGAGCAGGCGCTGCGCCAGGCGGCCCATCTCGACCAGCAGACCAGCCTGGCCAACCGGCAGGGGCTGCGCCGCGCGGCGGAGCTGATCCACGACCCGGGTGCGCTGATCGTCATCGAGCTCAGCGGGCTGACCGCGATCGGCGACGTGCACGGCCCGGACGTCGCCGACGTGGTCGCGGTGGAGGCCGCCCGGCGGCTGCGCAACCAGGTGGACAGCGCTGACGTACCGGCCCGGCTGGGTGAGACCCGGTTCGCGGTGCTGACCCGATGCGGCGCGGTCCGCGCTCACCTGCTCGCCGGTCAGCTGCTCAGCGTGCTGTCGGCGCCCTACTCGGTGGCCGGCACCGTCTCGCGCCTGTCCGCGTGGGCCGGCCTGACCGACCTCACCGCGGAGGCCGAGGTCGACGAGGTGATCCGCCGGGCCGGCCTCGCCCTGCGGTCGGCGCGCTCCGGTCCCCCGGCGTCGGTGGAGTGGTACGACGAGCAGATGGAGGCTCGACTGCTGCGCCGCTCGACCCTCGAACAGGACCTGCCGGGGGCGGTCTCCCGCGGCGAGTTCGACCTGAACTACCAGCCGATCGCCGAGCTTCCCGGGCAGCGCCCGGCAGGCGTCGAAGTCTTGATCAGCTGGCGGCATCCGACGCTCGGCCCGGTGCCGGCCGGCGAGCTGCTGGCCCAGGCCGAGGAACTGGGGCTGCTCCACCAGATCGGGCACTGGGTGCTACAGCGTTCGTGCCGGCTGCTCGCCGAGTGGCGGCGGCAGCACGAGTCGCTCTGGCTCGCGGTTCCGGTCCGCCCGCGCGAGCTGCTCGACCCCGCGTTCCAGGTGAGCCTGCGGACTGCGCTGGAGGTCAACCGGCTCCCGCCGTCGGCGCTTGTCATCGAGGTCGCCGAGCAGGACCTCAGCCAGGAGGGTGAGGATCTGGGGCCACGGCTGGGTGAGCTGCGGGCGTACGGGGTGCGGACCGCGGTCGGCAACTTCGGCGCGGGGCCCACGTCGCTGAGCCGGTTGCGGGTGCTCCCGATCGACCTGTTGAAGATCGACCAGGGCGAGTTCGGGCAGTTCGGCGAGATCATGGACGTGGTGGTGATCCTGGGGCGGCGGCTCGGCCTGGAGGTGATCGCGTGCGGGGTCTCCACGCCGGCGGACCTCGACGCCGTACGGACGGCCGGGTGCCGGCTCGGCCAGGGTGACCTGCTCGGCCGAGCGGCACCGGCGGAGCACTTCGAGGCGATGCTGGAGCGCAGCCGGGACGCGTCCCACGGCAACAGCTGACCACCCGAACGCATCTGCCCGCCGCCCTGACGCTGAAGGCCCGACGGGCTTATTCAGGGCGGGATCCGGGCGGGATCAGGGAGCGGTGCAGGGCTGCTGCTCCGGCACCAGGCCGATGCCGGTCAGTTCCTCCACCACGTACGCCAGGTCGCTCGCCGTCTGCTCGTGGTCGCCGGGGGTGTCGAGGTCGACGTACTCGGTACGCGCGGTGTCGGCGGCGAGCAGGTGCCGCAGGACCGGCTGCCAGGCGGCCCTCGGGTCGGTGATCCGGGCGGTGATGACGGAGAGCCCGGCGTCGGTGAGCCGGTCGATGCCACCGGTCGGATCCGGCCAGTCGCGGAGCACGGTGGCGAGATCGAGGCAGATGCCCAGCCGGTCCTTGTCGACCCGGGTGAGTGCGGCGACCGTCTCCTCGGGGCTGTCCAGCACGCGGCCGGGACCGGGCTGGAAGCCGGCGCGGACCGCACGGCCGACCCGCCAGGCGAGGTCGGCGAGCCCACCGGAGAGGCGGCCGAGGTGGCGGGCGACGTCGCGGTCCTTGGCCTCGTCCCACCCGTCGCGGCGGCCGAGGCCACAGGTGGCGACGGCGCCGCGCACCTCCTCGAAGGGCAGCAGGTCGACGAGGATCCGGGCCAGCTCGAGGGTGTGCCGCAGGCGGCCCGGGGTGCTCCAGTCGGCCACCGGGTCCTCGCCGCCGCCCTCGGCGTCGGACCCGCCGCTCAACGTGACGACCTCGAGCCCGCGGGCGTCGAGTTCGAAACGCAGCCGGGTGCGGGCACGCCCGTCGTCGGCGAGGGCGGCGGCGAGTGGCAGTGGCAGCCGGAGCGCGACGCCCAGGGTGCCGGTGCCGAAGCGAGCCCGCAGTGCCGACGTGGCGGCGTCGAGATGATCGACAGCGGCGCTCAGAGTTTCTGCCTGGTCTAGGCTGATGCCGCAACTGAGGTGCACGATCCGGCCGGAGGGATGTCGCAGCCGCATCAATTTCCTCCCCGGACGAGGTCACCCGTGCAGGTGCACGTGCATTCGCTCGTGCTGACGCCTCCAGTATGGACCATCTCGGAGCCGATCCTCGATGGACCGACTCCGCACCATCGGGGTTTCATCGCCGCCTCCGTCCGTGGATGCCTGTCCTCGGATACGAGCGTGCGGCGTGAGAGGGATCACCGGCGCACCCACCGTGCGACGTCATGACCGGCCACAACATGATCAGAAGCGGCCCACCAAATACATGTACGTCGATTCACGTTACGCCGGTGACCAGCGAGTAGCTTTCCGCGCACCGTCCAAAGAGAGCGTTCTCGGACGGCGTACGTGTTCATGTTTTGCATAAACGGACATGCACTGGTCGACTGCTCGTGCGTCCGCCGCGTGCCGTAGCACGCCGATGCGGATGCACGGGCGAGTAGCCCGCACATCCGCATCACCCGCCGCGGACCGGCCGGCGCGGGGCGCAACCACGCCGTCCCTCGCCGCTCCCGGCGGACACTCAGCGAGCTGGTCCCCAGCGCTGCCTCAGCACTCGTGAAGCACCCCTGAGAGCCAGCCGGCATTCTTCAGCTGGTCCCCAGGGGCGCCTCAACGACCGGAAGGCACCCCTGAGAGCCAGCTGGTGGGTTCAGCCCTGAACGGGCTCGAGCACGGGCTCGACGTCGGTCCAGCTGCCACCCGCGGCGGACCGCTCCACCGCGTCCAGCACCAGCTGCACCTGGAGAGCGTCGGCGAACGACGGAGCCGGGTCCCGGCCCTCGGCGATCGCCTCGATCAGGTCACGGACCTCGTGGGTGAAGGAGTGCTCATACCCCAGCCCGTGCCCCGGCGGCCACCATCCGGCCACATACGGGTGATCCTCCTCGGTCACCAGGATCCGGCTGAACCCCTGCTCCGCCGTCGGCAGGGTGCCGTCGTAGAACTCCAGTTCGTTCATCCGCTCGAAGTCGAACGCGAGCGAACCGAGCGAACCGTTCAGCTCGACCCGCAGCGCGTTCTTCCGGCCGGTGGCGAAACGGGTGGCCTCGTACGTGGCGACCGCTCCCCCGTCGAGCCGGGCCAGGAAGAGCGCGGCGTCGTCCACAGTGACGTCCCCCACGGCGGCGCCGTTGCCGGCCGCGGAGAGCCCGGACGACGCCGACGGCAGTGGGCGTGACCGCACGAACGTCTCGGTCAGCGCCGAGACAGCGGTGATCGACTGGCCGGTGACGAACTGGGTGAGGTCGACGATGTGCGCGCCGATGTCACCGAGAGCACCGGAACCGGCGATCTCCTTACGCAACCGCCAGACCAGCGGGAACTGCGGATCGACGATCCAGTCCTGCAGGTAGGCGGCCCGGACGTGACGGATGGTTCCGATCCGTCCGGACGCGACCAGGTCACGCATGAGGGCGACGGCGGGCACCCTGCGGTAGTTGTAGGCGCACATCGCCCGTACCCCATGGGTTTTGGCACGAGCGGCGGCCGCAGCCATCTCCCGCGCCTCGGCCACCGAATTGGCCAGGGGTTTCTCGCAGAGAACGTGCTTGCCGGCGGCAAGCGCGGCAAGCGCGATCTCGGCGTGGGTGTCACCCGGTGTGCAGATGTCCACCAGGTCCACCTCATCGCTGTCCACGATCGACCGCCAGTCGGTGGTGTGCCCCTCCCAGCCCAGCTTCGCGGCCGCGCCCGCCACCTGATCGGCGGAGCGGCCGCAAACCACAGACATCCTGGCGCGCAGCGGTAGATCGTAAACGTGATTGACGGTGCGCCAGGCCTGCGAGTGCGCGGCCCCCATGAACGCGTAGCCGACCATGCCGACTCGCAGGTCCTGCGACATTCTGTCCCCTTAGAAGCCGAGCTTGCTGTACTGGGCGGCGTTCTCCTTGGTGATCGTCTCGGAGGCGAGCATGATCTCCTTCGGAACCTGGAGCTCCACCAGGTCGCTCATCCCCTTGCCCTGGACGATCAGGCGAGCCAGCGAGACCGCCGAGGAGGCCATCGACGGGCTGTAGGTGACGGTGGCCTTGAGCACGCTGTCGTCCTTGGCGATCGCGTCGATCGCCGCCTTCGAGCCGGCGCCGCCGACCATGAAGAACTCGCTGCGGTTGGCCTGGTCGATCGCGGCCAGCACACCGACACCCTGGTCGTCGTCGTGGTTCCAGAGCGCGTCCATCCTGGGCAGCGCCTGGAGCAGGTCGGCGGCCGCAGCCTGGCCGCCGTTGACGGTGAAGTCGGCGGCGCGCCGGTTGGCCACCTTGAAGCCGTGGACCTGGAGAGCGTCGACGAAGCCCTTCGAGCGTTCCTGGGTCAGCTCGAGGGAGTCGATCCCGGCGATCTCACCGATGATCGGGTTGGCGGTGCCCTTGGCCTTGAGCTGCTCGCCGATGTACGTGCCGGCGGCCAGCCCCATGCCGTAGTTGTCGCCCTTGAGCTGGAGCCGGTAGGCGTCCTGCGAGGGGAAGGCGCGGTCCAGGTTGACCACCGGGATGCCGGCTCGCATGGCTTCCTCGGCGGCCGCGTTCAGTTCCTTGCCGTCGTGCGGGAGCATCACGATGATGCTCGGCTTCTGGGCGATCATCGTGGAGATCGCCGCCCGCTGGGCAGCCGCGTCGGCGCCGGCCTCGGTGATCTTCAGTTCGACGTCGGAGAACTGCGCGGCCTGAGCCTTCGCGTTGTTGGTGATCGCGGCGATCCAGCCGTGGTCGGCGGCGGGAGCGGAGAACCCGATCACCACCTTCGCTCCGGCGGCGGAGTTGTCGTTGCTGGCGTTCGTGTTGACCTGAGCGTTGCTGGTGGTGTCGTTGCTGGTGCACGCGGTGAGCAGGACACCCGTACCGACGGCAGCGCCGCCGAACAGAATGCGCCTACGGGACAATGAGGACATTATTGCTCCCGTCCTGAGACTATTTCGGGGGTGGGTCATCGCTTGAAAATCTGGGTGATGGAGCGGTAGTTGAACTGCTGGATCAAGACGGCGACGACGATGATGCCGCCCTTGACCATGTTCTGGACCTCGGTCGGGAGGTTGTTGATCGCGAAGAGGTTGGTGATGGTGGAGAAGACCAGGACGCCGAGGACAGCGCCGACGATCGTGCCGCGGCCACCGCTGAGCAGCGTGCCGCCGATGATCGCCGCGGCGATGGCGTCCAGCTCGTAGAGGTTGGCGGTGGCGGCCTGTGCGCTGGTCGCCTGCGAGGTCAGCATGATCGCCGCGATGCCGCAGCACAGCCCGGAGAGCACGTAGAGCAGCAGGGTCTGCCGCTTCACGTTGATACCGGCCAGGCGGGCCGCCTCCGGGTTGCCGCCGACCGCCACGGTGCGGCGGCCGAAGGTGGTCCGGTTCAGCAGCACCCAGCCGGCCACCGCGACCGCCGCGAAGAGGATCACGAGCAGCGGGATGCCGAGAATCCGGGTGGTGGCGATGCCGTTGATGGTGTCGTTGGTGGAGATCTGCGTCTGCTTGCCGGAGATCTGCGCGGCGAGACCTCTGGCGGCCACCAGCATGGCGAGCGTGGCGATGAAGGCGACAAGCTTTCCGTACGCGATGAGCACGCCGTTGACCAAACCGACACCCATACCGACCACGATCGCCGTGAAGATCATCCCAGTCGCGCCGAAGCTCTGCGTCGCCACCGTGGTGGACCACACCCCGGCGAGCGCGATGATCGCCCCGACCGACAGGTCGATGCCACCACCGATGATGACGAAGGTCATCCCTACCGTCACCACACCGATCGCGGACGCCTGCTGCAGGATCGTCAGGATGTTGTTGCGCACCCAGGACGGGTCGCTGTACAGCTCCGGCCTGGTGATGATCCCGATGATCACCAGAGCGACGAGCACGGCGACGAGGCCGAGGTTGCGTACTGTCCCCTCGTCGAGGCGACGAGCGTCCCGCTTCTCGGAACGCACTGTTTCTGTGATCATGCCGGCTCCCCTTCCAGCAGCGAACCCGCCATGACGAGGTTCAGAACGGTGTCCTCGTCGATCTCAGCGGCGGGAGCCTCGTGGATGAGGCGACCCTCCCGCATCACCAGCACCCGGTCGGCCAGGCCCAGCACCTCGGGCACCTCGCTGGAGACCAGCAGGACGCCGACGCCGGTGTCGGCGAGACCACGGATGACCTGGTAGAGCTCGGCCCGGGCGCCCACGTCCACGCCCCGGGTCGGCTCGTCGAGCAGCAGCAGCCGGGTCTCGCCGAGCAGCCAGCGACCGACCACCACCTTCTGCTGATTGCCACCGGACAGCGTGCGCACCGGGCGGACCACACCGCGCGGTCGCAGCTCCAGCGACTCGGCGGTCCGCTCGGCCGCGGCCCGCTCCCCGCCGGTGTCGGTGAAACCCACCCGGGCGAACCGGGCGAACGACGCCAGCGTCATGTTCTTGAAGATCGGCTCGTCCAGCAGCAGCGCCTGGCTCTTGCGCTCCTCCGGTGCCATCCCCATGCCGTTGCGCACCGCGGACCCGACACTGCGGATCGGCTTGCCGGCCACCGAGATGGTGCCGGCGTCCGGGCGGCGGGCGCCGAAGATGGTCTCCAGCAGCTCGGACCGGCCGGAACCGACAAGCCCGGCGACCCCCACGATCTCGCCGGGGCGGACCGTCAGGCTCACGCCGGCGAACTCGCCGGACCGGGTCAGGTTGTCCACCACCAGCAGAGGTTCCGCCGCAGCCGACGACTCCTCGCGAGGCGGGAACACATACTCGATGGAGCGGCCGGTCATCTTGCTGACCAGCTCCTTCGTCGGCGTGGTGCGAGCCGGCAGGTTCGCCGCTGTGGTCCGGCCGTCCTTGAGCACGGTGACCCGGTCACCGATGTCGCGGATCTCGTCGAGCCGGTGCGAGATGTAGATGACGGCGATGCCCTGCGCGGTCAGCTCCCGGATGATCCGGAACAGGTTCTCCACCTCGTCGTGGGCCAGCACCGCGCTCGGCTCGTCCATCACGATCAGGCGGGCGTCGTGCGAGAGCGCCCGCGCCATGCTGACCACCTGCTTCGCGGCGGCCGGCAAGGTCCGCACGGCCCGGCGCGGGGCGATCTCCGCGTGGCCCAGCCGGGTCAGAATTTCCTTCGTTCGGTACGACGTGACGCGGCGCCTGGTGAAACCGAAGCGACTGGGCTCGTGGCCGAGAAACGCGTTCTCCGCGACCGAGAGGTCGTCGACCAGATCAAGCTCCTGGTAGATAGTCGCGATTCCGGCTCGCATGGCGGCCTGCGGTGTGGGCGGAGCGAACGGCTCACCCAGCCAGGTGACCTCGCCCGCGTCGGCGTGGTGGACCCCGGCGAGCACCTTGATCAGGGTGGACTTGCCGGCGCCGTTCTGGCCGAGGAGGCAGTGGACCTCGCCGGCCCGGACCTCCAGGCGGACGCCGTCGAGGGCCCGGACGCCGGGGAACTCCTTGACCACGTCGTGGAGACGGAGAACCACCTCGTGGTCGCCCTCTTCAGGGCGGGTCTCCGGGCGGGTTTCCGCCCGGGTCTCTGTGTTGCTCGGCTCGTTGGTGGTCGTGTTGCTCGGCTCGTTGGTGGTCGTGTTGCTCGGCTCGTTGGTGGTCTCGGCGCGGCTTTCTTCAGGGCCTGGCGCCGGGTTGGGTGTCGGTGTCGTCATGATGCCTGCTCGAAGACGGCGTCGCTGGCCAGCACCGCGGCGCCTGTGACGCCGGCGCGGCTGCCCAACTCGGAGAGAACAACGGGAAGGTTGCCGGTGGCCAGCGGCAGCGAGCGGCGATAGACCACGCTGCGGATCTCGGCGAGCAGCACGTGACCGAGCTGCGCCAACCCGCCCCCGATGACGATCATCGACGGGTTGGCGAACGAGACCAGCGTCGCGAGAACACCGCCGACCCGCCGGCCGCCGTCGCGGATCAGTCGGATGCAGGTGATGTCACCCTCGGCGGCACCGTCCGCGACGTCCTTCGCGGTGATGACCACACCGGAGTCGGTGCCACCGGCACGGGCGGACGAGCCGGATCGTGCCGGGCGGGCAGCCGCGAGACGGGCGGCGAGGGCGGGCGACTCACCGGAGCGGGCCGCGGCGAGCGCGTCCCGGGAGAGCGCGGCGCCGCTGAACAGTGCTTCCAGACAACCGCTGTTGCCGCAGGAGCAGGCCGGCCCACCCGCCTCGACCTGGATGTGCCCGATGTCGCCGGCGCACCCGTCCACCCCACGGAAGACCGCACCGGCCAGGTGGATGCCGCAGCCCACCCCAGTCCCGATCTTGACGAAGAGGAAGTCGTCGACCGAGTGCGCGACACCGCCGTGCCGCTCGCCGATCGCCATGATGTTGACGTCGTTGTCCACCACGGCGACACAGTTGTTCTCCCGGGCGAGCAGCTCGCGCACCGGATAGCGGTCCCAGCCCGGCATGATCGGCGGCGAAACCGGCACGCCGTCACGGAAGCTCACCGGCCCCGGAACTCCTATTCCGACAGCGTCCAGCCGCTCGTAGACGCCGTCGGTGCGCGCTTTCGCCAGCAGGTCGTTGACCCGGTGCAGGGTCGCCCGCGGGCCGGAGCGGATGTCGGCACTCTCCCGATACGCCGCGAGCGGCTCCAGCCGCCCATTCGTCACCTCGACGTCTATCGAAGTGGCGCCCAGATCGACCGCGGCGAACCGCAGACCCGGGTGAAGCTCGACAAGCGTGGACCGGCGGCCGCCACGGGACGCCGCCATCCCGGCCTCGGCGATCAGCCCGCTCGCCACCAGCCGCTCCACCTCGGCGAGCAACCGGGGACGGCTCAGCTCGAGGCGATCGCCCAGCTCAGCACGCGAGACGGGACCCTCGTCGCGCAGCATGCGCAGGATCCGCTGGTGAGGTGCATCGGTCACGAACAACGAACACCTCCGATGAAGTGGTGCCCGTCACAGTAGGCCAGTTCCGTCGTACCGGTCCATACCTTCTGCATGATCAAAAGAAACTTTTGCATAACGAAGCGAAAGTATGAGCGCCGCCCCGCCGTTCGGTGCCCCCTCTTGCGCCGGACGAAGACGACAACCAGACGGGTCTGACAGCAATCCGGCACAGCTCCCCGCGCCCCCGCCGCCGCGCCCAATGCCACGGGGACAGGCGCGGTTCCGGCACCGTCGGCACTCCCGAGGCCGCAGTCAGCACCGCTCGCCCTTCGTGCAGTGCCCGGACGCCGACCACAAAGCGAATCGCCACATCCGCAACCTGCTGCGGATGTGGCGATTCGTCGAACACGTCGTCCGGGCGCGACCCGAAACCGGTCGCCCGGGCGCGACCCGGCGCGGGTCAACGACCCGGCGCGGGTCAACCTTGGCTGAGGCCCTGTTCGCTGCCCTTCTTGAGCTTGCGGGTGTCCCGCAGCTCGAGGAACGGCTCGTCGTCAGCCGGGTGCCCGGCCGCGATGGCCCGGCCACGCTCGAGCTCGGCGTCCAGCTCGGCCCCGAGCATGATCGCCATGTTGGAGATCCACAGCCAGACCAGGAAGGCGATGACACCACCGAGCGTGCCGTACGTCTTGTTGTAGTTCGCGAAGTTGCCCAGGTAGATGGCGAACGCCACCGAGGCCGCCACCCAGAGGATGACCGCGAAGATGCCGCCCGGGCTGATCCAGCGGAAGCCGCCGGTCTTTGCGTTCGGCGAGGCCCAGTAGAGAACCGCGAACATCAGGCTGACCAGCATCACCAGAACCGGCCACTTGGCGATGTTCCAGGTCGTGACGGCCACCCCGCCGAGGCCGATCTTCTCGCCGACCACCTGGGCGATGTCGCCGGTGAAGACGACGATGGCGGCCGAGGCGACCAGCATCACGCCGACCAGCGCGGTGACGCCGACCCGGATCGGCAGGGTCTTCCAGACCGGCCGGCCCTCCGGCACGTCGTAGATGGCGTTCGAGGCGCGCATGAAAGCGGCGATGTAGCCGGACGCCGACCAGAAGGCGACGACGATACCGATGATCGCTGCCAGCCCGGCGCTGCCCTGATCCTGAACCTGGCCGAGCACCGTGTTGACCAGGCCGCGCAGCTGATCGTTGGGTGCGATCTCGTCGACCGCGTCGGTGACGGCCTTCTGGCCGTCGGTGCCGACCAGACCGAGCAGGGAGACCAGCACCACGACCGCCGGGAAGATCGACAACACACCGTAGTAGGTGAGAGCGGCCGCCCAGTCGGAGATGTTGTCCTCGGAGAACTGTTTGAAGGTCCGCTTCACGGCGGCCCAGATCCCCTTGCCCTTCAACTGGGTGGGGCTGTCCGGCCCGGCGTCCGGCCCGGGCGCCGCGAGGTCGGGCTCACGGTCCTCACCGGTCCGGGTCGTCGCGGCGGCAGCGGTGTCGTAGTCGGAGGCACCCCGATGCCGAGCCTCCTCACCCTCATGCGTGTCCGCCGAGGCGTGACTTCCAGGCTCTTCTTCGGACTTGTGACGAAGTTTCATCGCGGGGTTCCCTCCGGGCGACACAACAGATCCGGTCGCTCGCCGACGCTCTTCCCCGCCACGACGTGCGAATACGACCTGAATGCTTGATGCCCGGCAAACGCCCCGTCTAACCTCCTTCTCTTCCCGCCGAAATACCGCCCAGCCAGCAAAGATCATCCCCACCGATCCCCCGCCCCGTCCCGCTCTCCGGCTCGCACCAGCCGGCGTCGCGCGGCGAGACGGTTGCAAGGGCGAATCGGCGCACACATTGAGGTTGCGTGCACGTTTACCCACGTCATACGCCATGTCAGCGCACACGCAACTCCAACGTGTGCGCCTACCAACGCCGAAATCGCCACTCACACAAACCTTCGCGGCGGCAACAACAAGATCGCAGGTGAGCCGCCAGCAGCAGTGGCCAAAGCTAGACCGCGGGCGGGCAGAGCGGCGGATGGCGGCGGCGGATGCCCGGCAGCGGACAGCGGCGGCGGGCGGCGGCCGGGCGGCGGCGGGCGGGCGGCGGCCGGCGAGGTCGAACCCCCGGCCAGCGGGCGACGGCGGCGGGATCGATGCCCGCTGGCAGGCGGCCGGTCACCGGAGGACGCCCCCGGAGGACGGCCCTCAGGGGGCTGGACCCCTCAAGGCCGGCCGAGCGGCGAACCAACCTCACTTACACAGCAGACGCTCCATCCGGCGGCCGGCGACGGTGAGGCACACGCCGAGCAGCACGAGTAGATAGATCACGTCGACGACCTGCACCCAGCCGACCGTCCCCGTGGTGATGCCGCGGACGAGGTCAACCGACCGGTACAGCGGGGTGACCTCGACCAGCCAGCGCACCACCGCCGGGTATGCCGTGGCGGGGACGAAGGTTCCGGAGAAGAGGAAGAGGGCGAACTGCGCCGAGCCGATCAGGTCGAAATCCTGCCAGCTGCGGATCAGCGTGGACACCGTCATGCCCAGGGCGCCGAAGGCGAAGCCCACCAGCACCGTGGCGGGGAAGGCGGCCAGGGCTCGGGCCGGTGTGGTCAGGTCCATCAGCACCATGATCACGAGGAAGGCGGCCGAGTAGATGCTGCCGCGGATCATGGCCCAGGACAGTTCGCCGAGGGCGATCTCGATGGGCCGGACGGGAGTGGCGAGCACGCCGTCGTACAGCCGCATGAACTTCATTTTTCCGAAGAAGTTGAAGGTCGTCTCGGACAGTGCCCCGCTCATCGCCGACGACGCCAGCATCGCCGGGGCGACGAACTCGGCGTAGCCCACCACGACCCCGCCCGGCAGGGTGATGTCGCCGATGAGCTTGCCCACCCCGATCCCGATCGAGAAGAGGTAGAGCACGGGCTCCAGGAAGCCGCCCAGCATGACCAGCCAGTACGCGGAGCCGAGCGCGGCGACGTTGCGCTCGGCCACCGAGGCGGACCGCCGGGCCGTCCCCTCGAAGGAGACCCGTTTCGGCAACAGGAGAGTCAGCACCTCACACCACCAGCCGCTTACGGAACCGCCGGACCGTCAGGAACCACCCCGCGGCGGCCCAGCCGACCAGGAACGCCACCTGCCACAGCGCCTCCGGACCGGGCGCGACACCGAGCGTCGCGGCCCGGCTCAGGTCGACCCCGTGCCAGAGCGGCAGCGCCCACGCCACCCAGCGCAGCACCTCGGGCAGCGACTCGACCGGGAAGAACACCCCGGAGAACAGCGACATCGGCAGCACGGCGAACCGCATCAGGATCGCCAGATAGCTGTCGCTGGTGACGCTCGCGCTGAAGGCCATCACCGGCGTGGCCACCGCCAGCCCGGTCAGCGCCGCGATCGGCAGCACCGCGAGCGCCCACCACGAGTGCAGCGTCCCGAAGGCCGCGGCCACCAGCAGGAACGCGGCAACGCAGAGCAGCACCCGGAAGATCATGAAGGCGAGGTGACCGGTGACGATGTCGAAGACCCGCAGCGGGGCGGCAGCCTGGGCGAAATACACCTTCAGCCACTCGAAATAGCTCAGCACCGGCCAGGTCGACTCGCCGATCGCGGTCTGCACCGCCGCGGAGGCGATCAGGCCCGGGACGATCCAGTCGAGATACGCCACATTCTCGACGCCGCCCCGCACATAACCACCGACACCGATCCCGAAGCCGAGCATGGTGAGCAGCGGCAGCACCAGCGTGGAGAGCGCGCTCGACCGCCAGGTCCGCCGGTAGTTGACCAGGTGGTATTCCAGCACGTACGCAGAAGCGGTCATCAGTCCACCAGTGTCCGGCCGGTGAGGTGCAGGAAGACGTCTTCCAGGCTGCTGCGCCGGACCAGGGCGCTGGCCGGGCTCAGGGAGCGCCGGTGCACCTCGGCCAGGGCGTCGTCGCCGTCGGACACATAGAGCAGGACCCGGTCGGGCAGCACCTCGACCCGCTCGGCGATGCCGTTCAGCTTTTCCGCATAGGTGCCCTGGTCCTCGGTCTGGAAGCGCAACTCGACCACCTCACGGGTGGAGTGCCGCTCGATCAGCTCCCGCGGTGAGCCCTCCGCCGCGATCCGGCCGCCGTCCATCACCACCAGGCGGTCGCAGAGCTGCTCGGCCTCGTCCATGTAGTGGGTGGTCAGCACCAGCGTCACGCCCTGCTGCTTGAGCCGGAACAGCCGCTCCCACACCAGGTGCCGCGCCTGCGGGTCGAGCCCGGTGGTCGGCTCGTCGAGCAGCACGATCTCGGGCTCGTTGACCAGGGCGCGGGCGATCGTCAGCCGCCGTTTCATCCCGCCGGAGAGCGGCTCCACCTTGCTGTCGGCACGCTCACCGAGCTGCACGAAGCTCAGCAGCTCGTCGGCCCGGGCGCGGGCCACCTTGCGCGGGATGCCGAAGAACCGGGCGTAGGTCGTCAGATTCTCCCGGACGGTCAGCTCGACATCC
Source organism: Actinoplanes sp. GCM10030250 (assembly GCF_042666575.1). NCBI lineage: Bacteria > Bacillati > Actinomycetota > Actinomycetes > Micromonosporales > Micromonosporaceae > Actinoplanes > Actinoplanes sp. GCM10030250. Next base: position 110,700 of record NZ_JBHTDO010000022.1, on the reverse strand, counting down.
AGATTGTCCAGCTGGGGACAGACCCCGAGCCGGGCCCGGATGCGGGGACCGTCGCGCCGCGGATCCATCCCGAGGATGGTCAGCACCCCGTCGGTCGGCGGCGAGACACAGCCGATCATCCGCATGGTGGAGCTCTTGCCGGCGCCGTTGGGGCCGAGGAAGCCGAACGCCTCGCCGGCCCGCACATCGACATCGATGCCGTCGACAGCGGTGAACCCGCCGAACCGTTTGACCAACCCGCGCGCGTGGATGAGGGACTTCACACCCGGAACCCTAAAGACGGGGTACGACAGAAAACTCAATCACTCGGCGCGGTGGCCGACTGCGCCGCACCGACCAGCTCGTCGGTCGCCTCGATCACCTCGGGTCGCGTCACAGGCGTACCCGAGTCGTAGCGGACCGCCCAGCTCAGCCCGTTGCTCCCACTCACCCGGCGGCCGACCACCCGGACCGCGCCCTCACCGAGCAGGTGGTGGGTGGTGTAAGCCACCGACCGTGTCACCCGGGCCCGCACCTGGTCCGGCAGCTCCCCCGGCTCCAGCAGCAGGAACGACGTCACCGGCCCGTCCACCAGGACCGCGTAGCTCTCCCGCACCTCGGCCACCTCGGCCGGGGTGATCCGCAGCTCCCGCCCGGACCAGGCTGCCTTGTGGATCTCGTGCCATCCCAGCCGCTTCTCGAACCCCGGCAGCCAGAGCCCGTGAGTGGTGGCCACCACGACGGGTGCGGGTTGAGCCGCCGGGGACGCGGAGGAGACCTCCGACCACGCCAGCACCCGCTCCTCCGCGTCCAGCGCGGGCCGCGACACCGCGGGCAACGATCGACGCCGACCAAAGAGCTTCACAATCCACCTGCCGCCTGTTCACGCAGGGCACGAGCCTGCTGTTCCAGCGAGAAGAGCTCGCCGGCCAACGCGAGGTACTGATCCTTGTGCGCCACCGGGTTGAGCCGCTGCACCTTGGACTTGAGGTCACGGATCCGGGTGGTCAGCGCACCCGCCTGCAACCGGGCCAGGGTGATCTGCACATATCGGGGGTCGGCCGCGCCGTCGACCCGCAGCGGTTCCACCGCCAGCTCACCGACGAGCGCCTGCCCCGCGAAGTCCACGCACGCGTCGCGGACCTTCTCGATCCAGACCGCACCGCTGGTGGCCGAGGACGCGCCGCCGGCCTGCGTCAGCGCCTCCCGGACCGCCTGGAGCACGGCGTCGCCGTAGTTCTCCGGGCCCAGCGCGTCGAACATCGGGCCGGCCAGCACCGGCTCCTGCAGGGCGAGCTTGAGCGCCTCACGCTCCACCAGCCGCTGCGGGGAGTCGGCCGGACGGGATCCACGCTGAGGGGCGGGGCCGGAGTCGCCGCGCTGTGCGTTGTTCACGGCCCGCTGCACCGGCTCCAGGTCCATACCGAGGTCGCCGGCGAGCTTCCTGGTGTACTCCGGGCGCTTCTCCCGGTCCTTGAGCTTCGCCACCAGCGGCGCGGCCCGGCGCATCGCCTCCACCCGGCCCTCGACGGTGTCGAGGTCGAAACGGGCGATCGTCTGCCGCAGCGCGAAGTCCACCAGCGGCTCCCGGGCGGCGATCATGTCGCGGACCGCGAGATCACCCCTGGCCAGCCGCAGCTCGCACGGGTCCATGTTGTCGGGCGAGACCGCGATGAACGTACGCCCGACGAAGCGCTGATCCTCCTCGAAGGCCCGCAGCGCCGCCTTCTGCCCCGCCGCGTCACCGTCGAAGGTGTAGATGATCTCCCCGGTGAAGCTGTCGCTGTCCATCAGCAGGCGCCGCAGCACCTGGATGTGATCCACACCGAACGCGGTGCCACAGGTCGCCACCGCGGTCGGCTCCCCGGCCTCGTGGCAGGCCATCACATCGGTGTAGCCCTCCACGATCACCGCCCGGCCCCGCTTCGCGATCTCCCGCTTCGCGTGGTCGATGCCGTAGAGCACGTGCGACTTCTTGTAGATCGGCGTCTCGGGCGTGTTCAGATATTTCGGGCCGTCGTCGTCCTCGAAGAGCTTGCGCGCGCCGAAGCCGATCACGTCACCGCTCAGGTCCCGGATCGGCCAGAGCAGCCGCCGCCGGAACCGGTCGATGAGCGAACCCGACCTGGCCGGCTTGGAGATGCCGGCCGCGGTCAGCTCCTCCGCGCTGAAGCCCTTGCGCAGCAGGTGCTTGCTGAGCGCGTCCCAGCTGTCCGGCGCGAAGCCACACCCGTACTTCTCCGCGGCGTCCCGGCCGAACCCGCGCTCGGCGAGGAACTCGCGCGCCTTCCGCGCATCCGGCGAACCGAGCTGGTCCCGGTAGAAGTCCACGGCGGCCACGTGCGCCGCCAGCAGCCGCTGCCGCTGACCGGTCTGCGGGCGCGGCGCCGGCGGCCCACCACTGTCGGTGTCGTACCGCAGCTGGATGCCGGCTTTACCGGCCAGCCGCTCGACCGACTCGATGAACGACAGGTGCTCCGCGTCCATCAGGAACTTGATCGCGTCCCCGCCCTGGCCACACCCGTGGCAGTTCCCGGTGAGGATGTTGTCCTCGAGGACGAAGGCATGGGTGCCCTCGACCACCGGGCAGAAGACCTCTTCGACCTCGCCGTGGTCTTCGATCGTCTCGACGACCCAGCCTCGGCGCTCGTACTTCTTCCTTGCCGTCCGGAAACGGTCCCGGTGCGCCGAGATCAGGAAGAAATCCTCGAGGAGGTCATTGCCCATGAGGGTCAGCCGGTATATCGGGGTCGTATACCCCATCTCCCCGTTCGGCCGTTCGACATCGGCGAATCCGGTGCGGACGTACTCCCGGATGCCGTAGGTGCCGACGCCGATCCGGGTGCAGATGTCCCTGACGTACTCCAGGTTCTCCCGATGCGCCGAGTTCAATGAGATGCAGCCGTCAGCCGCCACGTCACCGTCAGCCGCGAAGTAACCCGCGAGCCACCCGTAAAGGTAGGAGAGCGACTCGGTCAGCGGCGGCAGATCCGTCTTGAAATAGGCCGGCAGATCAGTGACAGTGACCCGGCCCTCGCTCAGGTAACTCTCGTTGAGTGGGAACCATTTCAGCAGTTCCCGGTCCTTGTTCCCGTAAAGGATCGCGATGCTGCCGCGGTCGAGCAGCGTGCCGTCACCGAACACGATCCCCCGGGCTATACCGAACGGCGACGGCGTCAGGCTGTGCCCGCCGTCCCTGGTCGACAACGCGCGAGGAAAGACGTGAGCCAGTCGATCGCCCGGGCGCAACTCCGCGGTGGTGCGTTCGATGCGCTTCTCACCAGTACGGCTCCGGATGAACCAGCGGTGGTTGGTCGTCGCCCGGATCGTCTTCTTCTGCCCGTTGCGGGACAGCTTCAGATGGACGACCGGCTGTTCACCGAACGAACGGAACGGCGCCTCGACGAAACGGCCGTGCGTCGTGATGACGCGGTGCCTTCCGCCCGCCAGATCCCGGATCTCCCGGATGCCCCCGTCAGTTACGACCCGCGTTTCACCCGCCAGGCAGAAATACACGTTCCGCGCGGGTGACACGTTGAAGGAGGGGGTTTTCTCGTCGTGGAAAGGGCACAGCCCCTTCAGATTGCCGCCACCGGCCGACCGCAGCGTCACCGTCTCGCTGATCACGTCGACGATCGAGCTGCGGTCGCGGACCAGTGCGATGTCCTCGTCCTTCACCCTGCCCGCCACGGCATACATCCTGCCTCGCGCCGGTGGGGGCCCGCCAGCAGGGTGGGGTGCCGTCAGCCGCGTGGCGTGACCACCGACCGGTGCCAGGCCACCGCCGCGGGGTCGGTGAGGGACGCGACCTGGTCGATCACCACGCGCAGTGCCGCGGCGTCATCGACTGCCGCCGCGTGCAGAGGGGCAAAGAGAGGGTCCAACCTTTCGGGGGTACGGGAGAGCGCCTCCACGAGTTCCATCAGGATGGTGCGCTGCTGCTCGTACCAGCCCTCGGCGGCCCGGGACCGCATCACGTAGCGCAGCGCCATACCTTTGAGCAGCGCACACTGGTCCCGCACGGTACGGGGGACGACGAGGTCGGCGTCGTAACGGCGCATCGGGTCGGTGCCGAAGCGGCTGTGCGTGGCGCCGACGGCGGAGGACACGAATCGGCCGGTCAGGACGCTTGTCATCCGCTTGAGCGCCACCTGGGCCGGGTAGCCGCCGTCGTAGTCGGCGACCGCGGCGATCGCCGGGTCGGCCAGCAGCAGGTCGAGGGCGGCACCCAGCTCGCCGGCGCTCTCCGCGGAGTAGGAGGCGGCCACGTCGGCGCAGAGCTCGGCGCGCTCGCCGGCGTCGCTGAGCAGCGGGCGGAGGCTGATGTAGCCGCCGTGCACGCCGTCCTCGACGTCGTGGACCGAGTAGGCGACGTCGTCGGCCCAGTCCATGACCTGGGCCTCCAGGCAGCGCCGCTCGTCGGTGCGCGGCTGCCGGAGCCACTCGAAGACGGGGCGGTCGTCGGGGTAGGCGCCGAACTTGCGATTGCCGGGCTTGCGGAACCAGGGGTACTTGGAGCAGGCGTCGAGGGCGGCGCGGGTCAGGTTGAGGCCGGCGCCGGGCACCTTGGCCTCGAGCCGGGTGAGCACCCGCAGCGTCTGCGCGTTGCCCTCGAACCCGCCGCAGGACTGGGAGACCGCGTCGAGGGCCGCCTCGCCGTTGTGGCCGAAGGGCGGGTGGCCGAGGTCGTGGGCGAGCCCGGCGACGTCGACCACGTCCGGGTCGCAGCCCAGGCGGGCGCCCATCTCGCGGGAGATCTGGGCCACCTCGAGGGAGTGGGTGAGCCGGGTACGCAGAAAATCGTCCGACCCCGCCGTATGCACCTGTGTCTTGGCCGCGAGCCTGCGGAACCCGGCCGAGTGCAGCACCCGAGCCCGGTCCCGCTGGTACGGCGTACGCCCGTATCCACTGTCCTTGGCGGGCTCGGATGCCCACCGCTGGGCGTCGGCGGCCGTCATGATCTCCACCCTAAGCTGAATGTCCAGGATGCCGATGGGTCAACCGTGGAGTCCGTTTCGCGCCGCCGAGGCCTCACCATCGTCGGCCGCCTCATCGCCCTGGGCGCCGCCGGGCTGCTGTCGCTCGCTCTGGTCACCGGCTTCGCCGTGCGCAACTCGGACGACCAGTCCGAGGCGAACGACGAGATCGCGACGGTCAGCGCCGCGATGAGCAACCAGTGGAACGCGGACATGATGCACGACGCGCTGAAGGCCGACGTGATGTCCGCTCTCGTCGCCACGTCCGACGCCCAGCGCACTGAGTACGGCGCCGACGAGGTGACCGATCACGGCCAGACGATGGTCGAGAAGTTCGACGCGGCGGCCGCGCTCGCGCCGGCCGGGCTGCGGGCCCACTACGCGCAGACGCGGGCGGCGGTTGTCGCGTACGCCGAGGCCGCCGCGGAGACGGTCGCGACCGCGGCTACCGATCGGGCCGCCGCCCGCAGGTCGCTGGCCGAGTTCCTGACCGCCTACTCCGCTCTCGAGGAGAGCATGGGCTCTCTGGACGACGAGATGGCGCGGGAGGTCGCCGCGGCCGGCGAGGAGGGCCGGGAGTCGTCCGCGACCAGCATCAGCTTCATCAAGTGGGCGGCCGGCATCGCGAACCTGTTGATGGTGATCGCGTGCTGGCTGACCGTACGGGCCATCCGGCGGCCGCTGAGCGGGATGCGGGACACGCTGCGCACGCTGGCCGGCCGGGATCTGACCGTGCGGGCGCCGGTGCTCAACCGCGACGAGTTCGGTGAGATGGCGCAGGCGCTGAACGAGGCGATGGCCTCGTTGCAGAGCACGGTGGCGGCGACCGCGGCCCGGGCGGACACGCTGACCCAGGCGAGCGCGGAGTTGCAGGGGCTCGCCGGTGAGCTGGACAACTCCGCGGAGCAGACCTCGTCGCACGCGCGCCGGGCCGACAGTTCGGTGGTGCACGTCTCCGGTTCGGTGACCGACATGATGAACGCGACCGGGGAGCTGTCCGCGTCGATCCGGGAGATCGCGAAGCAGGCGACCTCGGCGGCGTCGACCACCCAGGAGGCGACCTCGAGTGCCGGCCGGACCGCCGAGGCGGTGGCCCGGCTGAGCGAGGCGAGCCGGGAGGTGGGCCACATCGTGCAGATGATCACGAACATCGCCGAGCAGACGAACCTGCTGGCGCTCAACGCGAGCATCGAGGCAGCCCGGGCCGGTCACGCCGGCGCGGGTTTCGCCGTGGTGGCGACCGAGGTGAAGGACCTGGCGCAGGAGACCGCGCGGGCGACCGGCGACATCACCGCGAAGATCGTGGCGATCCAGGAGATGACCACGAGCACCGCCGAGGCGATCGAGGCGATCGCCGCGGTGATCGCCCGGATCGACACCGGCCAGCGCACGATCGCCGCGGCGGTGGAGCAGCAGTCGGCCACCACGGATCAGCTGGCCCGCGACGTGGGTGCGGTCTCGGCGGCGGCGAGCGAGATCAGCGGTACGGTCTCGCACATCACCGCGTCGAGCGCGTCCACCGCGGAGGGCGCCAACACCACCCGGCACTCGGCCGAGCTGGTCACCGGCGCCGCCGACGACATCCGCTCCCTGATCGGCCAGTTCCGCTACTGAGAGCCCCTGCCGCTGTGGAGCGCCCCTGCCGTTACTGAGCGGGTTTGGAGCCGAGAACACAGAACTCGTTGCCCTCGGGGTCGGCGAGCACCACCCAGCCGACGTCGCGCTGGCCGATGTCGACAGGGCGCGCACCCATCCCGACCAGCCGCTCCACCTCGTCACCCTGGTCGTCCGGGCGCAGGTCGATGTGCAGCCGGTTCTTGCCACGCTTGGTGCCGGTGACCGGGGTGAACAGCAGTCCTGGCAGCTCGTCGGGGGTGCGGCGGATCTCCACCTCGCCGGGCTCCTCGTTGACGATGACGTAACCGAGCGCCTCGGCCCACCACCGCGCGAGCCGCGCCGGGTCCTCGGCGTCCACCACGACCTGCTCCCACCGACTGGGCATGCGTCCTCCCGGCAATCGACATGTGACGATCACGTTACGCGACCCGGGCGGGTGACCAGCGCCGAACAGCGCACCGGCGGTGCGACGACGGGGTTCGATGACTGCCTCAGGATGACGACCCGTGATACCTGGTTCACCGGCAACCGCGTCGATGCGCCGCCTGCTCACCGATCTGGGCGAGTCGGGCCGCACCGGCGCACTGCACGTCGGCGGCAGCCCGGGCGGGGTGTTCTACCTGACCGCCGGCCGCATCACGTACGCCGAGACCCCGGCCTGCCCCGGACTCGGTGAACGTCTGGTCGGCTCCGGCCGGCTGGCACCGCAGACCTGGCGGGCCGCTTACCGCGAGGGGCGCGGCGGCCAGCGGGTCGGCTGGGTACTGCTGCGTGACGGCCGGCTCGGGCAGAACGAGCTGGCACTGCGGGTGGTGGCGGTGATCGCCGACGCTACGCACGAGCTGTTGCAGCAGTCGTCCGCGCCGGCTCGTTTCGTGCCGGGCGAACGTCATTGGCTGGGCGCCGGGGCCGGGGTGGACCTCGGTGCGCTCGGTCATCCGGCCGCCGTACGGCTGCGAGCTGTTCCCGGCCCGCGGCGCATGCGCTCCCGGGTCGCGGTGGCCGCCGGCGGGGCCCGGCGAGGACATCCACCACCCTCTGGACCATGACGCACAACCCGTGCGACTTGTCGCCGCAGGGTCACCGGAGGATGGCCCACGGTGGCGGCGCGGGGAGCACCGGGCCGCTCCGGCAAACGGTGGGGCAACGAAGCCCGGTAAGGCCGGGAGCGACGAAGCGCTGAGGAGAGAAGTGCCCGGCGTCGATCACTGTCTACAGGAGGCCATGACGATCCCCGGCGCTGTCGGGGCCAGCATCGTCGACTACACCACGGGATTCCCGGTCGCCACGACCGGGGCCGCCCCCAACGCGGACCACGAGGCCGCCGCGGCCGGCACGGCGGAAGTGGTCCAGGCCGCGAACAGCCGTTCGCTGTTCGTCTCGGCCATACCGCACGACCTGCTCGAAGACCTGATCATCACCACCGCCGGGGGCTACCACCTCCTGCGGATCGTGCAAACCGAGTTCGACAGCCGCCTGGTGCTCTACCTGTGGCTGGACCGGGTCCGCGGCAACCTCGCCGTGGCCCGGCGCGTGATGCAGCGCCTCGCTGACGAACTGGTCGCTGCCTGAGAAAAGCCGACGAAGCCGACAGAGCTGACGAACCACTCGCTGCCTGAGAAGGACTGGAGCTGATGAGGTGGCCACCTCGAAGACCCCCGCACCCGGGAACCTGCTGACGCAGGTCGCCGGTGAGCGGCAGACCGGGGCGCTGATGGTGGGTGGCCACCCCGGCGGCGCGGTCTACGTCTTCGAGGGCCGGGTCATCTACGCCGAGTCACCGGCCTCACCGGGTGCCGGGGCGATGCTCACGTCGTCCGGGCGGCTGGCGGGGCGTACCTGGCAGAACGCGCTGGACCTGGGCACCTCGACGGCCCGGGTCGGCCGGCTGCTCGTCGAGCAGGGCCATCTCACGCAGGGCGAGCTGGAGCTCTGTGTGCTGGGCGCGACCTACGACGCGGCGTACTTCGCCCTCTCGTCGGCGACCGCCCCGGTCGAGTTCCTGCCCGGTGCGACGCACTGGCTCGGCGCAGTCGTGCACATCGACGCGGCGGCGGTCAACCGGGAGGTCCGCCGCCGGGTCCGGCTGCTGGACGAGATCTTCGGAAACCCGAGGGTCGACATCGCGGCGGTCGTCCCGGTCACCCGGGCGCCGCGGGAACGGGTCGTGCTGAGTTCGCTGCAGTGGGAGCTGCTCGTGCACGCCGACGGGCAGCGCACCCCGGCCGACCTGGCGCTGCTGCTGGGCCGCGCCGGCTTCGCGACCATCCAGGAGCTGCGGCGCCTCGCGGCGCTGGGTCTCATAGAAGTGCCTGAGGTACGGGCGAACGACAGCCCCGAGTTCGTCAGGCTCCCCCAGCCCCGGGGTGCTGCCGCGCCGGTCACCCGGCCTGCTCCGGACCGCGGGGACGCTTCGGTCGTACCGGTGATCAATGGTCCTGAGACGACGACGGCCCGGACCTCGCCGCCGAACGGTGACCCACCGCCGGCCCCACCGGCCGGTGAGAACAACACGGGGGCGTTCCGGCCGCCCCGGCTGGCCCGGCGAAAACCCGGCGCGAAGCTGCCGAAGGAGCTGGCGTCGGCCGAGAACCCGCCGGTGCATCAGGGCACCGACGAAGTCCTGCTCAAGCGCATACGCACCGCACTGAGGGCACTGCGGTGACGCGCGCACCCCCCGATCAGCCGAAGGAGCGAGGAGAGGATGACGGTGGATCCGGCGGTACTGGAGGAACTGGGCCGCCTGCGCAGCAAGCTGCCCGAGCTCTCCGGCAGCGTGCTCGCCACCGCCGACGGCCTGGTCGTCGCGCACGACTCGCACGGCCTCGAGCCGGATACCCTGGCCGCGCTGGCCGCGGCACATCTGGCTCTGGCCAGGCGGTTCGCGCACGCGGTCAACCACGGTGACCTGCGGGAATCCGTGGTGGAGTGCGACGGCGGCTACATCACGTCGTACACGGCGGGCCCGAACGCGCTGCTCACCGTGGTCACCTCCGGCGACGCCAACCTCGCCATGGTCCACCTCGAGGCACGCCGCTGCGTGCGCCGCCTCGTCCGCATCATGGCCCTGGAATCCGCGCCGCCGATGCGGCCGGAGATCCCCACGCAGGCCGGCCCATCGACACCGCTGGCCCGGCGGACCCCGATGGCCACCCTGTCGAACGTCGCCCGCCGCCACCAGGCTGCCGGCTGACCAGCAGGCCTACTTACCGGCAGGCCGGCTGACCAGCAGGCCGGCAGGCCAACAGGCCACAGGCCGGCTGATCGGCAGGTCGAACCACGGCACTGCCGCACCGAAGCGGCACCGCCGAACAAAGAAAGGCGTGGCGCCCGCCGCGCCAGATCAGGCGCCGCTGTCCGAGACGGATCGCGGGATGCCATCCCACCACAACGGAGGAACAACTCCCATGCCCGACATGGACACCGCACTCAAGGAAGTCATGGAGATCGACGGCTGCATCGGCGTCGCCCTCGTGGACCACACCAGCGGCATGGCCCTGGGCACCCTCGGAGGCGGAAAGGACCTCGACCTCACGGTCGCGGCCGCCGGCAACACCGACGTGGTCCGGGCGAAGCTGCGGGCGATGGAGATGCTCAACCTCTCCGAGAAGATCGAGGACATCCTCATCACCCTGGACACCCAGTACCACATGATCCGGCCCCTCACGAGCCGCTCCGGCAAGGGCCTGTTCCTCTACGTGGCCCTGCGCCGCGACCGGGCGAACCTGGCCATGGCCCGCCACCGGCTGCGCCGCATCGAGAACGACCTCGACGTCTGAGGGTCCTGAGACCGGCGAAGCACCATCGCCACCCCCGGCGGGGAGGGCCCGCACCGCCCTCCCCGCCCTCGCCATGCCTCCACCGATGCGCGAAAAGCCTGCGCGGGCGACCCCGGCAGAACTCGGCAGATTTAAAGTCAACGCTTCGGCAGATCTAAAGCAAGACCTACGGCAGATCTAAAGTCAGGCCTTCGGCAGATCTAAAGTCAGGCGTACGCTGGAGGCGTGCGAAAAGCCGACCAGTTCTACCCTCGCCACGCCATTGACCTGGTGAAAGAGGCGCTTGCCGACACCCGGGTCGTGGTGGTCAACGGCCCCCGTCAGGCCGGCAAGAGCACGCTCGCCGAAATGGCCCTGCGGAGCACGCCTGACGGGGTGGCCCGATTCCTCGACAACCCCGCCACCCGAGCTGCCGCATCCGCCGATCCGCTCGGTTTCCTGCACCACGACGGCCTGATGCTGATCGACGAGGTGCAACGCGTGCCCGCCCTCTGGCTGGCGATCAAGCATCTGGTCGACCGCGATCCGCGTCCCGGCCGGTTCCTGCTCACCGGCTCGGCTCGCCTGCTCGCGCTGAAGAGCCTCCCCGATGCCCTGCCCGGTCGCGCCGAGACCATCGAGCTGTGGCCGCTCTCGCAGGGAGAGATCGACGACGGACCGGACGGTTTCGTGGCGGCGGCCTTCCGCAGAGGTTCGCAGCTGCGGGCCACCTCGCTCGGCCTGACCCCCGGGGACTATCTGGCTCGCGCACGCCGTGGCGGCTATCCCGAGGCGGTGCACCGGGAGAGCGAACGTCGCCGGGATCGCTTCTTCGCCGACTACGTCAACGACATGATCGTGCGCGATGTCCAGCAGGTCGCCGAGATCGATCGCAGCTCGGACATGCGACGCCTGCTCTCCCTGCTGGCGGACCAGACCTGCGGGCTGCTCAACATGAGCAGGCTGGCGAGCGACCTCGGCGTCACCCTCCCGACCGTCAGGTCCTGGATCAGGATCCTGGAGACCATCTATCTGGTCAGGGTGGTCCCGGCCTGGTCCGCCAACCTCACCGCCCGCGCCGTGTCGACGCCGAAGGTCATGTTCGTCGATCCGGGTCTGGCCGCACACCTGTCGACCGGGGCGGCGGCAGACATCGCCACCGGACGGCTCGTGGAGAACCTCGTCCTCGGTGAGCTGGCCCGCCAGCTCACCTGGACGGACTTCTCGGCACGGCTGCACCACTATCGCGACCGCGACCAGAACGAGGTGGACGCCCTGCTCGAGGACAACGCGGGCACAGTCGTCGGCGTCGAGGTGAAGGCGGCCGTCTCGATCGGTCCCGCCGACTTCCGCGGGCTGCGGCTGCTCCGGCGGCGGCTGGGCGACCGTTTCCGAGCCGGCTTCGTCCTCTACGGCGGCGAGGATTCCCTGAGCTTCGGCGACGACATGGTCGCCCTCCCCATCTCCGCCTTGTGGACGACCGAACCGTAAGCAAGGTTTGCGGTGCGTTCCCCCTTGCCGTGGGATCGACGCGCGTGCATGCTGTCTTTGCAGCGCTGCAAAGAGCGCCGAGAGCCCGAGCCGTACGTCCTGACGTGCGGTTTTCCGGCTTGACATCGACGGCCGGTGTGCCAGCGCCGGGTGTCGCGCGCAGACCCTGTGAGGACCCGAGGTGAACCTTTCCGACGTCTGGAGACCCTGGAGACGCGGCGCGGCCCTGCTCGCCGCAGCGTTGATCACGCTCATGCCAGTCGTGCCGGCCCGGGCGGCGCCGGCACACGCAATGCCGGCACACGCAATGCCGGCACAGACCGCGCCGATCTCGAAGCCGAACCCCGATCCGATCGCACACGACCCGACGCTGATCAAGCAGGGGCGCTGGTACTACGAGATCATCACCGGGGACAGCGCCACCCGGACCTACCTGCCGATCCGGCGCTCCGCCGACCTGGTGCACTGGACCTACCTCGGCACCGTCTTCGACACGCCGCCGGCCTGGGTGGTCGAGGAACTCGGGGTGGCGCCCGCCGACTTCTGGGCGCCGGACATCAACTACTTCGACGGCGAGTACCACCTGTACTACGCGGCCTCGTCGTTCGGCACCAACCACTCGGTGATCGGCCTGGCCACCACGAAGTCCCTGGCGAACCCGGCGTGGGTGGACCGGGGCATGGTCCTGCGTACGCGTACCGGCGACGACGTCAACGCGATCGACCCGGACGTCAGCTTCGACCGCCGCGGCCGGGCCTGGCTGTCGTACGGCTCCTTCTGGGACGGCCTGCGGATGCGCCGCCTCGACACCGGCACCGGCCTGCTCGACACCGCCGACACCGCCGTGCACCGGATCGCCTCCCGCGGCGGCGGCGCTGTCGAGGGACCGTCGATCACCTCCCACGACGGCTGGTACTACCTCTTCCTCAGCTTCGACTTCTGCTGCCGCGATGTGAACAGCGACTACCGCGTCATGGTCGGCCGCTCCCGCGACATCACCGGGCCGTACACCGACCGGGACGGCGTACCGCTGCTGTCGGGTGGCGGCACCCAGATCCTGGCCGGCTACAACGGCTTCGCCGGTCCGGGGCACGGTGACGTCTACGGCGACCTCTTCGTCCACCACTACTACGATGCCGCCGACAGCGGGAACCCCAAGGGCTCGGTACGCCGGATCTCCTGGGTGAACGGCTGGCCCCGGCTGTCCGACCCGCTGAGCGGCAACCGCGGCCACGGTCACGGCCCCGCCTACGTACGGCTGGTGCACCGCGACAGCGGAGCGGTCCTCGCCAACGCCACCTGCGGATACGAGGGCGCCGACATCACCCTGGCCGCGCCCGATCCGGACGACCGCTGCCTGCAGTGGCGGCTGGACCCCCGCGGCGGCGGCTACGTCAGCCTGACCAACCGGCAGAGCAACAAGGTCGCCGAGGTGGCCGCCTGTGTCGACGCCGACGGCGCCCGGGTCGCCCAGTGGGGCTGGCTGGCCAACGACTGCCAGCGGTTCCGCCTGACCGCCACCGAGCAGGGCTGGTCGCGCATCGTCAATCCGCTCGCCGGCCGGGCACTGCAACCCGCCGCCTGCGGTGGTGCCGGTGCCGCGGTGCAGACCTGGGCGGCCGGCCCCTGCCAGGAGTTCCGTCTCGAACCGGTCGGCGAGGTGCTGCTCACCGACCCGGCGAACACCCGGCTGATCGGCGATCGGTGGCGGTTCCGGCATCTCTCCGACGGCTGGTACCGGATCACCGACCGGCGCGGGGCCGGGCTGGGCGGGGCCGAATGGCGGATCGAGGCCTCAGGAGACGCCTACCGGCTGGTCTCCCGCAAGGGGCAGATCCGGGAGGTAATGCTGCTGACTCCGTGACCGTCCGGCCGCTCGGCGGTCACGGTGCCGGGGTCCTGGCCGGGAACCAGGACCCCGGCAACTACCATTCCCACCCATGACGGCCCGCGAGATCGTCGACCGCGTCCGGGCCGGAGACCTCGATCACGAGGCGGCCCTCGACGCGCTGACCGGCGTACCCACCGCCGAGGTGGACGCCGCCCTCGGTACCGCGCTCGAGGAGCAGTTCGACAGGCTGTTCCGCCACGGCTGGCAGCCCCTGGAGCTGCATCGGGTCATCGCCCGCCGGGGCAACCCGATCCAGGCGCGGCTGGTCGCGGACGCGGCCACCGCCTTCCTGCGGGGCCGGGAACCCGTCGACGAGCGCTGGCGGGACCAGGTCGGGCGGATCCCCCGCAACGAGCGCAGAAGCGACCGGATCGCGGTCCTCGACGCCCAGCTCGACCTGCTCTGCGAGCTGGGACGGCTGCCGGCCGTCGAGATCCTCATCCCGCCGCCGGGAACACCCGCGACCACCGTGCACCACCACGGCGACCGGCGGATCCTGGACCGGGTGCGCGCGCTGCTCGCGAAAGCGGAGGCCACCGACTTCCCGGCCGAGGCGGAGTCGTACAGCGCGAAGGCCCAGGAGCTGATCACCCGGTACCGGATCGAGGAGGTCACCGCACCGGCCGTGGACGTGACACCGTTCGCGCGGCGGATCGGGGTGGATCACCCGTACGAGGGCGAGAAGGCGAGCCTGCTGGACGCGGTGGCACGGGCCAACACCTGCCGCACGGTCTGGTCACCGGAGCTGGGCTTCAGCACGGTCTTCGGGTTCGACACCGACATCGACGCGGTGGAGCTGCTCTACACCTCGCTGCTGGTCCAGGCGAACCGCGCGATGACGCGCGACGAGCCGAGCCGTGGCCGGGCCAGGGTGAAGGCGTTCCGGCGGTCGTTCCTGGTGGCGTACGCGCTCCGGATCGGTGAGCGGCTGCGGCAGGTGGCCGAGCGCGAGTTCGCCGGGCACGGTGACCTGCTGCCGGTGCTGCGCAACCGCGAGGTCCAGGTGCACGAGGCGGCGGAGCGGGCGTTCCCGCGGACGGTCCGGGCACGTGGGCGCCGCGTGGACAGCCTGGAGGGCTGGGAGTCCGGCCGGGCAGCCGCGGACGAGGCGAATCTGCGTTGACGCGTGCGGCAGACTGGTCGCATGCACCCGACTTGACGCTGACACCGATTGCTCCACGTGGTGCGCGCCTGCGAGGAGGGCGTGCTCCTCTACCCGGTCTACGCGCTGCTCTTCGCGGACACCGGGCTCACCACCGGCGAGATCTCGTCGCTCTTCGCGATCTGGTCGGTGGTCGCTTTCGCCTGCGAGATTCCGGCCGGTGCGCTCGCCGACGTCTGGTCCCGTAAGCGTCTCTACGCGCTCGGGCAGGTCATCACCGCTGCCGGTTTCGCGCTGTGGCTGATCTGGCCCGCCTATCCCGGCTTCGTGCTGGGCTTCGTCCTGTGGGGCCTGGGCGGCGCGCTCAGCTCCGGCACGCTCGAGGCACTCGTCCACGACGAGCTCGGCGGTGATTCCGCGGCCTACGCCAGGCTGATCGGCCGGTCCGGCACGACCGGGCTGCTCGCGATGCTCGCCGCCACACTGCTGGCCACACCGGCCTATCTCGCCGGCGGCTATCTCCTGGTGGGCCTGGTCAGCATCGCGACGGTCACCCTGGGCGGCCTGCTCGCCCTCCGTTTCTCCGAGAAACCCCTTTCCGGTACGGGAGACGACCGCACCGGCGACACCGAGTCCGAGCTCGGCTATCTGGCCATGCTGCGCTCCGGGCTTCGGGAGGTGGCCGGCAGCCGCCGTGTCGCCCGGGCGGTGCTGGTCGCGGCGGCCGTGCCCGGGTTCAGCGCACTAGACGAGTACCTGCCGCTGCTCGCCCGGGACAAGGGTTCGGACACTTCCGTCGTACCCCTGCTGTTTGCTCTGACCGCGCTGGCGATGGCGGCCGGGAGCGCGCTCGCCGGGCGCCTGCCACCCACCTCGCCGCGTCCGCTCGCCGGTGCCCTCACCCTTGCCGCCGCGCTGCTCGCGGCCGGTGCCCTGATGCCGCACCTGTCCGGCATGGCCGTGGTGTCCGCCGCGTTCGGCCTGCTCCAGTTCGCGATGGTGCACGCCGAGACGCGCCTCCAGGACACGATCACCGGTCCCGCCCGCACCACTGTCCTGTCGATGAGCGGCTTCGCCGCGGAGGTGGGCGCGGTCGCGCTCTACGCCATGTTCGCCCTGCCCGAGCCGCTGCCGATCCTGTACGCGATCGCCGCCGTCCCACTGATCGCCACGGCTCTGCTCGCCGCCCGCCGCTGAGATCCCCGAATCCGCCGAGCAACCTTTTCAGCGCTGCAAGACACCTTCGGGTATCCCCCACCGAAAGGCGATTCCCCCGATGCGATCGCGCCTGCGCAAGATGCTCCTGACCGGAACGACCGGTCTGCTCGCCCTGGCGGCCAGTGTGTACGGATTGACGACGGCCGACGCCGCCACCTACCCGAACCCGGGTGTGGTGACCGGTTCGACGTTCGCCCACGACCCCACCATGGTGAAACGGCCGACCGGCGGTTACCTGCTCGCCTACACGGCGCCGGGGATCGGCCTGAAGACGTCGGCTGACCGGACCAGGTTCACCGACGCGGGCAAGGCCTTCCCGAACGGCACGCCGTGGGCCAACCCGTACACGAACGGTGACACCAACCTGTGGGCGCCGGACATCACCTACGCCGGCGGCAAGTACCTGATGTACTACTCGGCCTCGTCGTTCGGGTCGAGCAAGTCGGCGATCTTCCTGGCCACCAGCACCACCGGCGCGGCGGGCACCTGGACCGACAACGGCAAGGTCATCGAGAGCACGGCGACAAGCGGGTACAACGCCATCGACCCGAACTTGACGATCACCGCGTCCGGCGAGTGGTGGCTGAGCTTCGGCTCGTTCTGGTCCGGCATCAAGATGGTCAAGCTCAACGCGAGCTCCGGCAAACGGGCCGACGGCACCATTCGCAACCTCGCCGAGCGGTTCGTCAACAGCAAGTCGGTCGAGGCGCCGGTCATCCTCGAGCGCGGCGGCTACTTCTACCTGTTCGTGGCGTTCGATCTCTGCTGCAAGGGCGCGTCCAGCACGTACCGGACGATGGTCGGCCGTTCCCGGAGCATCACCGGGCCGTACGTTGACCGGTCCGGCACCGCGATGACAGCGGGTGGCGGCACCGAGATCCTGGCCAGCCACGGCGCGGTCTTCGGCCCCGGTCATCCGGAGGTCTTCGAGGACACCGACTCCACCGTCCTGGCGTACCACTACTACACCGCGGCGGGCGACGCGCGGCTCGGTCTCAACCTGCTCGGGTGGGACTCCTCCGCCTGGCCGTACGTCTACTGACCCTCTCCGTCTTCGAAAAGGAATCACCATGCCGCTTCCCCGACGCCCGCTGCGTGCGGCCCTGCTCGTGATATTGATGACCATCACGATTTCCACGTCGGTCATCCTCCGCCCGCTGAACAGTGAGGCGGCCGTGGCGTTCACCAACCCGGTGGCTGCCGCGCCGTACGGCGCCGACCCGTGGATGGGTTACGACAACGGCTACTACTACGTGGCCGCGACGACCTGGAACTCCCAGGTCGTGATCAAGAGGGCGAAGTCGGTGGCGGCCCTGCCCGGCGCCACCGAGTCCGTCGTGTACACCGGCACCGCCGCGGCCAGCTGCTGCAACGTGTGGGCGCCGTCGATGCACAAGCTGGCCGGCCCGAACGGGACCCGCTGGTACCTGTACTACAGCGCCGGCACCACCGCCTGCTGCGACGGGCAGCGGTCGTTCGTGCTGGAGAGCGCCGGCACCGATCCGATGGGCCCGTACACCTTCAAGGGCCAGCTCAACGTCCAGGCGAACAACGGCTGGGCGATCGACGGGAGTGTCGCGACGATCGGCGGGAAGAACTACTTCCTCTACTCGTCGTGGGTCGGCGACCTGCAGAGCCTGTTCATCGCGCCGATGAGCAACCCGTGGACGGTGTCCGCCTACGGTACGCGGATCTCGTACCCCACCTACGCCTGGGAGAAGGTCGGCGGCAACACCGAGGAGGGCCCCTACATCCTCCAGCACAACGGACAGACCTACCTGACCTTCTCGGCGAGCTCCTGCAACACCCCCGACTACAAGATCGGCATGCTGACCCTGACCGGCAGCAACCCGCTCGCCGCCTCGTCGTGGACCAAGAAGAGCACCCCGCTCTTCCAGCGCAGCGACACGAACAGCGTCTACGGTCCCGGCCACCACTCGTTCTTCACCTCGCCGGACGGCACCGAGACCTGGATGGCCTACCACGCCAACGAGACGACCGGGCAGGGCTGCGGCGCCACCCGGACCACCAGGATCAAGAAGGTCGGCTGGAATTCAGACGGCACACCCGACTTGGGTACGCCGGACAAGCTCTCCACCGCACTGACCGCCCCCGCCGGCGACCCGGGCGGCTCGGTCTCCTTCCCGTCGAGCAGTACGAAGTACCGGCTGGTCAATCAGGCCAGCGGCAAGGTCCTGGACGCGGCCGACTGCGGCACCGCCAACGGCACCGCGATCCGGCAGTGGGCCTCGCTCGGCAACGCCTGCCAGCAGTGGACGTTCACGAGGACGACAAGCGGTTACTACCGGATCACCAACGCCAACAGCGGCACGGTGCTCGACTCGGTGAACTGCGGCGCGGTCAACGGCACAGCGCTCAACCTGTGGGCGAACCTCGGCAACGCCTGCCAGGAGTGGAGCCTCACCCCGATCGGCGGCGGCCATCTGATCGCCAACCGGGGCAACGGGCTGGTCCTCGACGTGACCGACTGCGGGTCGACGGATGGCGTTGCCGTACGCCAGTGGGCCTCTCTCGGCAACACCTGCCAGCTGTGGAACATCACCGTCTGAACGGTTCGACTCTTCCTCCCGGCCGCTCCGCGCGGTGCCGGTTCTCCAGCCGCCCCGCGCGGCCGGGAGGGCGAGCGTCGAGTTCAGCGTCAGTAGATCCGGGCGGTCAGCCGCCGGATTCGTCGGTTTCGGCGCCCTCGGGGACGGTGTCGTCGTCGCGGCTGTCCAGCCAGCCGTGGGGCAGCGTGACCTTGCCCGGGGCGTTGACCCGGCCGCGGGGCTGGCCCAGGGCGTCGGCCGGGAACGGGATCGACGGATCGAGCTTGGCGAGCAGATCGTCCAGTTCGGTGAGCGACGAGATCATCGCCAGGCTGCGGCGGAGGTCGCCGCCGACCGGGAAGCCCTTCAGGTACCAGGCGACGTGCTTGCGGAAGTCGGCACAGCCGTGCTTCTCGTCCTCCAGTGCCTCGACCAGCAGCTGCGCGTGCCGAGAGACGATCTTCGCGACCTCACCCAGGGTGGGCAGCACGGGCCGGTAGTCGGCACCCTGCGTGAAGGCGGCCTCCAGGTCGGCGAAGAGCCACGGCCGGCCCAGGCAGCCCCGGCCGACGACCACCCCGTCGACGCCGGTGTGCTCGACCATGCGGAGCGCGTCCGAGCCCTCCCAGATGTCACCGTTGCCGAGCACCGGCACGTCGAGGGCCTGCTTCAGGGTGGCGATCGCGTCCCAGTCGGCCTTGCCCGAGTAGCGCTGCTCGGCGGTGCGGGCGTGCAGGGCCACAGCGGCCACGCCGGCATCCTGGGCGGCGAGACCCGCTTCGACGTACGTCAGATGCTCCTCGTCGATGCCCTTGCGCATCTTGATCGTCACCGGGATCCCGTACGGCTTCGCCGCCTCGACCGCCTGCCGCACGATCCGCCCGAAGAGCCGCCGCCGCCACGGCAGGGCCGACCCGCCACCACGGCGGGTCACCTTCGCCACCGGGCAGCCGAAGTTCAGGTCGATGTGGTCGGCGAGATTGTCCTCGCCGACCATGCGCACGGCGGCCGCGGTGACGTCCGGGTCCACGCCGTAGAGCTGCAGGCTCCGGAAACCCTCGTCCTCCGCGAACGCGATCATCTTGAGCGTCTTGGGAATCCGCTCCACCAGCGCCCGGGTGGTGATCATCTCGCAGACGTAGACACCGCCGCCCTGCTCCCGGCAGAGCCGCCGGAACGCGACGTTGGTGATCCCGGCCATCGGCGCCAGCACGACGGGCGGGGAGACGGCGTGATTGCCGAGCATGAGCGGTGCGGTCACGCGCTCCAGAGTGACACGCCCACCGCCACGACTCCGAATCGCTCCCACCACCCGCCGCGGATCACCCCCGGCTGCGGCCTGTCCAGCCGCGGCTATGCCGGCCAGGCCGGGCGCTGCTCGAGGCGCTCGACGGTGTGGCAGTGGCGCTCGATCCACGCCCGGCTGGTCGGGCAGATCCAGTCGGCCAGGGCGATCGCGGTGGTGTGGATGTCGGAGACCGGGCGGTTGAAGATCGGTTCGTGGTGGGCCAGCCTGTTCCGGCAGAGATGCAGCACCGCCGCGGCGTCGTGGATCAGGCGGCGGCGCGGCTGGCCGGGGAACGCCAGGTGAAGGGTTTGCCGCCAGAGTGTTCCGTCGTAGTGGTTCGCCAGCAGGTAGCGCCAGAAGCCGAGATTGAGCTCGGCGACGACCCGGCCGGCGGTCTCCGCGCGCGAGCCACGGCGTGCCCGGCGGCGCGCGTCGCGGATGTCGTGCGCGGCGCGGGCGTGCAGGAATCCGCCCGGATCCAGATACCACAGGGGTTGCCCGAACCGGTCCGCCGACCATGCGGTCAGGTTCTCGTGTACGGCGTTGCGCAGCAGCACCTCGACGTGCCCGATGGTGGTGGACAGAACCGCTGAGAGGTCGGCGTTCCAGGCGTAGAGCGCGATCGCCCTCTCCAGGTCACCGCCGGTCGCGACGACGTAGGGAGCCATCCGCTCGGGTGAGAACCGACGCTCGATCAACGCCGGTTCGAGTGCGGGACCGCTCATCGCTCTCACCCCTCTCGTCGAGCGGTAGCATCGGATGCGAAGACCCCGGTCGCCTCTGCCGAAAGGCATGCTGCCGGGGTTACTGCTTTTCTGGGGCACTGCTTTTCTGGGTCACTGCTTTTCTGGGGCACTGGGGTCGTTACTCGCCGGGGTCACACTTGGCGTACGTCTATACTAGTCCCTCGACTATTGTCACGCGACCCCTGATTTTCCGGTACGCGCCGTACGCCATGATCTGGCAGAGTCGGGCGGATGGGTGACGAGTTGAGTCCGCGGCGGCTGGTGGCCGTCTTCGAGTCGCCGGTGGCGGAGGCGTTGCTGCGGTTCGGGCTGGACCTGGGGTTCAGAACGGTGCTGGTGGAGCCCGACCCGACCCGGCTCGGCGGCACACCGCGGGCGCACGGCGACACGCTCGTGGGTGATCTCGCGGCGGCCGGGCTCGACGAGCACACCGACGTGGTGCTGACCGACCATCACCGCAGCGAGATCGGGACGGTTCTCCAGGAGGCTCTCGAACGCCGTACCCGGTGGATCGGCATCGTCGGCAATCCCCGGCACGACGGACCGCACGTCGCGGCGCTGCGGGAACTCGGCGTGCCGGCGGAGCAGATCGCCCGGGTGCACCGGCCGATCGGGCTCAACATCGGCAGCCGTACCGGGCCGGAGATCGCGGTCGCGGTCCTGGCCGGGTTGATCGCCGACCGCAACGGCCGCCCGGGCGGCTTCGAGTTCTGACCAGCAGGGTGTTGAAGCGCCGAGACACCCCACCACGCCCCGCAAGGTGCCTGGGGAGCGGAACCTAGTCCTCGCGGGTGGCCGTGTGTGAGGCGCCGCGGCGGCCGAAGGCGGTCCAGAGGTTGAAGGCAATGATGGCCACACCGAAGATCACCCAGAGCACGAGGAAGCCGCTGTTCGGGGTGCCGGCCATCTTCACCACCCCGAAGATCAGGATTGCGGCGCCGGCCACCGCGCCGATCACGGCCATCGGCTTGCCGGTGGCGAACCGCAGGTTGGCGGGTGCGGAGGCGTCATCGACGGTGGCGGTGCCCATGCCTGTCGGCCGGCGGCCGAAGCCCTGCACCAGCGCGCCGCCGATGACCAGGAGCCCGATCACCACCCAGAGCACGAAGAACCACTGGAACTCGCCGCTGCGGACCATCTGCACGATGCCGAAGATCAGCAGCGCCGCGGCGCCGGCTGCGGTGAACACGGCCTGCGGCTTGCTGGGCCGCAATTGATACCGGGGCATGGCCGCGACCATTCCCCGGATCAACTCAGCGGAAACTCCATTGTGAACAGTGTCGGCCGACAGGCGTCAGGGCAGGGCGGCGGTGACCCCGACGACCGGCGCGTGGTCCGAGTAACCGTCGGGCGTCGCCGAGGTCAGGGTGTCCTGGTAACCGGTGGTGAGCACGTCGCAGGCGGTGAACCCGGCGCTGGCGAACAGGTAGTCGATCTTCCCGCCGTCGGTGCCACCGATGGTGGGCTCGCGGACCGTGTCACCGCTGCCGTGCGACACCTCGTCGCACTCCGGGTACTTGTCGTGCAGGGTCTTGAGCCAGGTGCCCCACTGCCGGGTGTTGAGGTCGCCGCCGAGGACCACCTGCGGCGCGTCGGCCGGGCGCCCGAAGACGAAGTTGTTCAGGGCGCTGACCTCGGCCAGGTACGCGGCCTCACCGATGTCGCTGTTGACCAGGTGGGCGGTGCACACCTCGGTCGCCCAGCCGGACACCTTCGCGCACAGCACCGTGGGCTGCGAATATCCGGCACCGTCGGCGCGGGTCTTGTGCGGTACCGGCAGGGGCCGCCGGGTGGTCATCGTGATCGTCCCCTGTACGGCGATCGCCACACCGAGCGTCCCGCCGAGTCCGCCACGGCAGTCCGAGCGCCCGTCGGGGCGCTGCATCTCGGCCCAGGCGACCGACCAGCCCGTGCCGAGGCGCGTCTTGATCCGGTCGAGCAGGCTGATGCTGGCGGCCGCCTGGTTGAGAACCAGCGGGCCGGAGCACATCTCCTGCAACATCACCACGTTGAGCTGCTGCTCGTCGACGAGGCGCTTGACCGCGTCGGCCTTGGCGTCGGGATCGGCCCGGTGCGGGCAGTACGCGGACGTGCCGAACGCGCCTCCGGCCTCGGCGCAGATGTTCCAGGTCGCGGCACGGATGCGTTCACCGGGTGCGGCGGCGGCAAGCGTGCCGACGGCAGCCGGCGGCGCCGGGCGGCTCTCGGTCACGGCCGCATCGGTACCCACCACCCCGGCGAGTACGGCGGTCACGGCGACCGCGGCGAGAAGGGGCGGCAGCGCTCGGCGCAGCTTCAAGTTGCTCCTCAGGAGGGATCGAAAGATCGATGATCTTGAGGCGCGAGCGTAACAACAACGCCGGGTGCCATGGGGGCACCCGGCGTCGGCGGAGGAGTTCTCAGCAGCCCGGAAGGCGCTTGATCAGGTAGTCCTCGATCTGATCCAGCGAAACCCGCTCCTGCTTCATGGTGTCGCGGTCCCGCACGGTCACCGCGTTGTCGGTGAGGGTGTCGAAGTCGACGGTGACGCAGTACGGCGTACCGATCTCGTCCTGCCGGCGGTAACGACGGCCGATCGCCTGCGAGTCGTCGAACTCGACGATCCAGCGCTTGCGCAGCGTCGCGGACAGCTCGCGGGCCTTCGGCGACAGCTCCGGGTTGCGCGACAGCGGCAGGACGGCGACCTTGACCGGCGCCAGCCGGGGGTCGAACCGCATGACCGTACGCTTGTCGACGCCACCCTTGGTGTTCGGCGCCTCGTCCTCGTCGTAGGCCTCGAGCAGGAAGGCCAGCACCGCACGGGTCAGGCCGGCGGCCGGCTCGATCACGTACGGCACCCAGCGCTCGCCCTTCTCCTGGTCGAAGTAGGAGAGGTCGACCCCGGAGTGCTTGGAGTGCGTGGAGAGGTCGAAGTCGGTGCGGTTGGCGATGCCCTCGAGCTCGGCGAAGTCGGTGCCGCCGAACTGGAAGCGGTACTCGATGTCGACGGTCCGCTTCGAGTAGTGCGAGAGCTTCTCCCTGGGGTGCTCGTAGAAGCGCAGGTTGCTCTCGGACAGGCCCAGTTCGCGGTACCAGTTCCAGCGCTGCTGCAACCAGTACTCGTGCCACTGTTCGTCACTGCCGGGCGCGACGAAGAACTCCATCTCCATCTGCTCGAACTCCCGCGTACGGAAGATGAAGTTGCCCGGGGTGATCTCGTTGCGGAAGCTCTTGCCGATCTGCGCGATGCCGAACGGCGGCTTCTTGCGGGCCGAGGTCGCCACGTTGTTGTAGTTGACGAAGATGCCCTGTGCGGTCTCGGGCCGCAGGTAGTGCAGGCCCTCCTGGCTCTCGGTCGGGCCGAGGTAGGTCTTCATCAGGCCGTTGAACATCTTCGGCTCGGTGAAGGTGCCCTTGTTGCCGCAGTTCGGGCAGTTCAGCTCCTGGAGCGACGACGGCAGCGAGCCGTGCTTCGCCTCCCACGCCTCCTCCAGGTGGTCGGCCCGGAAGCGCTTGTGGCAGGACTGGCACTCGGTCAGCGGGTCGACGAACGCGTCGAGGTGACCGGAGGCGGCCCACACGTCACGGGCGAGGATCACCGCGGAGTCCAGGCCGACGATGTCGTCACGCTGCTGGACCATGGTCCGCCACCACTGGCGACGGACGTTCTCCTTCAGCTCCACGCCGAGCGGACCGTAGTCCCACGCCGAACGGGTACCTCCGTAGATCTCACTGGAGGGGAAGACGAAGCCCCGGCGCTTGGCCAGGCTGACGACGGCGTCGATACGGTCGGCAGGCATGTGATTTCCTCCTACGCCGGCTGGGTGTCGGCGGGGAAATGGTGATTGACAGGACGAAAAGCGAGATTACTCCCCGACGTCGCACACCTCGAACGCGCCCGTCGACGCGTTCTGGTCGATCCGGGCCCGCAGCCGGTCGGTGTCGCCGTCGGAGTAGGTCACGTCGACCGGCACGTTGAAGTTGATCAGGTCGAGGTTGCCGACGTCGAACGACTGGACCGGCTCGGTCGCGGACATCCGTGCCGTGTACTCCGACTGGGTCTCGTCGTCCTGCGCGTCCTGGCACAACTGCCCGTACGCCTTGGTGAAGTCACGGTCCCGGACCGCGTCCATGTAACGCCCCACGACGACGGTGGCCTGCTCGTTGATGGCGTCGTCGGCCGCGGAACCCAGCCCGAACAGCGCGGCCGCACCACCGCCGCACACCAGCAGCAGGACGCCGGCGCCGATGCCGAACCCCAGGCCGATCCGGCGGCCCTTGCCCTCGACCGGCGGCGCCGGGAACGGCGGATGCACGCCCGGGCCCGGGGGTGGCGGTGGCGCCGCGGCACCCGGCGGGGGCGGCGGCAGATGCCCGGGGAAGGGCGGCGGTGCGTAGGGCGCCGTGCTCATGTCCCCAGCCTAGTGTTCACCGCCAGGGCTCGGCTGCCCGGTCGCTGGCGGTGACGACCACCGGCTCGCCCGGCGCGGCGGCCGCGAGGGTCTCGAAGGCGGACGGCTCGTCGATCGACTCGGCGAGCAGCGGAGTGGCGTGGACCTTGACGTCGAAGGCACCGAGGGCACGCCGGTAGGCTCCCACCGACTCCCACTCGGTGACCAGGGTCCACGCGGCGGTGTCCTCCAGGGCACGGGCGAGGCGCCCGGAGCGGTAGCCGTGGCACTGAGCCAGAGCGGCGAGCGCGGCGTGCGCACGCTCGAGGAAGCCGTCCTGCGTGTCCGGCGGGACGTGGAAGCGGTTGAGCACCAGCATGTGACGAGGGTACGCACGCGAGGAGGAGCCGTCAGTGACACCGTCCGATCATCTCCTGCGCCGATTGGCCGGCGTCAATCCGACAGCGGCGTTCCTCGGCGCCCTGGTCCTCTTCCTGGCCGGGCTCTTCCTGCCGGGCATCATCGGCGCGCTGCTGCTCGGCGTGCTGACCGCCGGGCTGGGCGCACTCACGTTCACCACCTGGCCGGTGCAGACGCCGGCCACCAAGGTCGTCCGCCTGATCATGCTCAGCCTCCTGCTCGCCGCAGTCGTGTCGAAGGCCCTGTGACAAATCACCGCAGTCGTGTCGAAGGCCCGGTGAAAAACCCATGCGCTTTTGACAATCATTGTCATTATCGACGACAGTTGCTGGCATGATGCGCCGACTGCTTCCCGCCCTGGTCCTCCTGGTCGCCCTGACCGGCTGCGGCGGGACGTCGAGCGACGACGGGAAACTCGCGGTCGTCACCGCCTTCTACCCGCTCCAGTTCGTCAGCCAGCGCGTCGGCGGCGACGCGGTGAGCGTCTCCAACCTCACCAAGGCCGGCGCCGAACCGCACGACGTGGAGCTGAGCGCCCGCCAGGTGGGCGAGATCACCGACGCCGGTCTCGTGGTCTACCTGAGCGGCTTCCAGCCCGCGGTCGACGACGCCGTCCGGCAGAACGCCGGCGACCACGCCTTCGACGCCGCTTCCGCGGTGCCGCTGCTGACCGCCGCCGACGCTGACGCCCACGCCGAGGAGCACGCCGAGGAGGGCGAGGAGGCCCACGCCGGCGGCACCGACCCGCACGTGTGGCTGGACCCGACCCGCCTGGCCACCATCGCCGACAAGCTCGCCGAGCGGCTGGGCAAGGCCGATCCCGATCACGCCGCGGACTACACCGCCCGGGCCGCCGCGCTGCGCACCGATCTGACCACGCTGGACGGGGAGTTCACCAAGGGCCTGACGACCTGCGCCCACCGCGAGATCGTGACCAGCCACACCGCGTTCCACTACCTCGCCGACCGGTACGACCTGGATCAGATCGGCATCACCGGCATCGACCCGGAGGCCGAGCCGTCGCCGCAGCGCCTGGCCGCGGTCGCCGCGGAGGCCAAGGAGCTCGGCGCCACCACGATCTTCTTCGAGACCCTGGTCAGCCCGAAGGTGGCCGAGACCATCGCTCGCGAGGTCGGTGCCGAGACGGCGGTGCTGGACCCGCTCGAGGGGCTGACCGACGAGAACCTGGACTACTTCACGGTGATGCGTGCCAACCTGGCCACCCTGACCAAGGCCCTGGAGTGTCAGTCATGAGCGACAACGTGATCGAGGTCAGGCACGCCGCGGCCGGTTACGACGGCCGGGAGATCCTGCGCGACATCTCGCTGAGCGTGGCCGCCGGTGACGTGGTCGCCGTCCTCGGCGCCAACGGCTCCGGCAAGTCCACGCTGATCCGGACCATCCTCGGCCTGGTCCCGCTGCGGCGCGGCGAGATCGAGCTGTTCGGCACGGCACAGCGCCGGTTCCGGCAGTGGGCCCGGATCGGGTACGTCCCGCAGCGGCTCGGCGCCGGAAGCGGCGTTCCGGCAACTGTCGGCGAGGTGGTGGCCTCCGGCCGCCTGGCCCGGCGCGGCATCTTCCGGATCCCGGGTGCCGCCGACCGGACGGCGGTACGCGAAGCGCTCAGCGACGTCGGCCTGCTGGATCGCATCAACGACCCGGTCTCCACCCTCTCCGGCGGCCAGCAGCAGCGCACCCTGATCGCGCGGGCGCTGGCCGGCCGTCCGGACCTGCTGGTGCTCGACGAGCCGAACGCCGGGGTGGACGCGGCCAGCCAGGAGGCCTTCGCCGCCGCGCTGACCAGGTTCGCCGGCGACGGCGGCACGATCCTGCTGGTGCTGCACGAGCTCGGCCCGCTGCGGCCGCTGATCGGCCGGGGTGTCGTGGTGCACGACGGGCGGATCGTGCACGAGGGAACCCCGCCCGAACCGGCCGGGCACCACGCCGAGCCGGGGCACGATCATGTGCATCCGCACGCGGACGAGGTCGTGGCGGGCATCTGCGAGTGGGCCCCGACCGAGGGGACCAAGGCGTACTGATGGAGCTTCTGGCGTACCCATTCATGCTTCGCGCCCTGGCCGGTGCGCTGATCATCGGTCTCACCGCGCCTGCCCTGGGTATCTACCTGGTGCAGCGGAGGCTGTCGCTGATCGGGGACGGGATCGGGCATGTGGCGCTGACCGGCGTCGGTGTCGGCCTGCTGACGAACAACTCCCCGGTGCTCACCGCTGTGGTGGTCGCGACGATCGGCGCGGTCGGTGTCGAGCTGATCCGCGAACGCGGCCGGACCTCCGGTGACCTGGCTCTGGCGCTGCTCTTCTACGGCGGGATCGCCGGCGGTGTGGTGCTTGTCGGTCTCTCCGACGACAAGGGCAACTCGAACCTGATGCAGTACCTGTTCGGGTCGCTGATCACCACGTCGCCGCAGGACATCATGGTGATCGGCGGCCTCGCGGCGGCGGTCCTCGTGGCGATGCTGCTGCTGCGGCCGGCCCTCTTCGCGCTCTGCAACGACGAGGAGTACGCCCGGGTCAGCGGCCTGCCCGTGCGGACACTCAACATCCTGCTCGCCGTGACGACCGCGGTGACCGTGACGATCGCCATGCGTACCGTCGGCCTGTTGCTCGTCTCCGCCCTGATGGTGGTCCCGGTCGCCGCCGCCCAGCAGGTCACCCGGGGTTTCCGCACCACGATGGCGGCGGCCATGCTGATCGGCCTGGGCTCGGCCGCCGCGGGCATCCTGGTCTCCGCCGAGGCGGACACCGCCCCCGGCGCCACCACCGTGCTGATGGCCCTCGCCGCCTTCCTGGGCACCACGATCGGCGGCATGGTCCGCCGCGGCCTGCGCCGTCATTCCCGCCCACCGGTGACAGCCGAGCCACCTGACGTGGTGATAAAAATGTTGGGACAGTCATGACGGCCACGGGCTACGAAGCGTATGAATCGGCGGGTGCGCTGCTGCGTGCGCTCTCCGCCCCGATCCGCGTCGCGATCGTGGTCGAGCTCGGCGTGGGTGAGCAGTGCGTGCACGACCTGGTGGAGAAGCTGGGTGCTCCGCAGCCCCTGGTCTCCCAGCACCTGCGAGTCCTGCGCGGCGCCGGTGTGGTGCGGGGCGTGCGGCGCGGCCGGGAGATCGCATACTCCCTGGTGGACGAACACGTCGCGCACATAGTCACGGACGCCGTGAGCCATGCCAGGGAGAGCCGACAGTGAATCCAGAAGCCGGAGCACCGCGCAACACCAAGCAGCGCAGCGCGGTCAGCGCCGTCCTCGGCGAGACCGAGGGCTTCCACAGCGCGCAGGACCTGCACGCGATGCTGCGGGACCGGGGCGAGCGGGTCGGCTTGACCACGGTCTACCGGACGTTGCAGGGCCTCGCCGACGCCGGTGAGATCGACGTGATGCGCCCGCCGGGTGGCGAGCACCTCTACCGGCGGTGCAGCCAGGGACATCACCACCACCTGGTGTGCCGGTCATGTGGACGGACGGTCGAGGTGGCCGGTCCGGCGGTGGAGTCTTGGGCGGACCGGGTGGCCGGTCAGCACGGCTTCGTCGACGTTTCCCACACTATGGAGATCTTCGGAACCTGCCCGGAGTGCGCCGCCAAAAGCTGAGTGCGACCCTTCCGGTGTGAAGCTCTATGCCGACCGGCTGCCGACCGCGATCCGTCAGCTCCTCACCGACATCCTCGTCGTCCTCTGGGTCTATCTCTGGATCCGGGTCGCCCTCTGGATCCGCGATCTGGTGGAGAAGCTCGCCGTGCCGGGCCAGAAGCTGGAGGGTGCCGGCACCGGCATCGCCGACAACCTGGCCGACGCCGGCGGCAAGGTCGGCCGGGTGCCGGTGGTCGGCGACGACCTGACCAAGCCGTTCACCGGTGCCGCCGACGCCGCCCGGTCCATCGCCGACGCCGGCCGCGAGCAGCAGGATTTCGTCCACCAGCTGGCGCTGATCCTGCCGCTCATCGCGATCGCCGTCCCGCTGGCCCTGGTGCTCTTCGGATGGCTGCCGCGGCGGCTGCGCTGGATCCGGCGGGCCGGTGTGGCGGCCGCGGTGCGCAGCGAACCGGCCGGCCGTGACCTGCTGGCGCTCCGGGCCCTGGCCGGCCGCCCGTTGAACGAGCTGGCCAGACTGGGCCCGGACATCGCGCAGAGCTGGCGGGCCGGTGACGCCGACGCGGTGGACGCTCTCGCCGACCTCGAACTCAGGCAGCTCGGTCTGCGCCGGCGCTGACCTCGTTCTCGTTCTCGTTCTCGTCCTCGTCCTCGCCCCAGTTGCGGTGCGCGAACGGCAGCGCCGCCCAGTAGAAGAGGAACCAGAGTGCCGTGGCCACGGTCAGCGGGATGGCCCACTTCCAGTCCAGCACGTAATCGGTGATCAGCAGGACGCTGCTCACCATCGAGACGAGCATGAACGCCAGGCCGGCGGAGGCGACCTTGTGCGCGTACCGGACCAGCTCGGGCTTGCGGCCCTGCCGGAACAGCGCGCGGTGGAACGCGACCGGCGAGATGATCAGCGCGGTGGCGAACGCCGCGCTGATCAGCGCCACGATGTATACGTCCTTCTGGAAGTTCGTGGCCTGCGGGAACCCGCTGCTGAACGGCAGGGTCAGCAGGAACGCGAAGAGGATCTGCACGCCGGTCTGTGCGACGCGCAGCTCCTGGAGCAGGTCCGCGAAGTTGCGGTCCCACCGCTGCTTCTCGGTCTCGTGGGACTGATCTTTCCGGGGGGTGTGTGTTTCGACCGCCATGACGGCGCAGCGTTCCCCCGCGGGCACATGGTCAAACGCCGATGCGAGCCAGCACGGCGTCGGCGAGTTCGCGTGGCGCCTGTTCCGGCACCCAGTGGCTGACACCCTTCATGGCGACGAGCTGGTATTCCGCCTCCACCCAGTCGGCGGTCCGCAGCGCGGCGGTGAGCCCGACCACCCCGTCCCCGTCGCTCCAGACGTACGTCGTCGGCACCTTCACCACACCGGTCCCGGCCACCTGGTCCAGGCTGAAGGCGCGGTACCAGTTCAGGCCGCCGGTGAGCCGGCCGGGCTCGTGCATCGCCTCGACGTACTGCTCGGCGTGGTGCAGCGGGCGCAGCATCCAGCGCAGCATGGTGCCGTTGCGGGTGAGCAGCAGGCGTTCCGCCCCCGCCGATTGGAAGACCCTGAAGTACGCGAGACGCGCGCGCTGCGACAGGCGGACACGCATGGCCAGCATCATGGCGCGCGGGTGCGGTACCGAGATCGCGGTGAGCGTCCGCACCCGGTCCGGGTGCCGGGCGGCGAGCAGCCAGGCGACGTAGGCGCCCCAGTCGTGGCCGACCACGTGCGCCTTCTCCACACCGAGGCTGTCCAGCACGGCGAGGGCGTCCGCTGTCACCTCGTCCATCCGGTACTCGGACACCTCGCCGGGCCGCGCGCCGGGTGAGCAGCCCCGCTGATCCAGGGCGTAGGTGCGGAGACCGGCCGCGTGCAGCCGCGGGACCAAGAGGTCGAACTCGCGATGATCCTGCGGAAATCCGTGCAGAAGCAGCACCGGATCACCGTCGGCGGGTCCGCCCTCATGGACGTCGAAGGTCAGTCCGCGAGCCTTGACCTGCATGTGATCGCTCCCTCCCTGTCCCCAGCCATTACCGGGTGTTAGCGTCATCGAAGCACATGCAGCGAAGGTTGTTCGCGACGGCGGAGATCAGGCGCGTCACCCACCCGAGGCGCCGGTCCAGGTAGGTCGCGAACAACCTTCGATCCGACAGGGGAGCGCAAGGCGCTGAGAGTGCGGGCAACCGCAGACCCTCGTACCTGATCTGGGTAATGCCAGCGCAGGAAGTTCGGTCTTCTCCAGCCGCGCCGTGTCCGGGCATCGCCGCCCGGTCCGCGGCGTGCGTCTCCTCCCGGTACCCGCTGGGAGGCGTCATGAAAGACATCAACACCAACCGCTGGCGAACGATGGACGTCGTGATCGCCTCGGTCATCGCCGTCGCGTTCGGCGTGATCTTCTGGGCCTGGAACACGGTCTGGAGCATCACCGAGAGCGCGTTCGCCTTCTTCCCGCCCGCTCAGGCCCTGCTCTACGGTGTCTGGCTGATGCCGGCCGTGCTGAGCGGCCTGATCATCCGCAAGCCGGGTGCGGCGCTCTACACCGAGGCCGTCGCGGCGATCATCTCCGCGCTGCTCGGTAACGCGTGGGGCGCGACAGTCATCCCCCAGGGCCTGATCCAGGGCCTCGGCGCGGAGCTGGCGTTCGCGGCGCTGCGCTACCGGTCGTTCCGGCTGCCGGCTGCGCTGCTCGCCGGTGCGCTGACCGGCCTCAGCGCGGCACTGTTCGACTTCATCGTCTGGAACTCCGAGTACGCGCTCGGGAGCTACCGCATCCCGTACGCGATCTTCACCGTGGTCAGCGGCACGCTCCTGGCCGGGCTCGGCAGCTGGGCCGTGGTCCGGGCGCTCGCACCGACGGGTGTGCTGGACCGGTTCGGCGCGGGCCGGGAACGGGCACTCATCTGACATGAGTGAGGTTCGGCTTCGCGATTTCGGGTGGCGGCACGCCGGGCGCCGCGCCTGGGCGGTCCGCGGGCTGGACCTGGACATCCGGCACGGCGAGCGGGTGCTCCTGCTGGGTCCCTCGGGGGCCGGTAAGAGCACCCTGCTCGCCGCGCTGGCGGGCCTGCTGGCGGAGGACTCCGGCGAGTCCGAGGGCACCATCGAGATCGACGGGCTGGATCCGCGGAAGGCCCGCGAGCGTGTCGGCATCGTCTTCCAGGATCCGCAGACGCAACTGGTGATGGCGCGCAGCGGTGACGACGTGGCGTTCGGTTGCGAGAACCGGGGAGTGTCCGCAAATGACATCTGGCCACGAGTATCCGATGCGCTTGATCGAGTCGGTTTCCGGTACCCCATCAATCGACCGACGACCGCGCTCTCCGGCGGTGAGGCGCAACGCCTCGCCCTGGCCGGGGTCCTGGCCCTGAGGCCAGGCCTGCTGTTGCTCGACGAGCCGACCGCGAACCTGGATCCGGCCGGTGCTGAGCTGATCCGTGCCGCGGTCGCGCGGGTGACCAGCCCGGAGACCACGCTGATCATCGTGGAACACCGGGTGGCCGAGGCACTCGAGCTGGTGGACCGCGTGGTGGTGCTCGAGCCGGGCGGTGGGGTGCGCGCCGATGGCGCACCCGAGGTGATCTTCGCTGCCTACGGCGACAAGCTGGCGGACGAGGGCGTCTGGGTGCCCGGTTTCAGCACCGCGCCGATCAAGGCCATATCAAAGGCACAGAACGATTTTGTACGGGCTGAGCACATCTCCGTGACCGGACGGCTGGCTCCCGTCTCGATCGGTGCGGGAGCCGGCGAGCTGGTGGCCGTGACCGGGCCCAACGGCGCCGGAAAGTCCACGCTCGCGCTGCTGCTCGGCGGGCTGATCGCCCCGGACTCGGGACGGATCGAGGCGTTCGGTGACCGGCGGCCCCCGCACCGGTGGCGGGCGGCGGCGCTCACCCAGCGGATCGGATCGGTCTTCCAGAACCCGGAGCACCAGTTCGTCACCAGCCGGGTGTCCGACGAGCTGGCGCTGGGGCCACGCCGGGTCGGCAAGACGCCGGAGGAGGTCCGGCGGATCGTCGGCGAGCTGCTGGAACGGCTGCGGCTGACGAAGCTGGCGGCGGCCAACCCGTACACCCTCTCCGGCGGTGAGGCCCGGCGGCTCAGCGTGGCGACGGCGCTGGCCACCGCGCCGCGGCTGCTGGTGCTCGACGAGCCGACGTTCGGACAGGACCGGCGTACCTGGCAGGAGCTTGTCGACCTGCTGGCCGGGCTGCGGGCGGAGGGGCACGGGATCGTCGCTGTCACCCACGACGAGGCGTTCGTCCGTACGATCGCCGACCGCACCGTGCCCCTCGGTGAGCCGGCGCCGGACCCACTTCCCCGGAGGTTGCGCCCGTGACCGCGTTCGAGGTCATCGCCGATGTCTCCGCGCCCCTCGCCCGCCGTAACCCGGTCGCCAAGCTCGGCGCCGCCCTGCTGTTCTCGCTCCCTCTGGTCTCCACTGTCGACCCGTTCACCCCGGCCGTGGCGCTGCTGCTGGAACTCGCGGTGCTGCCGTTCTTCGGTGTGCGTTACCGGGCGCTGGCCCGCCGGGTGGCACCGCTGCTGCTCGCCGCGGCCGGGGTGCTGGTCACGCTGACACTGTTCGCCGCCGAGCGCACCGGCAGCCTGCTGGTGTCGCTCGGGCCCTTCGACATCACCACGGGCGTGCTCGCGAGCGCGGCCGGCCTGATCCTGCGGATCTTCGCGGTGGCGCTGCCCGGCATCGTCGTCTTCGCGACCACCGACCCCACCGACCTGGCCGACGCGCTGGTGCAGAACGCGAAGGCACCGGCCCGGTTCGCCATCGGGGCGCTCGCCGCGTTCCGGCTGCTGCCGCTGCTCGGCGAGGAGTGGCGGACGCTCACCCTGGCCCGCCGGGCGCGCGGTGTCGACGCCGGGCGCAACCCGGTGGCGAAGCTGCGGATGTTCGCCTCGACCGCGTTCGCCCTGCTGGTCGGCGCGTTGCGGCGCGGGGTCCGGCTGGCGGTGGCGATGGACGCGCGGGGCTTCGACTCGGGCGCACCCCGCACCTACGCCCGGCGCCAGCACTTCACCGCCGCGGATACCGCGCTGCTGGTCGGCGCCGGTGTGGCCGCCATGTCGATCTTGACGCTTTCAGTGGCGTTGGGGGTTTTCCGGCCGGTTGTCGGCTGATCGTTCGCCCGGCGGTCACGAGATCGCCAGCGGCCGTTGTCCTGATCGGATCAGGGTGACGCGCATGGGTCACGGCCACGATCATTCGCATTCTGTTTCCGCAACCGGCGCCGACGTTCCGGAGGCGCTGGACCTGAGCATCCCGGAGAGCGAGCTCTCCCCCGGTGACAGCTCCCGCCGCCGCTTCCTGCTCGGCGCCGGCCTGCTCGGCGCCGGTGCGGCCGCCTCCGTGCTCGCCCAGCCGGGCGCCGCCGCGGCCGCCGGGCTCCGGCACACCCACGACGCCGCCGGTGGTGGCACCGCGAAGGGCGGGTTCCGCTGGCTCGCCGGCGACCACCACATTCACACCCAGTACAGCTCCGACGCCCAGTACCGGGTCCTCGACCAGGCTTCGAAGGGCCACGCCTACGGGCTGGACTGGCTGGCCATCACCGACCACGGCAGTGTCACCCATGCCAAGATCGGCGTGGACAAGGTCAACCCGGACATCCTGCGTACCCGCAAGGAACTGCCGGAGCTGCTCACCTTCCAGGGTCTGGAGTGGAACATCCCGGCCGCCGAGCACGCCACCGTGTTCGTGCACCCGGGCCGTCACGAGGTCGACGTCCTCAAGCAGTTCGAGAACGCGTACGACGGCTCGATGCTGCCGGCGACCAACACCAACGCCCAGAACGAGGCGATGGCGATCGCCGGCATCCAGTTCCTCGGCGAGCAGGTACGCAAGCGCAAGGTCGACGGTGCGCTGTTCTTCGCCAACCACCCGGCCCGGCGCGGCATCGACTCGCCGCACGAGATCCGCAACTGGCGTGACGCCGACCCGACCGTCGCCGTCGGCTTCGAGGGCGCACCGGGCCACCAGGCCGCGGGCATCCCGGCACCGAACGGCCGGGGCGGCGCCCGTGGCTACTACGACAACAATCCGTCGGCCGCGTCGTTCGCCGGCTACCCGCTGGAGAGCTACCGCACCTGGGGCGGCTTCGACTGGATGACCGCCACCGTCGGCGGCCTCTGGGACAGCCTGCTCGCCGAGGGCAAGGCGTGGTGGATCACCGTCAACTCGGACAGCCACGTCAACTACCTGGACCAGACCGAGCGCGGCCCGGGCAGCGACTTCAACACCAACGGCAAATACAACGACCCCGTCTACAACGGGTCGATCAACACGCAGGCCGGCGACTTCTGGCCGGGCTACTACGGCCGTACGAACGTGGGCGCGTCGTCCTTCTCGTACAAGTCGGTCATGGACGGCCTGCGCGCCGGCCGCGTCTGGGTCGACCACGGCCGGCTGATCAAGAACCTGGACGCCCGGGTACGCGTCACCGGCGACCGCCGCTCCTCGACCGGGACGCCGCTCGGCGGTGTGCTCCAGGTCAAGCGGGGCACCTCGACCGAACTGGTCCTCGAGATCGACCTCCAGGACATCCCGAACTGGGCCGGCTTCATCCCGGCCCTGAAGCGGGTCGACGTGATCGTCGGTACGGTCACCGGGCCGGTCGCGGACAAGGACGTCTACACCACCCCGAACACCAGGGTGGTCAAGTCGTTCGAGATCTCGCAGGCCGGCGGGAAGGTCACGATCAGCTATCCGCTGGGGCGCCTCGACAAGCCGTTCTACCTGCGGGTACGCGGGACGGACGGTAATCGTACGCAGCCCGGGCTGCTCGGCACGGCGGTTGACCCGTACGGACCGCAGCTTGATGTCGCGGGCTCCGCCGACCCGTGGGGTGACCTGTGGTTCTACACCAACCCGATCTGGGTTCTGCCTCGATGACCGCAGCCGTCACGTCTTCCGTCGGCGGCGGTGTCGGTTTCCGGGCCCGGATTCTTGGGGTCAGTTTCGGTCATCGCACGCTGGCCGAGGCTGATCGCTGGATCCGGGCGCTGGACCCGGCGCCGGTGCTGGCCTGCACCCACCTGGTGACCGCACCGTTCCCGCACGTCGCGATCAGCCTGCTCACCCTCCTGGAGATCGATTCCGCGCCGGAGCTGGCGGTGGCCGCCCAGGCCGCCGCCTCCGGGCGATCCGGCCGCGCGGTGCGGTTCCCCGGCGTGGAGCGGCTAACCGGTGAGCTGACCGTCAGTGAGATCCTGCAGCGCAGCTCGATCTCCCGGGTCGAGGTGCTCGGCAGCGGCCCCGCCGATCCGGCGACAGTGGTGGAGACCGGCGACTTCGTCCGCCCGCAGTTCCGGGACGGCGAACTCGTGCTGGTCACCACACCGGCGGCGGGCGGACGGCTGGTGCCGTTCGAAAGGCGGGATCCCACCCCCTGCTGTGCGGACCACTGACCAGGTCCTCCCTACTGTGGGGGAATGTCTCGTCCCCCGCTGCGCCAGCTGCTCGCCGACGCCCACAGCGGCGTGCTGCTCTTCAGCATCACGCCGCCGAAGAGCAGGACCCCCGAGGAGCGGATCAAGGAGATCGCCGAGGTCACCATCGGCCGCCTCGCCCCGCTCGACGTCGACGGCCTGATCCTCTACGACATCGACGACGAGTCCGACCGCATCCCGGGCGAGCGCCCCTTCCCGTACCTGCCGACCCTCGACCCGGCCCGGTACTACGCCGACCACCTGACCGGCTGGCGCCGCCCGGTGGTCATCTACCGCTGCGTCGGCAAATATCCGGAGGACGAGCTCCGACACTGGATGACAAGCGCCGGCCCCGACGTGCATACCGTCTTCGTCGGCGCCTCCTCAGGCGGCAAACCGGTACACACCGGCCTGCGCCGAGCCCAGGAAATCCGCGCCGAGTCCAACCCCGACCTCCCCCTCGGCGCGGTGCTGATCGGCGAGCGCCGCGACGAGCACCTGCGCATGCTGGACAAGCAGGAACGCGGCGTCAGCTTCTTCATCTCCCAGGTGATCTACCACATCAACGACACGAAGAACCTGCTCAGCGACTACTACCTGGAGTGCCGCGCCCGCGACGTCAAGCCCCGCACCGTCATCTTCACGCTGTCACTCTGCGGCTCGCTGAAAACCCTCGAGTTCCTCCGCTGGCTGGGCGTCGACGTCCCCCGCTGGCTGGAGAACTCGCTGCGCCACTCCCCCGACCCACTCACCGAGTCCTACCGCCAGTGCCTGGCCATCGCCCGCGACCTCATCGACTTCTGCGAACACCTCGGCCTGCCCTACGGCTTCAACATCGAAAACGTGTCGATCCGCCGCACCGAGATCGAGGCCACCACCAACCTCGCCACCGAGGTCGCCACCCTCCTGGCCCACCACCGCACCACCTGAGCCGCACCGCACGCCCCCGCCCACCCACGTTGCGGCTAACGTGTGCACCTGTCTGCACACGTTAGGGCTAACGTGTGCGCCTATCTGCACGCGTTACGGCTAACGTGTGCGTTTATCTGCACGCGTTATGGCTAACGTGTGCGACTGCTCGCACGCGTTAGCCGCGGCGTGTGCGGTCGCTGCTTGGTAGCAGCCTGTTCAGCAGCAGCCGGCGCACACATAGCCCGATCGTGCGCTTTTACCCACGCCAGGACAGCAGCCGGCTCGCACGCAACCTCAATGTGTGCGCTCACTCGCGCTGATTCCGGCGGCGGCGGACCCGGCCGTTGGGCGGCGTCGCTACCGTGGTGTCGTGATCGACTTCCAGAACGGTTCCGTCTTCAAGCTCAACCCCTGCGACCCGCAGGAGGTCATCTCCCAGGTCGCCCCGTTCCTGGTGCAGAACGAGCAGGTGTTCTTCGCGTTCAAGACGGTCCGCGACTTCGTGGTCTTCACCGACAAGCGCCTGATCGCCGCGAACGTCCAGGGCCTCACCGGTTCGAAGACCGACTTCACGACGCTGCCCTACAACCGCATCCAGGCCTTCTCGATCGAGACCGCCGGCAGCTTCGACCGCGACTCCGAACTCGACCTGTGGTTCAGCGGCCTCGGCAACGTCCGCCTCGAATTCAAGCGCAACGTCGACATCCGCCAGCTCAGCCAGCTGATCGCCAACTACGTCCTCTGAGCCGAACCGGTCCGGTGCGTCTTCGGGAGCGCCACGCCGCCGGCAGAGTTGGTGGGCCGTCCGTCAACCAGCCCGCCGCCGAACCCGCCCTGCCGAACCCGCGCTGCCGAACCCGCCCTGCCGAACCCGCCCTGCCGCCATCAACCAGCTCGGCCGTTTCGCATCCGAGGTGACTGCTATTCCGAGGAATTTTCTCGAATCCCATCGCGGGTCCGAACGCGCCGGACGTTGACGGCGACTGCCACACTCATATCGTGGCATGGGAATGGGTCGGCCCCGCCGTGACGGGAACAGTAGGGACGGTAACCATCTCCGTCACCGCCTGGCTGGCCCACAAAACTCTGCGAATCCAGCATGACCGCAACTTGCGATCCGACCGTCGTTCACTGTATGGCCGGCTTCTCGGAGCACTTCACGAGATGAAGCATTCCGAGATCAGAATGCTGTCAGCCGAGGACCTCGAAGAAATCGAAGTTCAAAAGATCACTCAAAGCTGCCGAGACGCTCAGACAAAAGCCGCAGCGCTATTGGCAGAGGTCTCCATCGTTGCACCACTCTCGGTCGACCAGGCCGCGACGGACTACTTCGAGGCGATCGCCAAGAGGGACACGGGCTCACAGTTGGCCCAGTTGCAGGTGCGACTGCTACAGGAGATGCGAAAAGACATCGCCGCGGGCTAGCGCTTCGCCGACACGCGGCAGACCCGCACCCGACGCCTTTCAGCAGGCTAGCGCCCCGCCAACACTTCCGCTCGAGCGGCGGGACTCGCGGGGCGTGCGGGCGCCGCGGCAGGCATGATCTCCACCTCGGCCCGCTCCACCTTGTGTCGCAGCTCTTGAGCCACTTGTTCCACCGCTGTCTTCGCCCGTCTTCGTCCAATCCCCGGGCGGCGGCGACGCTCTTCTCGGCGACCCGGAACGCGGTCGCCACCACGCCCGAACTCACCGCTACCAATCTCGCCGTTGCCACCTTCGCCGTTGCCACCCTCGACCTCGCCACTGAGATCAACGTGGTTCGGATCAGCCGAGGTTCCGAAACCGCGCAACACTCGGCGGATCATGGACGCGGCGAACACGGCGACGCCGAAGACCCCGGAAATGAACCAGCCGAAGACCGAACCCCATTTCAGGTGGCTGGAAGTCGCGTGCTGGAAATCCTCCAGGTATCCGATCAACGTCGCCCGGTCGTCGTCAGGCGTCCCGTCCTGCAATATGTCGTCGAAAACCGAGGTGTCACCCGCCACCTCGAACACGTTGATCGCTATGAGAGAGTCGGCTAGCGTGTGACGGCCGACGATATGGATCTGCCGATCAACAATTTCCTTGATCTGGCCGGCAGAATCACTCCTTCCCACATTCCCGCGCCGCAGATCATCGGTTATCCGGTCACGAAGTAGCCACAAGCGATTCCGGTAGACACTGTGCGCCAGGCTCGTCAGCTGAAATGCGATCGCGAACGGCAGTAGCGCCACAGCCAGCAGCATCACGAGCAGCAGCATCGGAACGGCTTCCATGTCACGTGCCAGCCTTCTGGATCGGAGGAGATTTCTCCCCGAGTTCTTTCTCCAATTCATCCAGGCGTCGCCGTTGAGCCTTGATCTTACGTTTCCTGAGTCGGCTTTGAATACCTGTCACCAGCCAGCCGATGCCGACAATCGCAGCGAAGGCGATCAGTATCTTCAGGCTGGCGCTCGGCTCCGCATCATTACTTCCGAAGCTTCGCGCCAGCGGCTCGACGGCCTGTAGCGGAAAATATGCCGCGGCAACCACAAGAGCCCAGCCGAACGCCTCGACGAGGCGCTGCAGCAAAGCGAAGCGGGCAATCTGCAGCGTCACCCGGTCCTTGTCACGGAGTTGCCTGATGTCGGCCTCGAGTGTCGCGACCTGCAGCCTCAGCTTCTCCACCTGCAGCTCAGCCTGTTCGGCACGCAGCGCAGACTGCTCCAAGCGAAGAGCGGAGCGCTCGGACTCTTTTGACATGGCGGGCAGCATAGCGGCGGACATAAGATCACTCCGCGCGACCCTGGGCCGAAACTCAATAGAGATGAATGGATTCATCGCGGGATTCTTGATCAATTTCACGCTGCGCATGATCCCCCATCCCAGCAGTCATTCTCACTCATGTACCGAACGGCACCTGCCGTTAGGTATGCCCCTCATGAGAATCCGGCACTGTCCCCAATCCGACATCCAAGACCATCAGTGACCCTCGGACTACCGAAAGTTAACCATAACAACTCGGTTACCGGCTCGGCATCGCCTGAAGAGGTAAGGAGCACCCTTCGGTCACGGACGTTAGCTACACCAGCCACCACCGCGCCAGACCCTCAGATATACGCGGAACGCAGATGCGCGGTTGCATGAGCAGGCAAATATATGCGCAGCGCATCCCGGCACTCGCAGGCGATCGCTCACGATGAGGCGCTGCCCGCATCAGAACAGTCCCCCAAAAGCCCCTCACTATGATCTTCAAGAGACAAGTTGACGTACGCCCAGACTAGTCGTACGCGTTGATCGACTCAATGGGAAGATGGATCCATGCTGGTTGCCTTCTCTGTGACGCCGATCGGTGACGGGGACTCGGTCGGTGACGCTGTCGCTGAGGCCGTGCGTGTTGTTCGCGCCTCCGGTCTGCCGAATCGGACCGATGCCATGTTCACCACTGTCGAGGGTGAGTGGGACGAGGTGATGGCTGTCGTGAAGCAGGCGGTCGACGCCGTAGCGGCTGTTGCACCGCGGGTCAGCCTCTCCCTGAAGGCGGACGTGCGACCGGGGGTCACCGGCGCACTGACGGCCAAGGTCGAGCACATCGAGCGGGTGCTGGGCCAGTCGTGAGACGCCTGGTGATGTGGGACATCGACTACACGCTGCTGCGCGGTGGCGGGGTTGCGGCGCGGGCGTGGAAGGCGGCGTTCACCGAGGTGACCGGGTTGGCGTGGCGGGATACGCCGGTCTTCGGCGGGCGTACCGACCTGGACATCTGCGCCGAGGTGTTCACCGTGCACGGGGTGACGGACTGTACGCCGGAGCGGTTCTTCGCCAGCTACGTCCGGAACGTTCACGAGATCAAGCACGAGTTCGCCGAGCAGGGTGCGTTGATGCCGGGTGTCCGTGAGGTGCTGACCCGGCTCGGTGACGACCCGGCAGTGGTGCAGACGCTGGTCACCGGCAACGTCCCGGAGGTCGCGGCGGCGAAGGTGGCGGCGTTCGGGCTGGAGGGTTCGTTCGACGCCGAGGTCGGTGGCTACGGCACGGACGACAGCGTGCGTGCGACCCTGGTGCGCCGCAGCCTGGAGCGGGCGCGGGTCAAGTACGGCGAGACGTTCCGGCCGGTTGTCATCGGCGACACGGTCAACGACGTGACGGCGGCGCTGAAGAACGGCGCGATCGCGATCGGCGTGGCGACCGGTGCGACGGCGGCGGCCGAGCTGGTCGCGGCCGGGGCACACACCGTCCTGCCGGACCTGACCGACGCCGACGCCGCGATCCGGGCCGTCACCGCTTAGAGGACATTCGTTCCCTGGATCACGCGAGAGGCTTATAACCGCAGCTCAGGCGGCAAGCCTGTCCATCGCAACTCCGCCGGCAGATGCGACAGATCGTTGAAGAGCAGCACCCGAGGCGGGCCACCGGCCGGATAGCGGATCACCGTGAGCCCGGTGTTCGCCGAGTTCATCGCGTCGAAGCGGGCGGCCGGCGCGGCAAGTGCTTCCCGCACGAACCAGCCCACCTGAAAATTGTGCGTGATCAACAACTCCGGAGACGCGGACGCCGGCGCCGTGAACTTGGCGATCATCGCGGCCATCGCGGCCAGGTCGTCCGGCGGGATCCGGTCGTTCAGCTCGGCAGCCTCACGCACCGGCGTACCGGGCAGGTGTGCGGCCACTGTCGTCGCGGTCCGCACCGCCCGGGCCTTCGGGCTGTGGCTGATCGCGGCGAACGGCACACCCGCCAGCCGGGCACCGAGGTGATCAGCCTGCTGGCGGCCGGTCTCGCTCAGATCGTTCTGGTCGGGTGTGGCCTCACCGTGCCGCACTATCCACAGTTCCCGGGCGCTCATCGCCTCACGATGGCAGGAGCAGCCCGGCCGAACACCGCCCGCGTCGCAACCGCGACACCGATCAGGTCAGGCCTCCCGGTCAGGTCAGGCCTCCCGATCAGGTCAGGCCTCCCGATCAGGTCAGGCCTCCCGATCAGGTCAGGCCTCCCGATCAGGTCGGGCTGACCGGGTTCGGCAGGGCGCCACCGAAGCGCCGATCCCGCTGAGCGTAAAGCTCACACGCGTACCAAAGATGGCGGCGATCGAAATCAGGCCAAAGCGTGTCCAGATAGATCATCTCCGCATAGGCCGACTGCCAGAGAAGGAAGTTCGACGTACGCTGCTCGCCGGAGGGGCGCAGGAACATGTCCACCTCCGGAACCTCCGGGTGGTAGAGGTACTTCGCGATCGTCTTCTCGTTGACCTTGTCGGCCTTGAGCTTGCCGGCCGCCACGTCGCGGGCGATCGCCGCTGCCGCGTCCGCGATCTCGGCCTGGCCGCCGTAGTTCACGCAGAACTGGAGGGTGAGCGTCTTGTTGTTCCGGCTCATCTCCTCGGCGGTCTGCAGCTCGGAGATCACGCTTTTCCACAGCCGGCCGGCACGGCCCGACCAGACCACCCGGACGCCCAGGTCGACGAGTTGGTTGCGGCGGCGGCGGATCACATCGCGGTTGAAGCCCATCAGGAAGCGCACCTCCTCGGGCGAGCGTTTCCAGTTCTCGGTGGAGAACGCATACGCCGAGAGGTAGGGGATGCCCAGCTCGATGGCGCCCTCGATGGTGTCGAAGAGCGAATACTCCCCCTGCTCGTGCCCCTTGGTGCGAGACAGCCCCCGCTCCTTGGCCCAGCGGCCGTTGCCGTCCATCACGATCGCCACGTGGCGCGGGATCGCGGCGGAGGGCAACTGGGGCGGCCGGGCACCGGAGATGTGCGGGGTGGGCGGGCGCGGCGTCAAGGGTTCAACTCCCGTCGATCGACAAGCGGCAGCGAGCGCAGCGCGCGCTCCATGTGCCATTGCAGGTGGGCGGCGACCAGGCCGCTGCACTCCCGGCGCACCGAGGGCGCCGTGGCGTCGGCGATCGCCCAGTCGCCGGTGGTCAATGCATTCATCAACCCGAGGGTGTCCGGGCTGGGATGGGCGGCGCCGGGTGGGCGGCAGTCAGGACAAACAGCACCACCAGCCGGTACGGCGAACGCCGCATGCCGCCCGGGAGTGCCACAGACCGCGCACTCGGTGATCGCGGGCGCCCAGCCGGCGAAGGCCATCGCCCGCAACAGGTAGGC
The DNA here is from genome assembly GCF_042666575.1 of Actinoplanes sp. GCM10030250. Classification (NCBI taxonomy): domain Bacteria; kingdom Bacillati; phylum Actinomycetota; class Actinomycetes; order Micromonosporales; family Micromonosporaceae; genus Actinoplanes; species Actinoplanes sp. GCM10030250. The sequence goes on along the minus strand of NZ_JBHTDO010000022.1, from coordinate 67,284 downwards.
GTCGAGCACCAGGCTCCCCGCGTGCTCCCCGACCGAGAGGGCCTTGAACGCGCCGAGGGTGAGCTGGAAGAGCCGCAGTGCGGGCTCCCGCTCGACGGGGGTGAGCCGCTCGGCGGTCTCGCAGATCGCGCTGGCCGCCGTGTATCTCGGATAGTCGGTGAGGAAGCTCTTGCCGAACAGCGTGAGGGCCTCGACCTGGCTGACCGAGTGCAGCGAGCTGCCCACCCCCTCGGGGGAGCCGGCGAGCTGCAGGTCGATGTGGCCGAACGGCTCCAGCCGGGCACCGAAGCGGGACGTGGTGCGGCGGACCCCGCGGGCGACCGCGCGCAGGCGACCGTGCCGGCGGGTCAGCAGGGTGACGATCCGGTCGCTCTCGCCGAGTTTCTGGACGCGCAGGACCACCGCGTCGTCGCGGTAGAGCTGGCGTCGGTATCCGGCGGGCACCCTGTCATTCTGCCCGGTGCCTACGACATACCCTGACCCGGATCTCAGGGTCGGCTCCGGGACGGGACCCATGGTGCCCGGAGAGGGTACCCAAATAGCGTCAGGCCATGAACCGAAGAGTTGCCGTTACCCTCGCCGCCGCCTCGGTGATCACCCTGGCCGGCTGCGACGGTGTGGTGGGCGCCAAGATGACCTTCGACGACACCGAGAAGGCAAAGGTCACCGACATCGTGCTGACCGGTGGCGCCGCCGACGTGATGGTGACGACAAGCACTGCCACGGAGACCCGGATCAAGCGGGAGATCCGCGGCTCGACCGACCCCGGCCCGTCGTACGAGCTGTCCGGCTCGATCCTGACGCTGTCCACCGACTGCGGTCGCGACTGCTACATCTCGTACCAGATCGAGGCGCCCGCCGGGGTGACCGTCCGCGGCGAGCTGGGCTCCGGTGACATCCTGCTGGAGCGCGTCGGCCCCGTCGACCTGAAGCTGACCTCAGGGGATGTCGGGGTGCAGAGCGCCACCGGCCCGGTGAAGGTCAAGACGACCTCCGGGGACCTCCTGGTGACCGGCGCCCCCGAGGCGACCCTGGAGGTCACCTCGGGCGACCTCACCGCGCAGGACATCGCCGGCCCGATCACGGCCCACGCCACCTCGGGCGACATGTTGCTCGGCATCACCGAGCCCGCCTCCGTGACGGCCTCGGTGAGCAGCGGCGACATGGAGGTGAACGTGCCCGCCGGCGACTACAAGGTCCGCACCGACACCCTCAGCGGCGACGAGTTCGTGGACCAGGGCATCTCGGTGGACCCGAAGGCAACCAACTCCCTCGACCTGCGTGCCCGCAGCGGCGATCTCACCGTAATGGCGCGCTAGAGACGGGATGGCGCGCTAGAAACGAGATGTCGCGCTAGAGCTGGAAACGAGCGAGCCGGACGGGGCCGAAGCGGGGGAAACCACCGAGGGCGCCGCCGGGACCGGAACCCTCCGGCCCGGCAGCAGCACGGGCCGCCGTCCGGAAGCCAGGTCCTCCACCCAGCCCACCGCGGCGATCACCACTCCGAGCAGCAGGACGACCACCACAGCCCGCCATCCGATCCCGGCCACGCCGCGGACCGGAAGCCCGGCACGCTCCCCGATCTGGGTCACCGCCACGATCAGCGGCACGTGCCAGAGATAGATGGTGAGCGCTCGCGAGTTCAGCACGGTGAGTACCCGGTGTTCCCGCACCATCGGCGAGAACGCCAGCGCGACCAGGATGAACGCCGCCGACCAGAGGGCGTTGCCGAGTGGGATGTCGTTGAGGTCGTACCCGCGCGGGCCGGGATTGCTGAGCACCCAGACCGCGGCCGGCACCGCCAGGCCCGCCGCGATGCCGAGCAGCCACCTGCGGCCGAGCCGGTCCAGGTGACCGTCGTGGTGTGCGAAGCCGAGCAGCCACGCCCCGCCGTACAGGGCGAGGTCGCGGGCCACGGCGGGCACCGCGATGTCGCCGAGTTCGAGGACCGCCAGAGCCAGGTACGGCGCGAGCACGGTGGCGAGCGGGAACCGCCGGAACACCGGTAGCGCCAGCGGCGAGAGCAGCACCAGCCAGAGGAAGTCCCGCAGGTACCAGGCGTGGCTCAGCGCCTGCATCCACCAGCCGGTGGCCTCCGGGTCGACGATCGGGAAGCCCCAGAGCAGCAGGCCGGAATCCCACGGTGTGCCGGCGATCAGCATCGCCGGCACCGCGATCAGGGCGATCACCCAGAGGGACGGCAGCAGGCGGCGCAGGCGGCGCTCGACCGCCCACACCCCGAACCGGTCCAGCGAGGCCACCATCAGCGAGCCTGCCAGCGCGAACATCACCGACATCGCCGGAAAGACCACCGTGAGCGCCGCCCACCCGGTGAGGTGATAGATCACCACTCGGACGGTCGCGACGGCGCGCAGGAGATCCAGGTACCGGTTTCGCATGGCCAAAGGTGTTACCCGTGGCCGACCGAAAAGCGCAAACTCCGGTGAACTATCCCATAGTCAGGCTATGTCCATGTTTAAATCTAAAAACCCAGCTTACGCAGCTGCTTCGGGTCGCGCTGCCACTCCTTGGCGACACGAACATGAAGGTCCAGATAAACCTTCGTACCCAACAGCTCCGCGATCTCCGCCCGGGCGCGCGTGCCGACATCCTTGAGCCGCGCACCACGGGTCCCGATCACGATCGACTTCTGGCTGTCGCGCTCCACGTACAGATCGGCGTAGATCTTGGTGAGGTTGCCCTCGACCATCATCTCCTCGACGAGCACCGCGATCGAGTGCGGAAGCTCATCGCGCACACCCTCCAGCGCCGCCTCCCGGATCAGCTCCGCGATCAGCACCTGCTCGGGCTCGTCGGTCAGGACGTCGTCCGGGTAGAGCTGCGGCGACTCCGGCAGATACTTGACCATCACATCGGTCAGAATCTCCACCTGATGCCCGGAGACCGCACTGACCGGGACGATCTCGGCGAAGTCGTACAGCTCGGCGACCGCCAGCAGCCGCTCGGTCAGGGTGGCCGGATCAACCAGGTCGACCTTGGTCACCACAGCGATCACCTTGGCCTTGAGCTCGCTGACCTCCGTCGAAATGAACCGGTCGCCGCGCCCCACCGGCTCGTCCGCCGGGAAGCACACCCCGATCACGTCGACCTCGCTCCACGTTTCCCTGACCAGGTCGTTGAGCCGCTCACCGAGCAGCGTCCGCGGCCGGTGCAGACCCGGCGTGTCGACCAGCACCAGCTGCGAATCCGGGCGGTGCAGAATGCCGCGAATCACGTGCCGGGTGGTCTGCGGCTTACTCGACGTGATCGCGATCTTCTGACCGACAATCGCATTCGTCAGCGTGGATTTGCCAGCATTCGGCCGCCCGACAAAACAGGCAAAACCAGCACGATAAACCCCGTCGGCCGCCTTATCGGAACGCGCGGCCTTGTGCCGATGGACCTTGGAGGAAAACTGCTTTCCGGTACGGGAGACCGACTGTTCCGCGGCCGGACGTGTCCGTTCCCGGGGCTTACCGGAGGCGGCCCGTTCCGCCCCGGTCCCGCCACGACGCGCGGGACGATCCCCTTGGCTCCCGAAGCGGTTCCCCTGGCCACCGGAAGCGCCGCCCTGAGTGCCCGAGCGGCCGGGCTGACCGCCGCTGCCCTGAGTGCCAGAGCGGCTGGACTGGCCGCCGCTGCGCTGGTCCGCGCCCTGATCCGCGGCACGCCGGGCCGCACGTCGCTCCTGGCGGCGCAGCTCGTTGCGCTCCCCCGCCGTCAGCCGGCGCTCCCCGCCCGAACCCTGCGCTCCACCCGAAACCTGCGCTCCACCGGAACCTTGCGTCTTGCCCGAACCCTGCGCCCGGCCCGAGCCCTGCGGCCTACCCGAACCTTGCGGCCTACCCGAGCCCTGCGGCCTGCCCGAACCCTGCGCGTTTCGCTCCTGGGCCATCAGTTGACCGTGCCGAGCAGTGCGCCGTTCGGGCCGGCCACGTGGATCGGCGCGTCGGCAGCCAGATCACGCACCGCAGCGTGGCCTGCTCCGTCGAGCGTCGACGCCTCGGTCACCACCGCGGCTGCCTCCAGGCGGGTCGCGCCCGACGACGCCGCCTGCGCCACCGCGAGCTGCAACGCCGTCACCGCGAGGCTGGGCAGCGTCACGGTCGCCGCGGCGTAGGTGCGGCCGTCCTGGTCGCGTACCGCTGCGCCCTCGACCGCACCCACCCGGGCGCGCGAGCTGCGCGCCAGGGTGACCAGTTTGGCGTCCTCGGCGCTCAACGCGGCACCGTCCGCGCTCGGGACGGTCGCGGCGGCGAAGGTCTGCTCAGGCATCTGCGGGTTGTCTTTCCTCGTTCTCGGCAACGTTGTCATCAGTCTGTTCGTCGGCCCCCGGTTCCGGGCGCACCCGGCGCACCAGCACCGAGTCGATCCGGTTCCGCCGGCCTGATGCGCCCTCGGCGGTCAGGTGCAAGCCACCCACCTCCGCGTTGGCGCCGGGAATCGGCACCCGGCCCAGGGTCTGCGCGAGCAGGCCACCGACCGTCTCCACCTCGTCGGCGGGCAGCTCCACGCCGAACACCTCACCCAGGTCCTCGATCGGGAGCCGCGCCGCGACCCGGACCGCGCCGTCGTCGAGGTGCTCGATCGGCGGGCGCTCCACGTCATACTCGTCGGTGATCTCCCCGACGATCTCCTCGAGGATGTCCTCGATCGTCACCAGGCCGGCCGTGCCACCGTACTCGTCGACGACGATCACCAGATGATTGCGGGCCGCCTGCATCTCCGACAGCAGGTCGTCGACGGGCTTGGACTCCGGCACGAACGTCGCCGGGCGCATCGCCTCGGCCACCGCCTGCGCGGCCGCCGCCGGATCCCCGTTCTGCGTCCGCCGGATGACATCCTTCAGATAGAGCACGCCCAGCACGTCGTCGACGCTCTCGCCGATCACCGGAATACGGGAGAAGCCCGACCGCAGGAAGAGGAACAGCGCCTGCTGGAGCGTTTTCGGCGCCTCGATCCACACCATCTCGGTACGCGGGACCATCACCTCACGGGCGATCGTGTCCCCCAGCGCGAACACCGAGTGGATCATCTCGCGCTCACCGTGCTCGACGACGCCACGCTGCTCGGCCAGGTCGACCAGTTCACGCAACTCCACCTGGCTGCCGAACGGGCCCTCCGGGAACCCCTTACCGGGAGTCACCGCGTTACCGATGAGGATCAGCAGGCTCGCGAGCGGGTTCAGCACCTTGCCCAGCCAGCGGACCAGCGGGGCGGTGGCGCAACCGACCGCGTACGCGTGCTGGCGCCCCACCGTCCGCGGGGCGACCCCCACGACGACGAAGCTCACCAGCGTCATCGCGCCGGCGGCGACAAGCGCGGCCCGCCAGCCGACCCCCCAGGTGTCCACGGCCACGAGAGCGACAAGCGTGGTCGCGGTCAGCTCACAGAGCAGTCGCAGGAGCAGCAGCAGGTTGACGTGCCGGACGACGTCGGAGGCGACCGCGGCCAGGGCACCGGCACCCCGCTGGCCATCGCGGGCGAGTTCCGCGGCCCGCGCCGGCGAAACGGTGGCCAGAGCTGCGTCGGTCATCGATGCGAGCCCCGCCAGCAGCACCAGCAGGACAGCGACGATGATCAGTTGAGCGTCGGGGAGACCGGTGGAGACCGGCGCTGCCGCGAGCGTCGTACTCAGATCCGGCAGGCCGGCCGAGACCGGTGCTGCCGCGATCGTTCTCAGGTCCGGCAGGCCGGTCATGGTGGTCAGCGTCAGGAGATGGGCGGGGTCCATGGTTAGCCGGCCTTGCGACTGGCACGCCAGCTCTGCAGAAGCTTGTTCTGCAGAGCGAACATCTCCCGCTCCTCGTCCGGCTCGGCATGGTCGTAGCCGAGCAGGTGCAGGGCGCCGTGCACGGTGAGCAGGTGCAGCTCGTCCGCCGCCGCGTGGCCGGCGGCGGCGGCCTGTTTCGCCGCCACCTCCGGAGCCAGCACGATGTCACCGAGCAGAGCCGGCTCACCGGCGCCCGACTCACCCGGCCCGTGATCGACGCTGCCCTCGTCCATCGGGAAGGCCAGCACGTCGGTCGGACCGTCGCCGCCCATCCATCGATGGTTCAGCTCGGCCATGTAGTCGATGTCGACGAGCAGGATCGACAGCTCGGCGAGCGGGTTGACCCCCATCTCGTCAAGCGCGTGCCGGGCAACCGCGAGGATCGCGTCGGTGTCGACCTCGACTCCCGACTCGTTGGCGATCTCGATGGACATAGTGGCGCGATTACCCCTTGCGACTAGCGCCGACGACCCTGCGACCGGCCACCACTGGCGGCCCGCCCCGGCACGGCGTGAACGGATTGTGCTGCCTGTTGCTCCTGCACGGCGTCGAACCGCGCATACGCGTCGACGATCTCCGCGACCAGCCGGTGCCGCACCACGTCGGAGCTGGTCAGCTCCGAGAAGTGCACATCCTCCACGTCGCGCAGGATCTCCCGCACCACCTTCAGACCGCTGGAGGTGCCGCCGGGCAGGTCGACCTGGGTGACGTCACCGGTCACCACGATCTTCGCCCCGAACCCGAGACGGGTCAGGAACATCTTCATCTGCTCGGGCGTGGTGTTCTGCGCCTCGTCCAGGATGATGAAGGCGTCGTTGAGGGTGCGCCCGCGCATGTAGGCCAGCGGCGCGACCTCGATCGTGCCGGCGGCCATCAGGCGCGGGATGGACTCCGGGTCGAGCATGTCGTGCAGGGCGTCGTAGAGCGGCCGCAGATACGGGTCGATCTTCTCGGTCAGCGAGCCGGGCAGGAAGCCCAGCCGCTCACCAGCCTCGACCGCCGGCCGGGTCAGGATGATCCGGCTGATCTGCTTGGCCTGCAGCGCCTGCACCGCCTTGGCCATGGCGAGATACGTCTTACCGGTACCGGCGGGGCCGATACCGAAAACGATCGTGTTCTCGTCGATGGCGTCGACGTAGCGTTTCTGCCCCAGCGTTTTGGGCCGGATGGTGCGCCCGCGCCGGGACAGAATGTTGAGGGTGAGCACCTCGGCGGGGCGCTCGGTCGTGTTGGCCTCGAGCATCGCGAGGGTGCGGCGGACCGCGTCGACGCTGAGCGTCTCACCCTTCTCGATGAGCTCGATCAACTCGGAGAAGAGCCGCTCAGCGGTGGCGTTCTCGGCGGGCTCACCGGTGATGGTGATCTCGTTGCCGCGAACGTGCACATCGCTGTCGAGCGACCGCTCGATCAGGCGGAGGATCTCGTCCTTGGCGCCGAGCAGGTTCACCATGATCTTCGGGTCACTCACCGAGATCTTGGTCTGCGCCCGCACCGGGCTGGACGAGCCAGTGCTGGAAGGGTTCGGCGTACCGGTCATAGGGCGGCCCTGAGGGCCTCCGCCACCTGCTCTCTTTCTCTGCGTCGTCCCAGTCGGGGCGGCGTGCTCAAGGATCGTGCCATCCTATCCGCTCGGGCGCCCGCCCGCCGATGCCATTATCGCCGTCTTCCCCCGCGGATCACCCACGGGAGCCGGTCCGCCCCGTCGCGCTCCCGGCGACGTCCCGCTGCCGCGCCCCGTCGCTGTCTCGCCGCCCGCCCCGGAGTGCCGCCCTGCCGCTGCGCTCTGCGCTGCCCCGCCGCCCGCGCCGCGCCCTGCCGCCTCCCCAAGCCGCCGTCCCGCCGAGGGAGCGGCCCGCAGCGGCAGTAGGCGCACATTCAACTTGTCCGTGTGCGTCTGGATGGCCCAGGGGCCATGCCAGGTCGCACGCAACCTCAATGTGCGCGCCTGCTGCTGTCAGCGAGCCCGATCATGCTCGCAGCCGCGAGCACAATTGCGACGACAAGCGCGAACGGAAGCCCGGCGGTGAAGAGAGGGGCGCTTCACGCGTACCGCTGCATTTGTCGGAAACAGGGACCACGACGGGGGGTGACCGGCCGATGAAGCCGGTGCGGAGCACGAACGCGAGCGGGACCGAGCGGCAAGGAGCACGATGTGGGGGTGATCGGTCAGACGGGCTCGGGGCCCGCGGAAGCGGGACCGCCGTCGAAGCCTTCCTGCAGGCGGGTGAAGCGGTAGGTGGCCCAGTGCATCCGGATCACAGTTCCGCTCTCGTCGCGGGTGAGGCGCAGCAGCTCGCCGGCTTCCCGGCCGGAGACCGTGCGGAGCACGTCGGGTTGATCCTCGAGTTCCTCGAAGATCGCCGGAGGGCGGTCGCCGGGCGCTTCGGCGACTCTGGCCTGGAGTTTCCCGTCGTGCCAGCCGAAGACGAACTCGGAACCCTCACTCCACCAGCGGCCGAGCGCGGAGCGGTACCCGGCCGGGGCCGGCGGGGACGCGCGCCACGGCCTGATCTCGGCGGGGTCGAGTTCGGTGGCGAGGCGGAGGAGCTCGTGGACGAGTTCGTTGGTCTGGCCGGCGGTGCCCGAGGAGCCGAGGACGGCACAGCCGAGTGCGCCGGGGTTGCCGTCGCCGCCACGCCGGCCGTAAACGCCGGCGAGGAAACCGGGCATCGCGCCGTCGTGGCCGACATGGGTCACCCGTTTGCCATCCGGTACGAGGATCAGGCCGAGGCCGAAGCCGGCGGCCCAGAGGGACTCGTCGGTGGTGGTGACCGGCCAGCGCATCTCGTCGACGGTGGCGGCGGAGAGGACCCGGCCGCGCGGGTCGACGGCCTGCGGGTCGGCCAGGAAGGCGGCCCATTTCGCCATGTCGGCGGCGGTGCTCCAGAGCTGGGCGGCGGGGGCGACGCCGGCCAGGTCGACCGGGGGTTCCGGGCGGGCGGCGTCGGAGTAGGCGTCGACCAGGTATCCGACGACTGCCTCGGGCGGCGTCTCGGCGGTGGTGGACCGCAGGCCCAGCGGGGTGAGGATCCGTTCGGTGACGATCCGGTCCCAGGTGCCGCCGCGGAGCTTGGCGACGAGCTGGCCGAGGACGGCGAGACCGAGGTTGGAGTAATGGAACCGGCGGGCGTTGGGCAGGACCCGTTCGGCGCGGTCGAGTTCGGCGATCATCCGGGCGGCGTCCGGGGTGATCAGGGTGTCCCAGACGTCACCGTGCGGTTCGCGCTGGAAACCCGCGGTGTGCGAGAGGAGCCGGCGGATCGTGGCGTCACCGTGTGCGGGCATGTCGAGGTACGCGGAAACCGGCGCGTCCAGCTCGAGCAGCCCCTCGTCGCGGGCCTGGAGGACGAGGACCGCCGTGAACGTCTTGGTGACCGAGCCGATCCGGAAGCGGCTGCCCGTATCGAGCGGGTGGGCCGGGTTGCCGGACGTGCCGACGGTGAAGACCCACGGGTCGCGGTCGGCGCGGTGCAGGGCGACCGAGAGGGCGGGGATGCGCCCGTCGGCCTGCGCCTTGCGGGCGGCGCGCTCGTATCGGGCGACGGCCCCCGTCATCGGCCCGCCAGCATCGGGCCGAGCGGTGCTCCGCCGACCACGTGCGCGTGGACGTGGAAGACCTCCTGGCCGCCGTGCGCCCCGGTGTTGAAGATCACCCGGAAGCCGTCCTTGAGTCCTTCGAGTTCGGCGACCTGTGCGGCGGCGGCGAGCACGTCGGCCGCGGCGGACGGATCACCGGCGAGGGCGGCGACGTCAGCGTGGTGTGCCAGCGGAATCACCAGTACGTGGGTGGGTGCCTTCGGGTCGATGTCGCGGAAGGCCAGGGTCGTCTCGGTCCGGTGTACGACGGTCGCCGGGATCTCGCCGGCCACGATGCGGCAGAAGAGGCAGGAGTTTTCCACCTGTCGGATCTTAGGTGTTGCAGATTGAATGGTCGGCGGATCCTCGTACCTGATTGTGGGAGCGCTCTCATGACTGATTTAGATCACTTTCTCCAGCAACTGACCCTTGAGGAGAAGGTGTCCCTGCTGACCGGACAGGACTTCTGGTCACTGCCGGCCATCCCCCGGATCGGCCTGCGGTCGCTCGTCATGTCCGACGGTCCGGTCGGCGTACGCGGCACGGGCTACACCCCGGACGACCCGTCCGTGGCGCTGCCGAGTCCCACCGCCCTGGCCGCCACCTGGGACGTCGCACTGGCCGAGCGGGCTGGGCGGCTGCTCGGGCAGGAGTCGCGGCGCAAGGGTGTCCACCTGCTGCTCGGGCCCACGGTGAACCTGCACCGCACCCCGCTCGGCGGCCGGCACTTCGAGTGCTACTCCGAGGACCCGCTGCTCACCGGGGAGATTGCGGTGGGCTTCGTGGCCGGTGTCCAGGCACACGGTGTCGGCACCACGGTGAAGCACCTGGTGGGCAACGACTTCGAGACCGACCGGATGACCGTGGACGTCCGCATCCCGGAACGTGCCCTCCGTGAGCTGTACCTGGCACCGTTCGAACGCGTCACCCAGGCCGGCGGGTGGGGCGTGATGAGCGCGTACAACGGTGTCAACGGGTCGACGATGTCCGCAAACGGTCGCATCCAGGACGAGATCTTGAAGCGGGAGTGGGGCTTCGACGGGATCGTCGTGTCGGACTGGCGGGCCGCACGGGACACGGTGGCGGCAGCACTGGGCGGGCTCGACATCGCGATGCCGGCCATGGACAACCCGTGGGGGCCGAAGCTCGTCGAGGCGGTCCGGTCCGGAGCCGTGGCGGAAGAGCTGATCGACGACAAGGTGCGGCGGGTGTTGCTGCTGGCCGCGCGTACCGGGGCGCTGGAGGGCTTCCCGGCAGCGGAGACGCCGCTCGACGAGGACGGTGTTGCGGTCGCGCACGAGGTGGCGGTCCGGTCGTTCGTGCTGGCCCGCAACGTGGGCGAGACGCTGCCCCTGGACGCGGGATCGCTGACCCGGGTCGCGGTGATCGGTGCGCTGGCCACCGACGCCCGGGTGCTCGGTGGGGGAAGTGCGCAGGTCACCCCGCAGCACGTCATCTCGCCCCTGGACGGGATCCGGCGGGCGCTGCCGGGTGTCGACGTGGCGTACACGATCGGCGCCGACCCGCGCCCGTTCCTGCCCCCCGCGCAGGGCCCGCAGTGGGCGCCCTTCAGGTTCCGGCTGGAGGAGCACGAGTTCGGCGTGGAGACCGCGACGGTCCGCTGGATCGGCGACCTGCCCGGCAGCCTGGACGTCGCACACGTCACCAGCCTCGAACTGCACACCGAACTCACCCCGTCGGCCGGCGGCGAGCACACCCTCGCGATCTCCGGGTTCGGTGCGTTCGAGCTGGTCGTCGGTGGCGAGACGCTCTACGAGGGCTCGCTGCACCCGCCGGGCACCGGACGGGCCGACCTGCTGCTGCACCCGAGGGAGAAGCGGTTCACGCTGACCCTGCCGGCCGGCGTACCCGTACCGGTGGTGCTGCGGCAGACCTTCGAGCCCGGCATGGCGCACTCGGTGTCCACCACACTGGGTCACCGGCCGCCCGGCCCGGACGAGGAGGGGCTGATCGCCGAGGCCGTCGAGCTGGCCGCTCGCTCGGACGTGGCGGTGGTCGTGGTTGGCACCACCGAACAGGTCGAGTCCGAAGGCTTCGACCGAGCGTCACTGGCTCTGCCGGGACGGCAGGACGAGTTGGTGGCACGGGTGGCGGCGGCCAATCCGCGGACCATCGTGGTGGTCAACGCGGGCTCGCCGGTGCTGCTGCCGTGGACCGAGGAAGCCGGTGCGGTACTGCTCACGTGGTTCCCCGGGCAGGAGGCGGGCGCCGCGCTGGCCGACGTGCTCACCGGGGTCGCCGAGCCGGGCGGGCGGCTGCCCACCACCTGGCCGCGCCGCGAGGAGGACTGCCCCGTTCTGGGGGTGCGGCCCTCGGGCGGCGCGCTCGGTTACGACGAGGACGTCTTCATCGGATACCGCGGGTGGTTGCGCTCCGGGGTGACGCCGCTGTTCGCGTTCGGTCACGGTCAGGGCTACACCACTTGGCGGTACGACACACTGACAGTCACCGAGAGTTCCGCGACGGTGACGCTGACCAACACGGGCGAGCGTACGGGGCGTGAGGTGGTGCAGGTGTACCTGTCCGCCGCATCGGACTCCGCGCAGCGACCGGAACGCTGGCTCGCCGGATTCGCCTCGGTGACAGCTCAGCCCGGTCAGACCGTGACCGTGGAGATTCCGCTACCGGAGCGGGCCTTCCAAATCTGGGACGACGGCTGGCGTACGGTCGCCGGCTCCTACACGGTGACCGCCGCCCACGCCCTCGACGACTCCCGCCTCACCGCCGACCTAACCCTCGGCTGACGAACACCCCGCTCAGGGCGTGGTCATCGATCACGCCCTGAGCACGTCACCAGCGGCCCAGGCGGGTCGCCAGGACAGCGAGACCGGCCACACCCGCAGTGGAGGTACGCAGAACCGCGCTGCCCAGCCGCACCGGCACTGCGCCGGCCTCCCGGAAGACCTCCAGCTCAGCGTCACTGATGCCACCCTCCGGCCCGACAACCAGAGCGATCTCCCCGGAATCCGGCAGAGACGCCGCGGCGAGCCGCTCGGTCGCCTCCTCATGCAGCACGAACGCGGCCGCCGCACCGGCCAGCCGCGCCGCCACCTGTTTCGTCGAGCAGTCCGGTTCCCCGGCGACCACCGGCAGCCAGGACCGCCGGGCCTGCTTGGCAGCCTCCCGCGCGGTCGCCGCCCACTTGTCCCGGGCCTTCACGCCGCGATCACCGCGCCACTGCGCCACCGAACGGGACGCCGCCCACGGCACGATCTCGTCCACGCCGACCTCGGTCATCGCCTGAACGGCCAGCTCGCCCCGGTCACCCTTCGCGATGCCCTGCACCACAACCAGCCGCGGATCGGCGGCAGGCTCCTCGGCGATGCTCAGCACCATCAGGTCGACGCTCCCCCGCCCGACCGCGGTCACCTCCGCCCGCGCCGTGCCACCCCGGCCATCGGCGAGGATCAACGCCTCTCCGGTACGCAGCCGCTGCACCGTGGCCGCGTGATGCCCTTCCGGCCCGTCCAGCGTGTACGACGACCCGGTAGGCAAGCTCTCAACCAAAAACAGCGGCGCAGACACCCCGCAACGCTACCCACCCAGCCACCTCAGCTGGCCACCAGAGGGCCTCTCCAAACCCAAAGACCCCACTCAAGGCCAGCCGACCGACCCAGCTGGCCACCAGAGGGCCTCTCCGAGCCAAAAGACCCCACTCAAGGCCAGCCGACCGACCCAGCTGGCCACCAGAGGGCCTTTCCAAGCCCAAAGACCCCGCTCAGGGCCAGCCGCGGTGGGGCGGCTCGGTTGAGGGGGCACGCGAAAGGGGGTTTGGGGTGAGCGGGACCGCTTACGCAGGTCGCCGGGTGGGGGTGAGTGGTTTGGACGCGCCAGCGGCCAGCTCGCCGCCGCGCGGTCCTCGGCGGGAGCAGCGATCTGCACCCACCACCCGGCTACGACACCCTGCTTTTGATCTTGAGACGACGAAGACGGAAGCCGGTGCAAGAACGGCAGCAGGGACGGGGCGGCGACGCGGATGGAGCGCGGCCGAAAGGGACGCCCGCTGCTGGGGCGCGGTTAGTGGCCGTTGAAAGCGTCTCGCATGCGGCTGAAGAACCCACCTTGCTTGCTCAGTTCGGCCACATCCTCGCCGCGGGTTTTGGCGAAGTCGCGCAGCATGCGTTCCTGGTCGACGGTGAGTTTGGTCGGTGTCTTGACGTCGAGGTGCACAAAAAGGTCTCCACGCCCCTGACCACGCAGATGGGGCACGCCCTTGGTGCGGATCCGCAGCGTGCTCGCCGGCTGCGTGCCCGCTTTGACCTCGATGTTCTCTTCGCCGTCGAGCGTTTTGATGGTCATGCGGGTGCCGAGGGCCGCCGCCGTCATCGGGAGGGTGACCCGGCAGTGGAGATCGTCGCCCTTGCGGGAGTAGACGTCGTGCGGGCGTTCGTGGATTTCGACGTAGAGGTCGCCCGCGGTGCCGCCGCCGGGGCCGACCTCGCCCTGCTGGGCCAGGCGGATGCGCATGCCGTCCTCGACGCCCGCCGGGATCTTCACGGTGAGTGAGCGTCGGGTGCGGATGCGGCCGTCGCCGGCGCAGGTGGGGCAGGGGGTGGGGATGACGGTGCCATGGCCCTGGCAGTTCTGGCAGGGGCGCGAGGAGACGACCTGGCCGAGGAAGGTGCGCTGGACCGACTGGACCTCGCCGCGGCCGGCGCAGACCTCGCAGGTGGCCAGATGAGTGCCGGGGGCGGTGCCGGCGCCTGAGCACTGGGTGCAGAGGACCGCGGTGTCGACGGTGATCGGCGCCTCGACGCCGAACGCGGTTTCCACCAGGTCGAGTTCGAGGCGCAGGATGGCGTCGGCGCCGGGGCGGGTGCGCGGGCGGGGGCCTCGCGAGCCGCCGCCGGCAGCGGTGCCGAAGAACGCGTCCATGATGTCTTGGAAGCCGACGAACGGGCCGGCGCCGCCGGGGCCGCCAGGCGCGCCGCCGCCGGGCGCTAGGGGGTCACCGCCCAGGTCGACGATCTGCCGCTTCTGGTCGTCGGAGAGGACCTCGTACGCCGCGTTGATCTCTTTGAACTTCTCGTGCGCCTCGGGGTCCGGATTGATGTCCGGGTGGTACTGCCGAGCCAGTTTGCGGTAGGCGCGCTTGATCTCGTCGTCGGTGGCTTCCCGGCTCACGCCGAGAATTCCGTAGTAGTCCTTGGCCACGGGGTTTGGAGTCCTCAATGTCTGCGCGAATCCGTCAATTCTGTGCCAACAGGTCGCCAACGTACCGCGCGACTGCACGAACGGTAGCGATGGTGCCCGGGTAGTCCATGCGGGTGGGGCCGAGCACGCCGAGCCCACCAACGATCGTCGCACCCGGTCCGTAACCGCTGCTGACCACGGACACCGGCAGGTTGTCGATCTGGTTCTCGTCGCCGATCCGGACCCGGGTGGTGCTGGGTTCCAGGTCGCCGATGAGTTTGAGCAGGATGACCTCTTCCTCGAGGGCTTCGAGGACGGGGCGCAGCGTGCCCTGGAAGTCCAGCACACCGCCGCGTGTCAAGTTGGCCGTACCGGCGAGTGCCAGCCGTTCCTCGCTGCGCTCGACAAGTGTCTCCAGCAGCACGGAGGCGAGGCAGGCCATGTCGCCGCGGCGCTCGGGCGCGGACTCCTCGACCAGTTTCTGCACCAGCAGCGGCGTGTCGGCGAGCTTCTGACCTGCGAGTTTCTCGTTGCACTTGCGGCGCAGCTCCCACACGTCGCCGGGCTCGACGGGCGCCGGCATCTCCACCAGGCGCTGCTCGACCCGGCCGGTGTCGGTGATCATCACGAGCGTCAGCCGGGTCGTGGAGATCGGCACGAGTTCCAGATGGCGAACAGAAGAGCGGGACAACGACGGGTATTGGACGACGGCGACCTGGCGGGTCAGCTGTGCCAGAAGCCGGACAGTGCGGTGCACCACATCGTCGAGGTCGACCACGCCGACCATGAAGCGCTCGATCGCGCGGCGCTCGGCCGGGCTGAGCGGCTTGATCCTGGTCAGGCGGTCGACGAAGAGGCGGTAGCCGGCGTCGGTGGGCACCCGCCCCGCACTGGTGTGCGGCTGCCGGATGTAGCCCTCCTCCTCGAGCACCGCCATGTCGTTGCGGACGGTGGCCGAGGAGACGCCGAGCTGGTGACGCTCGACGAGGGCTTTGCTGCCGACCGGCTCACGGGTCTCGACGTAGTCCTCGACGATGGCCCGGAGCACTTCGAGCTTGCGGTCATCCAGACTCATGTGACGACCCCTCCCTCTGCTCTTACCGGGCTGGCACTCCCGCGGACAGAGTGCCAGTCTACGTCGCCGTTCGCGGCAGCGCGATGATCGAAAGTACGGATCTGCTCGTCACAGCACGTCACGGATGACCGCGTCGGCCAGCAGACGGCCGCGCAGGGTCAGCACGAGCCGCTCGTCGTCGTAGGCGCCGGGGTCGAGCAGCCCGTCCGCCAGCGCCCGCGCGGCACCGGTCGCGTCCACCCGGTCCAGCGGAATTCCCTTCCGCAGGCGCACCCGGAGCATCACGTCCTCCATGTGCCGATCCTCGCTTGTCAGCAGCTCTCGGGCGTGTCCGGGAGATTCATTCAAGGCAAGGCGTTTCGCGTACGCCGACGGATGCTTGACGTTCCACCAGCGCACCCCGCCCACGTGGCTGTGCGCGCCCGGACCCAGACCCCACCAGTCGGCACCCGTCCAATACAGCTCGTTGTGCCGGCACTCCCCACCGGGTCTCGCCCAGTTGGAAACCTCGTACCAGCTCATTCCCGCCCCAGTCAGGGCCTGGTCAGCGGCCAGATAACGATCGGCGGCCACGTCGTCGGAGGGGTAGGGCAGCTCGCCACGGCGCATCCGGGCGGCCATCCGCGTCCCGTCCTCGACGATCAGCGCGTAGGCACTGACGTGGTCCACCCCGGCCTCGATCACCTTGTCGAGTGACCTGGCGAAATCGTCGGCGGTCTCACCGGGGGTGCCGTAGATGAGGTCGAGGTTGACGTGCTCGAAGCCGGCCTCGCGGGCCTCGACGGCGGCCTGTGGCGCTCGTCCCGCCGTGTGTTTGCGGTCGAGGAAGCGCAGCACGTTCTCCGAGGCGGATTGCATGCCCAGCGAGATCCGGGTGTAGCCGGCGGCTCTCAGCTTCGTCAGGTAGGAGATGTCCACTGATTCCGGATTCGCCTCGGTGGTCACCTCCGCGCCTGGCGCCAGCCCCCACGTGCGATCGATGCCGTCGAGGATTTTCGCCAGGTCGCCGGCGTCGAGGAGGGTCGGAGTGCCCCCACCGACGAAGACGGTATCCACCTTTTCCGGATTGATGACTTTTGCCGCGAGGGCCAACTCCGCGAGAACGGCGTCCGCGTACTCCTCACGGCTTGCCCCACCGCCAAGCTCACCGGGCGTGTAGGTGTTGAAATCGCAGTACCCGCATCGGCTGGCACAGAACGGAACGTGGACATAGACCGCGAAACCATTCCTGCCCACGTGTCGGGTGGCTTCGTCGGGGAGCGAACCGTCGGAGGGGACGGGTTCGCCGTCGGGGAGTGCGCCGGCCATCGGTCAAGCGTAGTTAAGGTCTCGGCATGGATCTGGTCCGTACCGTCACCGCCGCCGGGGTGACCACCATGACGCTGGACAGCCCTGCGAACCGCAACGCGCTCTCCACCGCCCTCCTGCGGCAATTTCTCGAAGCCCTCGCTGCCGCGAGCGCCGACCCCGCCTCGCGGGTGATCGTTCTCTCACACGCCGGGCCGGTGTTCTGCTCCGGCGTCGACCTCAAGGAGACCGCTTCCGCCCGTCCCGGTGACAAACTTCCCGCCGAGATGCTCGCCGACGTACTGGCTGTGCTCTGGGAATTCCCCAAGCCGGTCGTTGCCCGCATCGGCGGTCCCGCGCGGGCAGGCGGTCTCGGCCTGATCGGCGCCGCCGACATCGCGGTCTGCACCCGGGCGGCGACGTTCGCGTTCACCGAGGTCCGGCTCGGCGTGATCCCCGCGGTGATCAGTTCGACGGTGCTGCCCAGGCTGGCGCCGCGTGCGGCGTCCGAGCTCTATCTGACCGGCGACGTCTTCGACGGGACGCGGGCGGCCGACATCGGCCTGGTCACGGCCGCGGTCGAGGACGAGGACCTGGATGCGACGGTGGAGGGCTTCTGCGCGTCGCTCACCCGCGGTGGCCCGCTGGCGCTTGCCGGGACAAAACAACTTCTTCGGCGTACGCGGAACGAGTCCATCCGTACCGAACTCGCGGAACTCGCCCAGCGGTCGGCGGGGTACTTCAAATCGGCGGAGGGGCGCGAAGGGGTGGCCGCCGCCAGGGAGAAGCGGGACCCGTCCTGGATTCCGTCCGCTTGATCGACTCCTGCCGTCGGGCTTGATCGACTTCCGCTGGCACGCTTGATCGTCTTCCGCTGGCACGCTTGATCGTCATCCGCTGGCACGCTTGATCGTCATCCGCTGGCACGCTTGATCGTCTTCCGCTGGCACGCTTGATCGATGGTGGGTGCGGTGCTTGATCGACTCTGTTGGGTGGCCGGACCCAGTCACGCCTGAGCGCGAGCGCTCGTTGATTAGGCTTGGCGTCCGGCGACCGGGCCGGCGGCTGGTTCCGCGATTCGTCGGCAGAGGAGGTGTGGGTGCGAGCGAAGCCGCTTGTGGGTGTGATCACCCTGCTCGCCCTCGTCGGTGTGATCGGCGTGGTCGTGCTGGTGAACAACCTGGCGGGCAACCTCAAACTGCCCCGTCTCGGGCCCGAGTGCACGGTCAGCGCCGACGGCGAGGTGACCCTCGACGCGGTGCAGATGGCCAACGCGGCGACGATCACCGCGGTGGGCGTCCGGCGCGGCATGCCCGAGCAGGCCGTGGTCGTCGCGCTGGCCACCGCCTTCCAGGAGTCCAAGCTGGAGAACCTCGACGACGGCGACCGTGACTCGGTCGGCCTCTTCCAGCAGCGTCCCAGCCAGGGCTGGGGCACGTTCGAGGAGATCAAGGACCCGAGGTACGCGGCGGGCAAGTTCTACGCGTCCCTGAAGAAGGTCAAGGGCTGGCAGAAGATGCGGGTCACCGACGCGGCTCAGAAGGTGCAGCGTTCCGCCTATCCGGAGGCGTACGAGAAGTGGGCCGACGAGTCCCGGGTCCTAGCCGCCGCGCTGACCGGCCGGGCCACCGGCGCGGTGGAGTGCACGGTCCGCGGCACACCGCAGCTGCGTGGTGCCGAGGCGGCCGCGGCCCTGCTGGAGAGCTTGAAACTGGACTGGGGGAAGAAGCTGCCGAGCGCCGCCGCGGCGGCTCGGGCGGCCGGCCTCACCGTTGACGTGACGAACGCGAACAACGGCTGGCGCTATGCGCACTGGCTGGTTTCGCACGCCTCGGCCACCGGTCTCGAACGGGTACGTTTCGGCGGCCTGGAGTGGCACGCGCCGGAGGGAAAGTGGCAGCCGGTTACGGACGGCAGCGGCGCGAATACGGTCCAGGTGGCGGCGGAGGTCTTCAGTTAGCGTGCGGCGGAATTATCGGTGACCAATGGTGAGGTTCCGGAGCGCGCTGAGCAGGTTGCGCTGCGTATATATCGACATGGACACTGCGCGGGAGCCCTGGTACTAAGTAGGGCGTGCTGCTGATGGCGATCGAATGGATCCTGCTGGGCGCGGGAAGTGTCATCGCCATCCTGTTCAGCGTCCACCGGCACCGCCCCCTCCGCAAGGCACCCTGGTTCCTGCTCGCCGGTTCGGTCGCCGCGATCGCCACCGGTGACGTGTTCTACGGCCTGGGCCGGATGGGCGTGGCGGACGCCTGCTACCTGACCATGTTCGGTCTGGTGGTGCTGAGCCTGCTCCAGTTCACCCGGGGCGGCGCACTGCTCGTCGACCGGGCGCGGCTGATCGACCTGTGCGCTGTCGCCTGCTCGACCCTGCTCGTGATCTGGGTCTTCGTGATCGGCACGGCCGGCCAGCTGGGCGAGGTCAACGCCGCCGACGTGATCGGCGGGCTGCTGCTGATCGGCGCCGCGGGCCGCCTGGTCGCCGCGGCGCCCCGCAACATCTCCGCGTTGCTGCTGCTCACCGGCGCCGTCGGGGTGCTGGCCGGCGACATCGCGTACCCACTGATGAGGAACGAGCTCACCGAGTCGGCGTACGCGGTGCTCTACGTCGCCTGGGGCCTGTCCGCCCTGCACCCCTCGATGGCCCGGCTCACCGAGCCGCGCACCCCGGCCGAGCCGAGCCCGTGGAAGTTCCGCTGGAACGTGCTGCTGGCCGCCTCGGCTGTCACTCCGCCGGTGGTGCTGCTGGTCGAGGCGATCAACGGCGGGGTCGAGGTCCGCGACGGCATGCTCATCGCCGTCACCACCGCGATGACCATGCTGCTCACCATCACCCGGCTCGCCGACGCGATCCATCTGCACAGCCAGGCGCTGACCCGCGAGCGCGGCCTGCGTACAGCGAACACCGCCCTCGTCGCGGCCGCCGACCCGCCCGCGGTCGAGGCGGCGGTCCACGCGGCAGTCGCCCGGCTGCTGCCGCCGAACACGGTTCGCCGTGTGTTCCTCGCCACTGACGACGGCCAGCTCGAGCGGGAGAAGCTTCCGGTGACCCCGGCCGGCTCGGAATCGCGCAGCTGGTGGGCATCCGCCGGCGACCCGGACGACCGCACCCTGATCTGCCCGCTCCGGCTGGACCCCCTCGCCGTCGCCCGCCCGAGCGGCGGTGCACTGATCCTCACCGGTCGCCGGGACGCGCTCGTCAGCTGCCGCGGCTCCCTCGAGGTGCTGGCCGGCGAGGCCGCCCTCGCCCTGGACCGGATCACCCTGGTCGAGGCGATCGGCCGCCGGGACAGCGACAACTACCTGCGTACGGTCATCCCGAACAGCGCTCAGGCCATGGCGGTCATCGACTCGGACCAGCGCATCCGCTACGCCAGCCCGGCGCTGCGGCGCCTGCTGGGCACCGACGAGCTGCCACCGCTGGCGGCACTCGACGACTGGGTCCATCCGGACGACCGGAATCGGGTACGGCGTGCGCTGACGGACCTGGGCGACGGGACCGTGCACTGCGCTCTGCAGCGCCCGGACCAGACTCAGGTGCTCGTCGAGATCACGTACCGGGATCTGCGCGAGGACCGCCTGGTTCAGGGTCTCGTGGTGACCATGCGGGACGTCACCAGCCGGCGGGATCCGTTCGAGATGGCGCCGCAGGAGTTCCTGGGCGAGCAGCCGGGCCAGATCAACCGCCGGAGCGCTCAGCACAAGTTCCGCTACTGAGCTCCAGCTCTTCCCCTACTCCCGCTCCAGGCGCTCGTTGCCGGGTGCTGGTTGCTGGGCGCTCGTTGCTGGGCGCTCGTTCCCGCCTGACCAATCCCGGTGCCTTTTCTTTTGTGCTTCACAGCTCCCCGGAAACGGCGAACGCCGGACCCTGGTGCGGGTCCGGCGTTTGCCGTTTGGGTGGGTACCGGCGTCGTTGCCGATTCCCGGGTGTTACCTGTGCTTCCGATTACCGGGTCAGGCGGCGACGGCTACCGACACCGGCGACCAGGGCCACACCGATCGCGGCGAGCACGACCTGGAAGATGAACTCGATCCAGTCGAAACCGGCCGTGTCAGCGACACCGGCCGCCCGGGCGATCACGGTGCCCAGCAGCGCGGCGACAACACCGACGACCATGGTCAGCCAGATCGGGATGTTCTGCCGGCCGGGTACCACGAGGCGACCGAGAGCGCCGATGACCAGACCGACGATCAGGGCGACGATGATTCCGGTGAGAGTGAATTCCATGAGGT
Organism: Actinoplanes sp. GCM10030250; assembly: GCF_042666575.1. NCBI lineage: Bacteria > Bacillati > Actinomycetota > Actinomycetes > Micromonosporales > Micromonosporaceae > Actinoplanes > Actinoplanes sp. GCM10030250. The sequence goes on along the minus strand of NZ_JBHTDO010000022.1, from coordinate 46,183 downwards.
CCTCCTCGGGGGGTGGAGCAAGTGGTTGCGTCCGTCGAGCCCCTGTGTTCCCGACCCTTCGGAACCTCAAACCGCCCTATTTTTTTATTGGTACCGCTCCCAGGCCTACTTCTTGCCGGAACCCTTCGCGTCGCCCGCCTCTGACGTGGACAGAGCAGCGATGAAGGCCTCCTGCGGCACCTCCACACGGCCGACCATCTTCATCCGCTTCTTGCCTTCCTTCTGCTTCTCCAGCAGCTTCCGCTTCCGGCTGATGTCACCGCCGTAGCACTTCGCGAGCACGTCCTTGCGGATGGCGCGAATCGTCTCCCGGGCGATGATCCGGCTGCCGATGGCCGCCTGGATGGGCACCTCGAACTGCTGCCGCGGGATGAGTTTCTGCAGCTTGGCGGCGATCGACGTGCCGTACGTGTACGCCTTGTCCTTGTGCACGATGGCACTGAACGCGTCCACCGGCTCACCGTGCAGCAGGATGTCGACCTTCACGAGGTCGGCCGCCTGCTCTCCGGACGGCTCGTAGTCGAGTGAGGCGTACCCCTTGGTCTTGCTCTTCAGTTGGTCGAAGAAGTCGAAGATGATCTCCGCGAGCGGCAGCGTGTAGCGAAGTTCCACCCGTTCGGCGGACAGGTACTCCATGCCGAGCAGGCTGCCCCGGCGGCTCTGGCACAGCTCCATGACGGCGCCCACGTAGTCGTTCGGCACCAGGACGGTGGCCCGGACCACCGGCTCGTGAATCTCCGCGATCTTCCCGTTGGGAAACTCGCTCGGGTTGGTGACCACGGCCTCGTTCGCGTCCTCGGTGAGGACGCGGTAGACCACGTTCGGCGCGGTCGAGATCAGGTCCAAGCCGAACTCGCGCTCCAGCCGCTCGCCGATGATCTCCAGGTGCAACAGGCCCAGGTAGCCGACGCGGAACCCGAAGCCGAGCGCCGCGGACGTCTCCGGTTCATAGGTGAGGGCGGCATCGTTCAGCTTCAACTTGTCCAGGGCGTCCCGCAGGGCCGGGTAGTCCGAGCCGTCGATCGGATAGAGGCCCGAGTAGACCATCGGCTTCGGGTCCTTGTAACCGCCGAGCGCCTCCTTGGCCGGCCTGTTGTTGCCGGTCACGGTGTCACCGACACGGGACTGGCGTACGTCCTTCACACCGGTGATCAGGTAGCCCACCTCGCCGACGCCGAGCGCGCCGGCCTTCTCCATCTCCGGCGAGACGACACCGATCTCCAGCAGCTCGTGCACGGCGCCGGTGGACATCATCTTGATCCGGTCGCGCGCCTCGATCCGGCCGTCGATGACCCGGACATAGGTGACCACGCCGCGATACACGTCGTACACCGAGTCGAAGATCATCGCGCGGGCCGGGGCAGCCTCGTCGCCGACGGGCGCGACGAACTCCCGGACGATCTCGTCGAGCAGGTGCCCCACACCGACACCGGTCTTGCCGGAGACCCGCAGCACGTCGGACGGCTCGCAGCCGATCAGCTTGGCGAGTTCCTCGCCGTACTTCTCCGGCTGCGCGGCCGGCAGGTCGATCTTGTTGAGCACCGGGATGATGCGCAGGTCGTTCTCCATCGCCAGGTACAGGTTGGCGAGAGTCTGCGCCTCGATCCCCTGCGCGGCGTCCACCAGCAGGACCGCACCCTCACACGCTGCGAGGCTGCGGGAGACCTCGTAGGTGAAGTCGACGTGCCCCGGGGTGTCGATCATGTTGAGGACGGCGGTGTCGCCCTTCCGGTCGCCTTCCCGGACCGTCCACGGCATGCGCACGGCCTGCGACTTGATGGTGATACCGCGCTCGCGTTCGATGTCCATCCGGTCGAGGTACTGCGCGCGCATCTGGCGCGGGTCGACCACCCCGGTGATCTGCAGCATCCGGTCGGCCAGCGTCGACTTCCCGTGGTCGATGTGGGCGATGATGCAGAAGTTGCGGATACGGCTGGGATCGGTCGATCCGATCACGTTCACGCCGGGGTCGAGCGGTCCAGGCACGGTCTTCCGTTCTTCTCGGGCTGATCTTCGCGGGCTCGCCTGCCAGGCCTTTCACGACCGGCATCCCAGGCCCACATCGGGCCGGCACCCCGAACCGTCAGCGGGCAGGCGGCGCCGGCGGGTCAAGCCGGCGCCTCCTATCGTCCCACGTCCGCACGGGCTGGTCCGATCACACCCGTTCGAGCGGCCCGTACGGCCCCGGCGGCAGCTCCACGCTGACCGGATCCCCGGCCCGGACACTCCCGCCCCGCAGCACCACAGCCATCACGCCCGCCTTGTAGACGACGGTCCCGCCGTGGTCCCGCCCCACGACCTCTTTCAGCAGCCCTCGCCGAAACCCGTTGATCTGCTGACAGGGATTCCGCAGCCCCGCCACCACAACCGCGGGCCGCGCATCCCCCACCCCCGCGTCCCGCTCAGCCGCCGCGGCGACAGCCTCAGCAGCCCGCGCCGTAGCCTCGTCAAGTCGCGCAGCCCGAGCCGCCGCCAGCACCCCAGCAACCGCCTCGGCCGCCGTCCCGGCCCCGCTGACCGCCGTCCCGGCCCCGCTGACCGCCGTCTCCGCCGCGCCAGCCGCCATCTCCGGCCCGCTGACTGCCGTCCCTGCCCCGGCGGCCGTCTCGGCTCCTGCGGCTGTTTCGGCTCCGGAGGCGGGCGCACCGAACCGCAGGATCGTCCCCCGCGGCAGGTTCAACAGGTCGATCCCGCTGGTCGTGACGTTCTCCCCGAGACCGCCCGGCGGCACCTCGTAGCCCTTCCCGGCCACCTCGTCGAACAACTCCGCGTGGATCAGATGCACCTGCCGCAGATTCGGCTGCCCCGGATCCACGGCCACCCGGTGGCGATGCCGAACCGTCACCCCCGCATGCACGTCTCCCTCCACCCCGAGCCCCGCCACCAGGACAATCTCATCCCGGTTCGGCTTGGTGAAGCTGTAGCTGCCGTTACAACTGACCGCGGCGACCGCTTGCTGCTCAGCACTCATACCGCCGAGTCTGCTCAACCATCACCACCACCCACGACCCCTTTTCCCGCCCTTCGGCCACCCAGCCGCTGCCCACCCAGCCGCTGCCCACCCAGCCGCTGCCGCTGGTCAGTCCGGAGGCTCGAGGAAGAGGGAGGCGAGCCGGGGCAACCGGCGGCGCATCTCGTCCTCGTCGTCGAAGTCCCACAGGTCGGCGACCTCAGGCCGGGTGCGCGGCCGGTCCGGCGGCGTCGGCAGCGACTCCCCGGTGGCCTTCTCGTAGGCCTGGCCGGCGATGGTCAGCACCTCCTCCGCCTCGAACACCGCACCGCTGTCGGCCGCGGCCTTCACCGCGGGCATGCCGGCCAGCGCGTCGGGCGAGCGGACCGCGCCGGCGACCGCTGTCCGCCCGTGTGCCACGAGCCAGCCACGGAAGTTGTCGAAGCCGTCCTCGGTGCAGCCTCCGTTGATCAGGTAGGCCGCCGCCCACAGGTCCTCGGTGCCGGACGCGGCAAGGACCTTGTCGAGGTGGCGAGCCCAGGCGACGATCTCCTCCGGATCGCGCGTGGCCAGATCGGCGACGGCCCGCTCGGCCACCTCGGCAGGCGAGGCCGGCCGATCCACGGTGGCGCGGTCGATGACCGCCCAGAAATCGTCGGTTCTCATGGCAGCGATCCTCCCAGTGGGGTACGACATTTCCGTCGGCGACAGGATGGGAACATGCGGCCGATTTCGTTGCCCGACGTACCGTACGACGCGACTGCCGTACGGCCGGATTGGTCTTCTCTTCCGGAAAGAGTGCGCGAAGCGATCACCGTGCGCCTCGGCGGCCCGATCATCGCCGCGCGCAGCGCAGGCGGCGGCTTCACCCGCGCCTTCGCCGCGGTGCTCACGACCGAGGCTGGGACCAGCGCATTCGTCAAGGCGGCGCCGTTGTGGGAGCCAACTTCTGATTGGTACGCCCGAGAGGCCGCGATCACCTCCGCACTACCGTCCGGAGTCTCCGCCGCCCGGCCGCTCTGGACGTCGGCGGAGGACGGCTGGTTCGTCCTGTGCCTCGAGGCGGTCGACGGCCGGATACCCGCCCTCCCCTGGACGCCGGCCGACCTGGACGCCACGTTGTCGAGCTGGTCCGCTGCCGCCGCGGCGCTGAACGACCCGTCGCCCGCGCTGCTCGCTGCGGGCCTGCCACCGCTGCCGGAGATCCTGCGGGCGGAGATGTCATGGTGGTCACTGATCGCCGCGGGCCGTGAGCGGATGCCCTCCACCGCGCTGGGCACGGTGGCACCCTCCCACCTCGCGGAACTGGCCGAACTCGAACAGGCCCTGCCCCCGCTGGCCGCCGGTACCTCCATGTCGCACGGTGATCTCCGCGTCGACAACGTGCTCCTCGATCACAACGGCCGCGCCTGGCTGTGCGACTGGACGTGGCCATGCCTCGGTGCGCCCTGGTTCGACACCGTTACGTTGTTGATCAGCGCGTACGCCAGCGGCCTCGACACGGACGCCCGCCTCCGCGAATGGGGCGCGCCGGACGCCGGAGTGGACGGTGCGCTGGCGGCACTCGCCGGCTATTGGCTGGTACGGGCCGCCGACGGCCCCAGCACTGCCTCGCCGCACAGCCGTCAGCACCAGCGCTTCAGCGGTACGCAGGCCCTCACCTGGCTCGCCGAACGCCGCGGCTGGAGCGCCTCGGAAATCCCATGAGCCGGTCCCCCGGAGCCCACTCACGCCCAGCCCCCTCACTCAGCTGGCCGTCAGCGGCCTCCCCCAGGCCGAAACACACCACTCACGCCCAGCCCCCTCACTCAGCTGGCCGTCAGCGGCCTCCCCCAGCCCGAAACACACCACTCACGCCCAGCCCCCTCACTCAGCTGGCCGTCAGCGGGCTCCCCCAGCCCGAAACACACCACTCACGCCCAGCCGAGTGGGGGAGAAAAGGTGAGGTGGGGGCGGAGCCGCTTTGGCGGCCTGCCGGGGTGCTGGTAGTCTGGCTCATCGCGTGTGGTGACACGTTGCTGTTGGCTGCACCGGCTCCCAGCCGGGACAGCGAATGGCGATGACCACCGCTTGAGACCATTTTTCCGAACCTAGTCAGGACAAGGCTGTCGCGTGGCGAACATCAAGTCCCAGATCAAGCGCAACCGGCAGAACGAGAAGGCCCGTCTGCGCAACAAGTCGGTCAAGTCGTCGCTGAAGACCGTGATCCGCAAGCTGCACGAGGCGAGCGACTCGGGCAACTCCGAGACGGCGACTGCTCTGCTGCGTGACGCCTCGCGTCAGCTGGACAAGGCTGTCAGCAAGGGCGTCATCCACAAGAACCAGGCGGCCAACCGCAAGTCGGCCATCGCCAAGAAGATCGCCGCGCTGTCCGCCTGATCGGCTGCAGCTCTACCTGATCCGTTCGCGGATCAGGGTCACAATCGCATGGACGCGGTTGATGACATCGCTTGCCAATGGCGAGCAGGCTTCATGAAACCGGGCACCGTCGGACCTCATCGGTCCGGGACGGTGCCCGGTTTCGTTGCGTCAGAGGGCCGATCCCCAGAGGGCGACGGGCGACCGTGGACCGAAGCCCGGGGCGGGGGTCGGCGACCGGGGACCGAAGCCCGGGGCGGGGGTCGGCGACCGGGGACCAAGGACCGGGCGGGGGTCGGCGACCGTGGACCGGAGCCCGCACCGGTCGACTTGTGAGATGAAACCGGCGCCGGGCTTACTCGTAACGACGTGCGGCTGCCTGACGAGCAATCTGCTGCCGGACATCCAACTGGTCCGCCCATGGGCGCCGGACAGGGTTGGGCACGGCGGGCGGCCGGGCTACGGACTCCTCAGCTGCAATCCCGTATGGGGTTCCGGCTGCGATCCCGTGCGGGGTTCCGGCTGCGGTGACTTGCGGGGTTCCGTAGTCGGCCCGCGCAGGCCCGGCACCCGGAGTGACTCCGGGCGGCGCATACACCTGTCCGCTCGATTCGGGAATGCCCTGCTGCGCCGACCTGTGGTCACCGTCGGCCCCGGAGTCGTAGCCGGATTGTGCGTGCGGGAAGGCCGCGGCGTATCCGGTGGATCGAGCCGGCGAGAAGCTCCCGGGATGCGCGCTGGGCCGCCCCAGCGACAACGCGGAATGCCCAGCGGGCTGGGCCGAGAACGCAGCGTGGCCAGAGGGCTGGGCCGAGAACGCAGCGTGGCCAGCGGGCTGGGCCGAGAACGCAGCGTGGCCAGAGGGCTGGGCTGAGAACGCGGAATGGCCGGAGGGCTGGGCTGAGAACGTGGCGTTGCTGGCGGGCTGGGGTGAGAAGCCGGTGCTGGGCGTTGCCGGGCGCAGCACTGAGGCTCGGGCGGTGGCCGGCTCGGTGGTGGCTGAGGTGGGGGTGAACGTGCCGGCGACCAGGTCGTTGAACTTGACCATCAGGGCGACCGTGATGGGCAGGACCAGGACGCCCCACCAGCTGACCAGCTCGGCCAGGGAGAGCAGGACGCCGAGAACCACGGCGCCTTCCAGGAAGACGAAGCAGAGCAGGCCGCTCGGGGCGAGGTTGCGCAGTCGGAGAACGCGTGCATACAGCGGCTGGGACGCCGTCTCGGCGCGGCGGGAGCGAACTGTGCGGGTCAACGGGCACCGCCGTCCCGGCGGGCGGTGGCGACTGCGAAGACTGCCTGCTCGAGGGCATAGCCCCGGTCCTCGGCGCCGCCCTTGACGGCCGCGTTGCAGTCGGCTGCGGCGCGCATCGCGTCGATCAGGCCCTCGGGTGTCCAGCCGCGGCTGCGCTCCTGGGCACGCTGGATCTTCCAGGCCGGCATGCCGAGAGTGCTTGCCATCTGGTACGGGTTGCCCCGCCCCGCCGAAGCCACCCGCGCCACCGTCCGCACGCCGTCGGCGATGGCGTCGGCGATCGGCACCGGGTCGACGCCGACGTGCAGGGCCCAGCGGAGCGCTTCGAGCGCACCCGGCAGGTCGCCGACCATAGCCGCGTCGGCCACGGTGAAGCCGCTGACCTCGGCACGGCCCTTGTAATAGCGGGCCACGACGCCCTCGGTGATCTTGCCGTCGGTGTCGGCGAGCAGCTGGGAGCAGGCGGCCGCGATCTCCCGGAGGTCGTTGCCGACCGAGGCGAGCAGCGCGGACGCGGCGGCCTCGTCACACCGGGCGCCCTTGCGGCGGAACTCGTCCCGGACGAACGCGATGCGCTCCCGGTCGTTCTTCAGCTTCGCGGCGGGCTCGACAGTCGCACCGGCTGCCCGCAGGCCGTCGGCGAACGCCTTGCCTTTCGCCCCGCCCACGTGCGTCACGATCAAGGTGACCTCGGGGTCGGGAACTTTCGCATATGCCAGGAGGGCCGCGACCAGATCCTTGCGAGCGTCCTGCCCGCTACGGATCACCAGCACCCGCCGCCCGCCGAACAGCGACGGGCTCAACATCTCGGCCACCTCGCCGGCGGCGAGCGCACCAGCCTCATACTCCCGGACGTCGGCGCCGGGGTCGGCCGCCCGGGCTGCCTCCACCGCCGCCGCGACGGCACGGGCGGCGAGCAGTTCCTCGTCACCTTGGACGAGCAACAGGGAGGGGGGCGGCGCGGAATTCACGTGCCACATCGTCGCACGGTGCACCGACAAGTCAGCACGCCTCACTCCTTCGCGCATGGACGCCGATCACCGAACGCGAAACCCGACATATCGGCAGGCTGCCATGCCTTTACGGTCGTAGAGTCGGTTGCTCAGGCCAAACGCCGCCTCATCGGCAGAGTTCCGTTTCCTACCCTATTAGGCTCAATGCCGCCGACTGTCGCACTGACCTGATCCTTCACCCGCGCGTGTCGCCCAAGCGCCCCGGCGGGCAGCGGGGCCAGCGCGAGCCACCGGACAAGCGCGAGCCACCGGACAAGCGCCGGCCAGCCGGGCACACCCCCTCACTAAGCCGGCGGATCACCCCGGGCCGCCACCGCCAACCCCTCCCCCACCATCACCGCCGCCACATCCCCCGCCTCGTCCGTACGCAAAATCCGCGCCCCACCCCGCTCCAACCGCCCCAGCACCCCCGCATTGGGATGCCCGTAGTCGTTACCCCGCCCCACCGACACAAGCGCCACCGCCGGCCGTACCGCGTCAAGCAACTCCACCGACTGCAACGAACTCCCGTGGTGAGCCACCTTCAAAATGTCCGCCCGCACCCCTGAAGCACCCAGCGTCCGCAGCAGATCGTCCTGCTCCTCGGTCTCCGCGTCGCCAGGCAGCAGAACCGTCCGCCCGCCGATCGACGCACGCAGGACCAGCGAGTTGTTGTTCGGATCGGAGTTGGTGCCGCGAAGCGGCTCGATCGGCCCGAGCACATCCAGACGCAGTGCACCGATCGCGTACGACCAGCCCGGCCCCACCGCCCGCACCGCGATCCCGGCGTCGGCCGCCGCCGTCTCCACATCCGCCCGCCCGCTTTCCGGTTCAGGCCAGTCGGGAGCGATCACCGCGCCCACCCTCCGGCCGCGGAACACCCCGGCCACACCACCGATGTGATCAGCGTGGAAGTGACTGACCACGAGCAACACCACTTGGCGTACGGAGAGACGGCGCAAACAGTGATCGACCCCGTTCGGCTCCGGACCGGCGTCCACCACGACCGCCCGGCCCTCCCCGGCCGGCAGTACGGCGGCGTCGCCCTGTCCCACCGCACACGCCACCACCAGCCAGCCCGGCGGCGGCCACCCGGGGGCGAGGAGCCGCACCGGCAGCGAGCCGAGCATCGCGCCGAGGGCGATCACGGTCGCCAGCCGCCGTACGACAACGCGCCGCGCCGCCACCAGAAAGGCAACCGTCAGCACGGCGAGCAGTAGGCCACCGGCCGCTCCACCGGGCCAGGGCAGCGCACCGGCGGGCACCCGGGCACCGGTGTGAGCGACGAGCACCAGCCACTCGGCCGGCCAGTGCCCCAGCCACGCGAGGAACTCCGCACCCGCCGGCCAGAGCGGCGAGAGCACCGCCGCACCGACTCCGAGCAGCGTGGCCGGGGCGATCGCCGGAACCACGACCAGGTTGGCGGGCACCGAGACCAGGCTGACCGTCCCGGAGATCGCCGCGATCACCGGCCCGCAGGCCACCTGCGCCGCAGCCGGTACGGCGAGAGCCTCGGCGGCCATCACCGGCCAGCCCCGCCGCCGCAACCCGTCCCGCCAGGCAGGCGCGAGCAGCAGCAGACCGGCAGTGGCCAGAACCGACAGCGCGAAGCCGGGATCGGCGGCGAGCTCCGGATCCGCGATGAGGAGCACCGCGGCCCCGGCGGCCAGGGCCGGCACCGCCGCACGTGGGCGGCCACCGGCGAGCCCGATCAGCCCGATGGCGCCCATCGCCGCGGCCCGGATCACGCTTGGCGACGGCCGGGCCAGGATGACGAAGCCGACGAGCGCGACCGCGCACACGCAGGCGCAGATCAGCGGTCCGGCTCCGGTCCGGCGTACGAGGAAGAGCACAACGCCCAGCACGATCGCCACGTTCGTGCCGGAGACCGCGGTTAAATGCGTCATTCCGGTGGTTCGGAAATCCTCCTCCAGGGCCGGGTCCAGCCGGCTCGTGTCGCCGACCACCAGCCCGGGGAGCAGGCCACCGGAATCGTCCGGCAGCGGTTCGCAGGCGCGCTGGAGGCCCGCCCGCAGGACGCCGGCCACTCGCTGTGCCCAGGACGATCGGCCGATCAGCACCGGCGGCTTCCGGGCCGAGATTACCGCGGCCTTCAGGTCGCCGGGCCGGGGTCTCTGGAGCCGGCCGGTGGTGCTCACCCGCTGCCCGGGCAGCAGGCCACGCCACCCCGGGTCGGAACCGAGGACCAGCGCCCGCGCCGACAGCCGGACCGGTGCCTCCTCCTCGGCCTGAACGGATCGCAGTTCAACGGCGACGAGATAGGTCGGCGGACCAGCGGTACGCGCCAGCAGCCGCGGGTCGTCCCGGACCACCACCTCGACCCGCACCGGTTCGCCCGCTTCCATCACCGCGACAAGCGCCTCGGCCTCGCGCACCGAGACCCTGGCCGCGGTGGCGATCGCCCCACAACCAGCACCCAGCACAACGGCCACCACCACCCACCGCACCGCCCCGAACCACCCCAGCCGCGCGAGCCACCCGAGCCGGGGGAACCGACGGCCAAGGCTGGCAAAGGCCACCAGGACAGTCGCGGCAACCAGAGCCACGAGACCCGACACGACCCCGGCCACCGCGGACAGATGCAGGGCTCCCAGGGCCGACAGCCACGCCCCGATCGTGAACCCCGCAAGCCGCAAATCCGGCACCCGGCGCTCCATCGAAGGGTCGGGCTGAGGCTCGGGCATCAGACCGTCACCAGGTCTTTGAGCTGCTCGAACCGCGCATCCCCGATGCCATCCACCTTGCGGAGATCGCCGACAGCGCGGAACCCTCCCTGAGCATCCCGCGCGTCCAGGATCCGCTGCGCCAGAACCGGCCCCACCCCGGGCAGCGAATCCAGCTCGGTCAGCGTCGCGGTGTTGAGGTTGACCAGCGCACCAGCACCCGGCACGGTCCCCGGCACCACGCCCGGAACAGTTCCCGCGGGAGCGGAGGCACCGACCATGATGAGCTCGCCGTCGGTCACCCGTCGAGCCAGGTTGAGCATCGCCACGTCGACACCCGGTTCGGCTCCACCGGCCGCCGTCAGCGCGTCGGCGACCCGCGCTCCCGGCGCCAGCCGGACCAGTCCCGGCTTGCGCACCTTCCCGCCGACAGCGACGACCACCTCGGACCCGCCGCCCACCGAAGACACCGGCATCCGCGGAGCACCGGACTCCACGACAACGGAGCCACCAACCGAGTCGCCGACCGAGCCACCAACCGAGCCGGCCACCGAGTCGACCCGCGGCCGCGCCCGCCACGCCAGAACAGCCGCGACCAGCACCACAACCACCGCAACCGCAGCCATCGCCCGCACACCGGGCCGCCCCGGATCGAACGCATGCAGCCAGGCCCGCCGCCCACCTCCAAAAGCCCCGGCCAGCTCAGACGGCGCAGAGGGTGCAGAAGACGCAGAGGGCACACGAGACGCAGACAGCCGCACCTCACCGGCAGACACCTCCGAGCCGCCGCCGAACCCGCCACCCTCCCCCACACCACCACCGGAGGATCCGCCCCCTAAAGGGTGACCATCCCCCGCCAAATCCTCCTCGGACCACCCCGGAAGCAGGTCGTCCCAGCTCACCGCCGCGCCATCAACCCCCGGCCCACCAGCACCGGGCTCGAGCACCGCCCGCAGCCTGGCCTCGACAGCCTCACCGCTATCCTTCGCCTCTCGCACGCTCCGAAACTAGGAACTCAGCCGCTCCGCTGCCCGCACCCCTGTGGACAGCCCCTCAATGTGGACAACGGCCACGGCCCGCCGATCCGTGCTAAGGACTGCCTGTGACGACAACCGACGCCTTGACGGCAGCCACGCTCCGGCTACGTGCCGCAGGCTGCGTCTTCGCCGAGGAGGAAGCAGCCATCCTGGCCGAGGCAGCAGCCGAGACGGCAGCGACAGCCGAGGAAGAGACACTCGCCGCCCTCGTGGAACGCCGAGCCGCCGGCGAACCCCTGGAACAGGTGGTCGGCTACGCGGACTTCTGCGGCGTACGCGTCCATCTCCGCCCCGGCGTCTTCGTCCCCCGGGTCCGCAGCGAACTCCTGGTCCGCCTGGGCGCCACCATCGTGCGGCCCGACAGCCTCGTCGTCGACCTCTGCTGCGGCTCCGGAGCCCTAGGCCTGGCCCTGCGCCACCGAGTGCCGGGCATAATCCTGCACGCAGCCGATCTGGACCCCGTCGCCACCGCCTGCGCAGTGGACAACCTGGGTGAAAAAAGCATCGTTCACCAGGGCAACCTCTTCGACCCGCTGCCGGCACAGCTCCGGGGAAACATAGATCTACTGCTGGCCAACGTCCCGTACGTCGCCACCCACCACATCCCCTTCCTCCCGGCCGAGGCCCGCGATCACGAACCAGCCACCGCCCTGGACGGCGGCGTCGACGGCCTGGCCGTGTTCCGCGCCGTGACGCGGGCCGCCCCGGCGTGGCTGGCCCCTGCGGGGGTACTGCTTTCCGAGATCACCGAGGCGCAGGCGGAGACCGCGCTGGCGATTGCCGCTGGGAACGGATTGACGGCCACCATCACCACCGACGATGATCTCGACGCCCGCGTGATCGTCGCCCGTCAGGCCCGCCCGCGGCAGGGCAAGCGGTAGGCAAGCGGCCCGCATGCGGTAGCGCAAGCAGTGAGCAAGCAGTAGGGCAAGCGATAGGGCAACCGGTTACCGACAGCGAGGCCGAGAGGGAGGCATCGTGGGCCTCATGCGGAGGATCGCTCGGGCCCGGCTGGCCGGCCGGGTCATCCGGCGACTGCGCCGTGCGGGCGTCACCAACGCGCGCTATCACGCCCGCCCCTTCGAGGTGCGTTTCACCGCCCCCGGCGACTCCGAACCGACGATCGTGCAGCTGACACCGCTGCTGGCCGGGCGGTACCGGCGCCGGCAGGTGAACGGCTTCGTGACCGGCCTGCTGCAGAGTCCGAGCCTGCCGGCCACGTGGGCCCAGGCGTGGCCGATGCTGCGCCCGGTGCTGCGGGGCGTCACGCCGGGCGCTCCGCTGCGCCGGCCGACCCTGCCGTTTCTGTCCGAGTTCGTGGTGGTCGATCAACCGGACACCATGACGTACGTGACTCAGGCTCAGCTGGCCGTCTGGCGCGTATCGGCGGCCCGGGTCCACGCGACCGCCCGCGACAACCTCTCCGGCGCGGTGCTGCACGGCACGGCGAACGGTCCCACAGTGGTGCGGTTCGTCGACGACGGTGACTCCTACTGGACCTCGCACCTGCTGTTGCAGGGATGGCTCGCCCGGCTCGCCGATCAGGTCGGCGGTGTGCCCGTGGCGTTCGCCCCGGAGCGGGGCACTCTGCTCGTCGCTGCCGACGGCAGCGACCATCTGCCAGGCTTGTTCGCCCAGGCCGAGGCGTTCTACCTGCGCTCCGTGCGGGGTTTGACCCCGATGGCGTACGTGAGCGACGACCACGGTTGCACAGTGCCCTACTCCGCACCCGCCGGTCATCCCCTGCACCACCTGGTGAGGCGTGCCGAGCGGGTTCTGGCGGTGCAGGAGTACACCCGGCAGGCCGCCGACTCCACGGCCACGCTCGCACCGCTGGTGCTCGCCGCTTCCGAGGAGGACGGCTGGCGTACCCGTGCCGTCTGGGCTGAGGGCGCCCTGTTGCCCCAGGCCGACGAGGTGCAGACCGGCGACCGGGTCGTCGGCTGGCGGGAGGTCGAGCCGCGCCTGCGCCGGGTCAAAGACATGCACCCGCCACGCTGGTCGATGAAGGCCGACTGAGCGACCGGCTCAAAACGCGACCGGCGGCTCAGGCGCGCCGGTGCACGACGACGCCCGCCAGACCGGGGCCGGTGTGAGCAGCGACCACCGCACCCACCTCGGTGAGGTAGCAGTCCCGCAGCCGGTCGCCGAGCCGCGTGCTGATCGCGTCGACAAGCGCCGCCGCACGGTCCGGGGTGCCCAGGTGGTGCACCGCCACATCGGCCTCGCCGTCGCCCGCCGCTTCCACGGCCAGGTCGACGAGCCGGACGAGGGCCCGTCCCGCGGTGCGCACCTTGTCGCGGACCACGACGGCACCGTCGAGCACGTGCAGGATCGGCTTCACCGACAGGGCCGTGCCCACCAGCGCGGACGCCGCCCCGATCCGGCCGCCGCGCCGCAGGAACTCCAGCGTGTCGACGTAGAAGAACGTGGCGACACGGTCCGAATGGTCGGCGGCTGTCCGCCGTACCGAAGCAAGGTCTTCGCCTTCGGCCGCCGCCGTGGCCGCGGCCAGGGCCGGAAAGCCCAGCCCCATCGCGGCTGTCCCGCTGTCCACGACCTGGACCTGCGGGCCGATCTCGGCCGCCGCCAGCTGGGCCGCCTCGAAGGTGCCGGAGAGTTTCGCGGAGAGGTGCACGGAGACGATGCCGTCGGCACCGGCGTCGAGCAGCCGCCGGTATTCCGCGGCGAACTGTGACGGCGCGGGCCGGGACGTGCTCACGGAGGCACGACGGGTGCCGAGGGCCCGGGCGACCTCGGACGGCGAGATCTCCAGGCCCTCGATCCCTTCCCAGCCGTTGATGGCGACGGTGAGCGGCACGATGGTCAGGTCATACGTGCCGCTGAGCTCGGCGGGCAGGTATGCGGTGGAGTCGGTCACGACCGCGATGGTCATGCAGGCAAGGTACTTGATGAACGCCCGGGTCAGTTGGCGGCCACGGAGGAGACCACAAACGGCTCACCCTGCATGCAGGTGGTCATCATGCCGGTTTCGACCTTGCCGACGACCGTGACCTCGCTGCCGGCCTTGACCGTCGCCTCGATCTTGTCGTCCTTGAAGACCAGCAGATGGTCGCCGGTGGCGTCCTTGAGCAGCAGGCAGCCGGGCTCGACGCCCTGGCGGACCGTGCCGGTGATGGTGGCCGACCCGGCCGGCGCGGACGCGGCCGGGGACTCGGCGGTGGGTTCGGGGGACGCGGAGGGCAGATCGGCGGAGGGTGCCGTCGGGGGGGCTCCGGCGTCGGAGGTGTTGTTGTTCGCGCAGCCGGCGGCGAGCACCAGGAGCAGCGCGGCGGGGACAACGCTTCGACGGATCAGCATGGTGCTTGGACGCTACCGGATCGCCTCCGGTTCCCTCAGACCGGTGGTGGAACCGGCCGTTCCGCCAGGGCGCCGACGTTGTACGCCACCACCTGCCACCCCCGGACCGGGTCGTCGGCCAGCTCCACCCAGTGGCAGTTCTGCAGGGCCCGCAGCGTACGCAGCTCCTGCTGCCGCCAGCCGAGCAGGTGCCCGATGCCCTGGCGGGCCGCCGCGCCGTGGGTGGCGACGACGACTGTGCCGCCGGGTGCGACCCGGGCCGCGTCCTGGAGCGCCTCGCAGACCCGTTTACCGAGGTCGTCGAGGGTCTCCACGTCACCGCCGATGACGTCCTCACCGGCTTTCCAGCGCGCGAACTCCACCGGGCGCCGCTCGGCCACCTCGGCGGTGGTCAGGCCCTGCCAGGCGCCGAAGTACCGCTCGCGCAGCCGCTCGTCGCTGCTGACCGGCAGCCCGGTCACAGTGGCGAGCGCCGCGGCGGTGTCGGCGGCCCGGCGCAGATCGCTGGAGACGATCGCGTCCGGGCGCAGCCGGGCGAGCAGTGCCGCCGCTTCGGCGGCCTGACGCCGGCCGACGTCGTTCAGCGGCACGTCGGACTGCCCCTGCACGCGATGACCGGCGTTCCAGTCGGTGTTGCCGTGCCGCCAGACGAGAAGGCGGGTCACTGAGCGTCAGCGGCGGCGTCAACCATGTCCCGGTCCACGAACGGGATGATCGGGCAGTCCTTCCACAGCTTGTCGAGGGCGTAGAACTCGCGCTCCTCGGTGTGCTGGACGTGGATCACGATGTCGACGTAGTCGAGCAGGACCCACCGGCCCTGCCGCTCGCCCTCGCGGCGTGCCGGTTTCGCCTTCTCCGGCAGGTTGACGAGTGCTTCCTCGATGGCGTCCACGACGGCGACCACCTGACGCTCGTTCGACGCCGAGGCGATGACGAACGCGTCGGTGATGTAGAGCTGGTCGGCGACGTCGATGACGGAGATGTCCTGCGCCTTCTTGTCGGCGGCGGCCTGAGCGGCCGTCAGCGCGAGTTCCAGAGCGCGTTCGGTGACGGGCAAAAGAGTCCCCTCGGTCGAGTTTCAGGATTTCAAGCGTCTCACACCGCGGCCGTTATCCCCGAGTCCCGATACAGGCCCCGCTTGTTGATGTATTGCACGACACCGTCCGGCACGAGGTACCAGACCGGGAGGCCCTCCGCGACCCTCGTCCGGCAGTCGCTGGACGAGATCGCCATGGCCGGGACCTCGACCAGGGTGACGCTGTCCGCCGGGAGGTGGGCGTTGGTGAGCTCGAAGCCGGGCCGGGTGACGCCGATGAAGTGCGCCAGGCCGAGCATGGTCAGCGCGTCCTTCCACTGCAGGATCCGGGAGAGCGCGTCGGCGCCGGTGATGAAGTACAGCTCCGCCGACTGACCGTAGACGGCACGCATGTCGCGCAGCGTGTCGACGGTGTAGGTCGGCCCGTCCCGGTCGATGTCGGCACGGCTGACGTGGAAGCGCGGGTTCGAGGCGGTGGCCACGACCGTCATCAGGTAGCGGTCCTCGGCGGGCGAGACGCGACCCTTCTCATACGGCTGGCCGGTCGGCACGAACATCACCTCGTCCAGGTCGAAGCGGGCCTGCACCTCGCTCGCCGCGACCAGGTGACCGTTGTGGATGGGGTCGAACGTCCCACCCATGATCCCCACGCGCCGTCCGGACATCGCCGAAGGATAGCCCTCGAATGGAAGATCAACCATCGAGCCGGGAACGGACCGCGGCCAGCAGGTCGTTCGCGGTGAACGGCTTCTCCAGCAGCACGACGCCCGGTTCGAGGGTGCCCTGCGAAGCGAGGATGGGCTGGGCGTACCCGGACATGAAGAGCACCCGGGTCTCGGGCCGGACCACGACGAGCCGCTCGGCCAGCTCCTTGCCCAGCATCCCGGGCATCACCACGTCGCTGACCAGCAGGTTGATCTCCCCGTCGTGCCGGGCGGCCAGGTCGAGTGCCTGCGCCCCGCCCTCGGCGGTGATCACCCGGTAGCCGGCGCCGGTGAGGATCCGCCCCGCCACGTCGCGCAGGGCGTCCTCGTCCTCGACGACCAGCAGGGTCTCGCCGTGCCCGCCGGTCGCCGCGGGCCGGGCCGCCGCCGATTCCGGCGCCGTGGCGGCACCAGCGGGCAGCAACACGGTGACCGTGGTGCCGAGACCGACCTCGCTGGTGATCGACACCTCGCCGCCGGCCTGGGTGACGATGCCGTACACGGTGGCCAGGCCGAGCCCGGTGCCCTCGCCGCTGCCCTTGGTGGTGAAGAACGGCTCGAAGGCGCGTTCCAGCACGTCGGGAGCCATTCCGCGGCCGGAGTCGCAGATCCGCAGCCGGACCCGGCCGTCGGCGAGGCCGGTGTCGATCACCAGGTTGCCGCCGGACGGCATCGCGTCCCGGGCGTTCAGCGCGAGGTTGACGAGCATCTGCTCGATCTGGCTGGGATCGCAGGTGACGAGCGGCAGGTCCGGGCCGGGCCGGAAGATCAGCCGGACGTGTTCGCCGAGTGAACGGCGCAGCAGCTCCTGTACCGCGGCGATCAGGGCGTTGAGGTCGACCGGCTGGGGGCGCACCACCTCGCGCCGGGCGAAGGCGAGCAGCTGATGGGTCAGGTCGGTGCCGCGGTTGCCGGCCCGGATCACCTGCTTGGCGTCGGCGGCGATCATCGAGACGTCCGGCTCGGCCGACTCCGCCTCCTCGATCACGAAGCTGGCGTAGTTGAGGATCACGCCGAGCATGTTGTTGAAGTCGTGGGCGATGCCCCCGGCGAGCTGGCCCAGGCTCTCCAGGCGCTGGCTGCGGTGCGCCTGGGCCTCGGCGCGCAGCCGGTCCTTCTCCCGCTCGGCGTGCACCCGCTCGGAGATGTCGCGGACCACGGCGACGATGAGCCGGCCGTGCGGGGTCTCCACGATGGTGGTGGACGACTCGCACGGGAACTCGGTGCCGTCACGGCGGCGGGCGGTGGTGGTCACGCTGCCGAACGATCCGGGCGGGCTCGCCGCGATCAGGCGACGGCGCTCGACGCGGAGGTGCCGTGATGCGTCGGTCATCAGCACCTCGACGGGCTGTCCGACCAGTTCCGAGCGCGGCCAGCCGTACACCTGTTCGGCCCGGTCGTTGACCAGCACGATCCGTTCCCCGTCGATCACCAGGATCGCGTCCGGCGCGGCCTGCAGCAGGCCGCCGGACAACTCCTCGGACCACTCCACGCATTCACCCCCGTGACCTCAGATTACGAGGTAACGGGGGAGGTGACCGGCGAATCCGATCAACTGTGGGCGCCCAGCGCCCGCCGCATGTCGTCGTCGGCGTCCTGCACCACGCGGCGCAGGATCGGGTTGAGGTCCGGGCGGGCCAGCAGCTCGGTGGCGAGCTGCCGGGTCCGTGCCGTGACGGCGACATCGGGGTACGCCGCCATCGCCGTCCGTTCCAGGCTCATCCCGCTGCGGACGCGCATCATCTCGGGCATCTCGGTGAAGTAGCGCTCGACGTATCCGTCCAGCAGCTCCAGCTGCTCCGGCTGCCAGAACCCGGCCGCGGTGAGCTCGGCCAGCCGGTTCGACAGCGACGCGTCGCCGACCACCGCCGCCCAGGCCGTCTCCTTGGCCGCGGGCTCGGGCAGGGCGGCACGGCAGCGGGCGGCCCACTGCTCCCCGCTGGCGCTGCGGTCCCGGTCCAGTTCGGCGTCGATCACGTCGTGACCGGCCGCGCCGAGCACCGACAGCCGGTAGAGGATCAGCCAGCGCAGGTCGGCGTCGACGGCCAGCCCGGGCGGCACGTTCTCGCCGGCCAGCCAGCCCCGGAGGCGTCCGGTCTCGACGGAGGCGCCGATCAGCCCGCGGGCGGCGGCCAGCTGCCGGGATCCGGCGGCCGGTGAGGCGGCGAGCAGCCGGTCGGCGGCCTGGGCGAGGAGTTCCAGGGCGGCCGGGCGGCTCTCCGGGGTGGCGTACCTGTCGACCAGGCCGCGGGTGGCGCGCAGGACGTCCTCGGCGAGCACCACCTCGGTCTCCATCGGCAGCGCGGCCAGGACCAGGGTGACCAGCTCGTCGACCGGGCGCTCGCCGTCGACGACCGCGTCGAGCGTGGCGGCCCAGATCACCGCACGGGCCAGGGAGTCGTCGAGCAGCGGGAGCAGCAGCGGCACGCCGGCGTCGGAGTCGGGGTCCAGGCGGACCTTCGCATAGGTCAGGTCGCCGTCGTTGAGCAGCAGCAGGTCGGCCGCCTGCTCGCCGGTCAGTTCGGTGATCACGGTACGGCCGGAAGCGTCCAACTCGGCCTCGACGTGCTTGCGGCGGATCACCGTACCGTCGGGTCCCTTGTCGAACAGGCCGATCCCGATCCGGTGCGGCCGCAGCGTCGGGAGGTCCTCCGGGGCGGTCTGCACCACCGCCACCTCGGCGTAGCTCTCCCCGTCCCGGCTCACCTCGGTGCGCAGCGTGTTGACCCCGGCGCGGAGCAGCCACACCTCGGCCCACGCGGAGAGGTCCCGGCCGCTCGCCGCCGAGAGCGCACCGAGCAGGTCGGCCAGGGTGGCGTTGCCGTACGCGTGTGCCGCGAAGTGCGCGTTCAGCCCGGCCAGGAAGGCGTCGTCACCGAGCCAGGCCACCAGTTGCTTGAGGACCGCGGCGCCCTTGGCGTAGGAGATGCCGTCGAAGTTCATCAGGGCTTCGTCGGTGTCGGACACCTGGGACGGTGCCACCGGATGGGTGGACGGCCGCTGGTCGGCGCGCAGGCCCCACGCCTTGCGGTGCATCGCGAACGTGGTCCAGGTGCCCCGGTAGCTGGTCGCCTCGGCGGTCACCCTGGTGCCCAGGTACTCGGCGAAGGACTCGTTGAGCCACAGGTCGTCCCACCACTTCATGGTCACCAGGTCGCCGAACCACATGTGCGCCATCTCGTGCGCGATCACGTTCGCCCGGTGCTCGCGCTCGCTCTCGGTGACTGCCGACCGGGGGATCATCTCGTCGCGGAAGACCACCAGGCCGGGGTACTCCATCGCGCCGAAGTTGAACTCGGGTGCGAACGCCTGCTGGTAGTGGCCGAACGGGTACCGGATCTCGAACATCTCGTGGAACCGGTCCAGACACTGCTTGGTGATCTCGAAGATCTCCGGCGCCTCGGCGTCCAGGTGCTCGGCGAGCGCGGAGCGGGCGTAGAGGGCGAGCGGTACGCCGTCGTGCTCGTCAGTACGGACGTGATAGCGCCCGGCGATGAGGGTGGCCAGGTAGGTCGAGATCCGCTCGGTCGGGGCGAACTCCCACCGGCCGCCCTCCCGCGACGCGCACCTGCCGTTGGTCGCCACCAGCCACTCCGGCGGCGCGGTCACGCTCACCCGGAACGACGCCTTCAGGTCGGGCTGGTCGAAGCTGGGCAGCACCCGGCCGGCACTGTTGATGAACAGGTGCTGGTAGAGGTACACGTTGCCGTCGGCCGGATCGACGTAGCGGTGCAGGCCCTCGCCGTTGTTCGAGTACCGCATGGTGGCGTCCACCACGAGCTCGTTGCGCACGGCCAGCCCGGTCAGCAGCAGGCGCTCCCCGGTCCAGACGCCGGCTTCCAGCGGTGCGCCGTTCAGCGTCATCGCGTGGATCTCGGCCGGCTCGAACTCCAGGAACGTCCCGGCGCCGGCCCCGGCTCGGAAACGCACCACGGTCCGGGAGCGGAACGTGTCGCCGTCCGCGGTGAGGTCCAGGTCGACGTGGTACTCCTCGACGTCGACGATGGACGCCCGCTCAGCGGCCTCGGCACGGGTCAGGGTCGGCATGACGACCATCATGCCCGGCGGGCCGTGGCCACCGTGCAGAGGCGCGCTACGGACGTGAGAATCATGTTCCGCTCCTCACGAACACCTCTGCTAGCCTGGTCACATGCGCGTTTCCCACCTCGGCTGGTGGCTGCCCTGACGGGGCGGCACCTTCCACGCGCGATCACTTCCGCGGCCGCCCAACCGGGCGGCCGCTTTTGCGTCTCCAGCGAGCCTCTCCGGACCGGGCGGTCACCCGTACCCAAAGGAGATCGTCATGACGCTCACCGCAACCGCCGCTCCGGCCCGGACCCGCCGCCTGACCGGTTTCAAGCCCACCGGTCACCTGCATCTGGGCAATCTGCTGGGCGCGCTGCGGCCGCTGATCGCGGCGCAGGACGCCGCGGACTCGGTCGCGCTGATCGCGGACCTGCACGCGATGACTGTGGAGCACGACCCGGCAGCGGTACGCGAACTCGCCCTCGAACAGGTCACCCTGATGCTCGCCGCCGGAGTCGACCCGTCCCGCACCCCGATCGTGCTGCAGTCCCACGTGGCGCAGCACACCGAGCTGCACTACCTGCTCGAATGCGTGACCGGCTTCGGGGAGGCGGCCCGGATGATCCAGTTCAAGGAGAAGTCCGCGGCCGGCGGCCCGGTACGCCTGAGCCTGCTCACCTATCCGGTGCTGATGGCCGCCGACATCCTGCTGTACGACATCGCCCAGGTACCCGTCGGCGAGGACCAGAACCAGCACCTCGAGCTGACCCGCACCCTCGCCACCCGCTTCAACACCCGGTACGGCCACACGTTCACCGTGCCCGACGGTGTCCGCCCGGAGTCCGCCGCCCGGGTCATGGACCTGGCCGAGCCCACCGCCAAGATGGGCAAGACCAGCGGCTCCGGTACCGGCCGCATCGGCCTGCTGGACCCGCCCGAGGTGGTCCGGCGCATCATCTCCCGGGCGGTCACCGACGACGTCGCCGTGGTCCGCCGCGATCCGGAGCGGCAACCGGGCATCACCAACCTGATCGACATCCTGTCCGCCTGCACCGGCCGGCCGCCGACGGAGACCGGCTCCTACGGTGTCCTCAAGCGCGAGGTCACCGACGCGGTGGAGGCACTGCTCACCCCGATCCAGGCCCGGCACGCGGAGCTGGTCGCGGATCCCGGTCACGTCCGGCGGGTGCTCGCGGACAGCGCGGACCGGGTACGGCCGACCGCCGCGGCCACGGTTCGGCGGGCGCGCACCGCCCTCGGGCTACTGGACTAACGCGGGCAGGCGCTTCTCGAAACAGAGGCGGTCCGGGCCGGCGGCGTGCTCACCGAACGGCTCGACCTGCCGATAGCCGGAGGATTGATAGAGGGCGATCGCCGCGGTCAGCCGGGTGCCGGCCGCCAGCCGGATCACCGGGCAGCCCGCGGCGAGCGCCTCCTCCTCGACAGCCACGATCATCTGGCGGGCCAGGCCCCGGCCCCGGAACGCCGGGCGCACATACATCCGCCTCACCTCGGCGACACCCCCGTCCAGGGCCTGCCAGGCGCCGCACGCCACGGCTCGGCCCTGGACGACACCCACCAGGTACGCCACGTCGTCGTGCGGCTCGAATATCCGGTCCCCGGCCCCGGTGCCGGCGGCGGCCAGCTCCCGCTGCTGGGCGGTGACGAGCGCGGCGAGTTCGGGGTCCAGCGAGGGCCGGGATTCGATAAGCACGGAGGTAACGGTAGGTGATGACCCTTTCCGGCGGGTTGCGCCGATCTGGCCGGTGCCCTATTCCTCGATGTCGTCGTCCTCGTCGCTGACCAGCACCGGGCGCTGCGAGTTCGCCATGGTGCTGATCGTCCCGTCGGCCGCCATGTGCAGCAACTCCTCGTCGGAGCGGACCCGGCGGGCCTTGCGGGCGGCGAGTCGCTGAGCCGCCGAGGCCCGGCTGGAGAGCTCCTCCAGGCGCGAGTCGGTGCCGCGGGGGCCGGACACGTAGTCGCCGGCGTTGGGCTGCCAGTCGAACTCCCGCTCGCCGATCCGGACCGGATCGCCGCCCTGGGCACCCCGCTTGGCCAGCTCCGCCTCCACGCCGAGCCGGTCCAGCCGGTCGGCCAGGAAGCCGATGGCCTCGTCGTTGTCGAAGTTCGTCTGCCGGACCCAGCGCTCCACCTGAGGGCCGCGGATCACGAAGACGCCGTCCTCGTCCTGCTCGATGGTGAACCCGGCGTCGTCGATCGCCCGCGGGCGGATCACGATGCGGGTCGCCTCCTCGACCGGCTTGGCGGCACGGTTCTCGGCGACCAGCTTGGCGAGGGCGAAGCTGAACTCCCGCAGACCCTCACGGGTCACCGCGCTGATCTCGAACACCTGGTGGCCGCGGGCCTCCAGGTCGGGGCGGACCATCTCGGCCAGGTCCCGCCCGTCCGGGATGTCGATCTTGTTGAGCACCACGAGCCGGGGCCGGTCCTCCAGGCCCCCGTAGGCGGACAGCTCCGCCTCGATGGCGTCCAGGTCGGCGAGCGGGTCCCGCTCGATCTCCGGCGCCGCGGCGTCGAGCACGTGCACCAGCACCGAGGTGCGCTCGATGTGCCGCAGGAACTGCATGCCCAGACCCTTGCCGGTGGCCGCGCCGGGGATCAGGCCGGGCACGTCGGCGATGGTGAACGTCTCGTCACCGGCCTGGACCACGCCGAGGTTCGGCACCAGCGTGGTGAACGGGTAGTCGGCGATCTTCGGCTTGGCCGCCGAGATCACCGAGATCAGCGACGACTTGCCGGCCGAGGGGAAACCCACCAGGCCGACGTCGGCGACGCTCTTCAGCTCGAGCACCACGTCGAGCCGGTCACCCGGCTCGCCGAGCTCGGCGAAGCCCGGCACCTTGCGGCGGGTGTTCGCCAGCGAGGCGTTGCCCCGGCCGCCGCGGCCGCCGCGCGCCACCGTGAACTCGGTGCCGGCGCCCATCAGGTCGGCCAGCACCTCGCCGTCCTCGGTCTGCACCACGGTGCCGTCGGGGACCTTGAGGATCAGGTCCCTGCCGGTCGCACCGTCGCGGTTGGAGCCGGCGCCACCACCGCCGTTGTTGGCCTTGATGTGCGGGTGGAAGTGGAAGTCGAGCAGCGTGTGCTGCTGCGGGTCGACGACCAGCGTGATGCTGCCGCCGTGCCCGCCGTTGCCGCCGTCCGGGCCGCCGAGCGGCTTGAACTTTTCCCGGTGCACGGAGACACAGCCGTGCCCGCCGTCACCCGCCTGCAGGTGCAGCACTACCCGGTCGACGAACGTGGTCACTTCAGCTCCTACTACTGCCGGTTCTTCCCGGCCTGGTCCAACTCCGCCCGGATGGGCTTCCCGGCCCCACAGGGCTGGGCTTCCCGGCCCCACAGGGCTGGGCTTCCCGGGGACGCCGGGATGAAACGACAGCGGGCCGCGGACCCGAGGGTCCACGGCCCGCTGTAGAGAAAAACTACTCCGCGACCGGCACGATGCTGACGGTCTTGCGGCCACGCGACGTGCCGAAGAGCACGTTGCCGGTGGCCAGTGCGAAGAGCGTGTCGTCGCCACCGCGGCCGACCAGGTCGCCCGGGTGGAACTTGGTCCCGCGCTGGCGGATCAGGATCTCGCCGGCGTTGACCAGCTGACCACCGAACCGCTTGACGCCGAGTCGCTGTGCGGCGGAGTCACGGCCGTTCCGCGAGCTGGATGCACCCTTTTTATGAGCCATGGCTGCGCCTACTTCCCGCTCTTGATGCCGGTCACCTTGACGCGGGTCAGCGGCTGGCGGTGCCCCTGGCGCTTGTGGTATCCGGTCTTGTTCTTGAACTTGTGGATCCGGATCTTCGGACCCTTGGTGTGCTCGGCAATCTCGCCGGACACCGTCACGTTGGCAAGCTTGGCCGCGTCGGTCACCAGGTTGTCACCGTCGACGAGGAGGATCGCGGCGAGGGTCAGGGCGTCGCCGGGCGCACCGACGAGCTTCTCGACCTCGATCACGTCGCCCTCGGCAACCTTGTACTGCTTGCCGCCGGTCTTGACGATCGCGTACATCGACGCGGACTCCCTGAGACTTACGCAGCCGGAAGACTGCTGGCGGATACTGCTGAGGATCCCGGCTGGCGCTGTGAGGCGCGCACGGAACAGGCGCCGAAAAAGCGCCGTTGGCAAGCGTACTTCATAGCCGGGGCCAGACCCAAACCGGGCCGGGTTGCGCCTAGCTCTGGCCGCACGCCTTGTCCAGTGTGCCCCGCAAACCGGCCAGCTTCTTGTCGTTGATCTTGTCGAGATCACCCTTGAGCGCGGTCACCTGAGCACCCATCGTGCCCAGCGCCTTCTTCACCTTCGGGTCGGAGGCCAGCTTCGACATGTCGAGCAGCGCGAAGGCGAAGTTCTCCACATCACGGGAGGCCTTCTGTTCGGCCTCGGTCTCGGCCTGCCCACCCTGGGCGGACGCCTTCTTGAGCAGGCGGTAGTCCTCTTTGAACGTCTTGCCGAACGCGACGCTGGTCCGTGAGGCCTGCTCACAGATGGCGTCGGTGTCCTTGGCCAGCGCGGCGTCACCGGCCGCGGCGGCGGGTGCGTCCGGGGTGTCGGCGGCGGGCGTGGCGGCACCGGGCTCCGCGGCGGCAGTGGCTCCGGCGGCGGCCGACGGCACCGACCCCGGTCCGGTCGCGGCCTCCGGCTGATCACTGGAGCAACCGGCCAGGAGCAGGGCGGACAGGCCCGCCGCGGCGAAAAGAACATGGCGCATGGGGGTGCGGCCTCCTCGGACAGGATCGAACCGGGCTGAGTCGATCCCGCCGAGGGTAACGGATGACACGGCTCGGTAGTTAACTTTCTTTACAGCTAACTTCCGAGCCGTGTCGTCGCGGTGTCAGGGCCGGGTACGCCGCCGGGTGCCACCCCTGCGGGAGCGGCGGCGGGTACCCGTACCCGCGCCCACCGGCTCGTCCTCGTCCTCTTCCTCGCCCTCGTCCTCGGCCGCGTCCGGGTCGTCGGCGCCGGCCAGCCGCATGGGCTCGGCCGGGTCGTACTCCGCGCCGTTCGCGTCGGGTCCGTCGTACCGGGAGAGGTCGTATCCGCTGATGTCGTAGCCGTCGTCGTCGCCGGAGGTGGTGACCGCCGGCTTGGCGGCCGGGCGCACGATGCCCGAACCAACCATCGGCGCCTCGGCAACGGGGGCCGTCTGAGCAACCGGCGCCTCGGACACCTCGGCGACCGGGCCGGCCTCGACCGGCGTCTCGGCAACCGGCGCCTCGACCATCGGGGCCTCGGTGACCGGAGCCACGACCATCGGGGCCTCGGTGACCGGAGCCTCGACCATCGGGGCCTCGGTGACCGGAGCCTCCTCGACCACGGCACCACCACGGCGGCGCCGCTGCTTACCGGCCGGCTGCTGTTGCTGCGGCTGCTGCTGTGCGGGCTGTGCGGGCGCCTCGGTACGGGCAGCCGCCGCCACCGCCTTCACCTGAGTGCCGGCACCGTTACCGCCGCCACGCTTCTCCGGCACCGGCTCCGGGTGGATGACCAGACCGCGGCCCTTGCAGTGGTCACAGGTCTCGCTGAACGCCTCCAGCAGGCCCGCACCGATCCGCTTACGGGTCATCTGCACCAGGCCCAGCGAAGTGATCTCGGTGACCTGGTGCTTGGTCCGGTCCCGGCCCAGGCACTCGGTCAGCCGCCGCAGCACCAGGTCGCGGTTGCTCTCCAGCACCATGTCGATGAAGTCGATCACCACGATGCCACCGAGGTCGCGCAGCCGTAGCTGGCGCACGATCTCCTCGGCCGCCTCGAGGTTGTTACGGGTGACCGTCTCCTCCAGGTTGCCGCCGGCACCGGTGTACTTACCGGTGTTGACGTCCACCACCGTCATCGCCTCGGTCCGGTCGATCACCAGGTGACCGCCGGAGGGCAGGAAGACCTTGCGGTCCAGGCCCTTGAGGATCTGCTCGTCGATCCGGTGCTCGGCGAAGACGTCGCCGGTACCGGTGTGCCGGCGCAGTCGCTCCACCAGGTCCGGCGAGACCGACTCGAGGTAGTTCTCGACCTCGGCGTACGCCTGCTCGCCCTGCACGATCAGATCGCGGAAGTCCTCGTTGAAGAGGTCACGGACCACGCGGATGACCAGGTCCGGCTCCTCGGACAGCGCACGCGGCGCGTTACCCTCGGCCGCCCTGACCTGGATGTCCTCCCACTGCGCCTGCAACCGCTTGACGTCGCGGGCCAGCTCGTCCTCGCTGGCGCCCTCGGCCGCGGTCCGGACGATCACGCCGGCGCCGTCCGGCACCATCTTCTTCAGGATGTCCCGCAGCCGCTTGCGCTCGTTGTCCGGCAGCTTGCGGCTGATACCGGAGGCGTTGCCGTTCGGCACGTAGACCAGGTGCCGGCCGGAGAGCGCGATGTGGCTGGTGAGCCGGGCGCCCTTGTGGCCGATCGGGTCCTTGGTGACCTGCACCAGCACGGAGTCGCCGGAACGCAGCGCCTGCTCGATCGAGCGGGCCCGGCCCTCCAGGCCGGTGGCATCCCAGTTCACCTCACCGGCGTACAGCACGGCGTTGCGGCCGCGGCCGACGTCGACGAAGGCGGCCTCCATGCTCGGCAGCACGTTCTGCACCTTGCCGAGGTAGACGTTGCCGACCATGGTGCCGGAGGTGGCACGGGCGACGTAGTGCTCGACCAGGATGCCGTCCTCGAGAACGGCGATCTGGGTGCGGTCCTGCTTCTGGCGGACCACCATGACCCGGTCGACGGCCTCACGGCGGGCCAGGAACTCCGACTCGCTCAGGATCGGCGGGCGGGTCCGGCGCTGCTCGCGGCCGTCCCGGCGGCGCTGGCGCTTGGCCTCGAGCCGGGTCGAACCGGAGACGCCCTGCACCTCGTCGCTGCGGCGGGGCTCGCGCACCCGCACGACGGTGTGCACGCCGTCCTCGATACCGCCGGCCTCACCGTCCCCGCTGGAGCCCTTGCGGCGCCTGCGGCGGCGGCGGCGGGTGACACCGTCGCCCTCGACCTCGCCCTCCTCGGAGTCCTCGTCCTCCTCCTCGGAGTCGGCCGAAGCCTCGGTGCCCTCCTCGGGATCGCCCTCGCCCTCGCCGTCGTCGCCGTCCTCGGACTCGTCCGAGGGGCCCTTGCCACGGCCACGGCCACGGCGTCCGCGGCGGCGCCGGCGGCGGGCACCGTCCTCGTCCTCGTCGGCCTCGTCCTCGACGCCCTCCTCGACGTCGTCGGCGGACTCGTCGGGCTCCTCCAGCACCGGCTGGGTGACCGTGACCTCGGCCTCGGCGGGCTCGTCGGCAGCACCGCGGCGACGGCGCCGGCTGCGGCGCGTGGTCTCGGTGGCGCGTTCCTCGGCGACCGGGGTCTCGGCTGCCGGGGCCTCGGTGACAGCCTCAGCAGTGGTCTCGGTGGCCGTCTCGATGACGGCCGGTTCCGCGGCCGGGCGGCGGCGCCGGCTCACCGGCGCGGGCTCGGTGTCAGTGGCGTCCGGAGGCATGAACAGTACGGCGGGGGGCAGCGCGACACGGCGTGCCCGGGTCGGGCGGGCCGGCTTCTCCTCGACGAAGTCGTCGTCGAGCGGAAGGATGCCGACGACCGGAACCCCGGCGGCGCGGGCGGCGGAGGCGGCCGCGATGGCCGCGTCCTCGATGAGGGCGGCCTCGTCCTCATCGATCTCTTCGTCAGCCGGCGTCTCGGCGAACGGCAGAGTGTCGGCGACCGGTGATGTCGCGACGGCCGGCGTCTCCACCGGCGGCGCGGTCGCTTTGACCGGTGCCGGGGCGTCGACAGCGGCGGCCTCAGTCTCGGGCAGCTCGGGGGCCGGAGCGGCGGCTTTCTTACGGCGGGCCCTGGTCGCCTTCACCGGAGCGACCGGTGCCTCGGCTTCCTCAGCAGCGGGCTCAACGAGCGCCGCGGCCACGTCCGTTGCCGCTTCCGTGGCCGCCGGAGCAGCGGCTTTACGGCGGCTACGGGTGGCTTTCTTCACCGGAGCGACCGGGGCGGCCTCGGCTCCGGTCTCGGTCTCAGCCGGGACGGCGGCCGGCTCGGCGCCGCCGTCGACGGCATCCGGCCCGGCGGGGCCGGCACCGGTCACCGGCGCCTCCGCCTCAGGCGGGGGCGCGGCGGCTTTCCGGCGCGGTGCCCGCGTCCGGCGTGCCGGGGTGGTGCTTGCGGCGGCAGCTGCGGGGGGAGCGACTGCTCCGTCCCGTTCACCGCCCTGGTCTCCCAGGTTCACTGGGGGCTCGTTATCGAGCATGGGGCGCTCTCCAGTTCTCGCGACCCCGGGCGCGGGTGAGCGCTGCCACGCAGGATCGCTGCAAGTGTTCCGGGCCCGGCCGGCTCGGCCGGGCTTCCGAAGTCTGCCAACGAACGCCGACCGGTTCCCGGCTAGCGTCCTCCGATGCCGACGTCCTCGCGATCCGCGTCCAACGGATCGACGATCTCCCCCTGCGCGGTGAGTGTGCCCTGGGCCAGCCGGGTCACCCTGGGGGGCACCGGCGGCTCCAGGCCAGCCACCACGCGCAGGCCGGAAAGGACGTCATCGGGCCGAACGGCGGGCGTTACCTGCCGTACGACAAGGTCGATTATCGCACACGGTACTCCAACCGCCCCGGAAGGTAGGTCCTGCTCGCTCGCGACCGTGAAGCTGTTCACTGCCGCGCGCGAGTCGAAGGTCCGCCGGCCCTGCTTGGTCATCCGCTCCACCAGCACCTCAGAGGCACCGAGGAAGGCCGCGACGGCGCTCGCGGCGGTCGCCGGCTCCACCTCGGGAAGCTCCAGCCGCCATCGGGAGGCGTCGATACGATCGGCCAGGCTGCCGGTTCCGCCCGCGATCACCGCCTCCAGGATGTCCAGGCCGGGTGAGAGCGCGGCGTCCAGGGCGACCCGCATCGCTTCCGGATCCACCGGTGCCTGCAGGCCGATCTCCAGGTACTCCGCCTCGCTGCCGACGCCGGTGGGTGCGGCGCTGGCGTACGAAATCTTGGGGTGTGGTGTGAAGCCCTGGGAATAGGCGATGGGCACGGCGGCGCGGCGCAACGCCCGCTCGAAGGCGCGAGCAAAGTCACGATGTGAGGTGAAGCGCAGCGGACCACGCTTGGCATATCTCAAGCGGATCCGCTGCACGACCGGGGCCTGACCGCCCACGGGCTGGTTCTTCGGGGAAATGGTCTTCTCCTAAGCAGAGACCCTTTGAAGAGGGTCTTCCGTCGAATTCGGGGCAGCGGGCGGGGCGGTCGGGTGGGTCACGGGTGTCAGGGGGAGCAGCTTCTTGCCGGTCGGGCCGATCTGGATCTCGGTGTCCATCGACGGGCAGACGCCGCAGTCGAAGCACGGGGTCCAGCGGCAGTCGTCCTGCTCGAACTCGCTCATCGAGTCCTGCCAGTCCTGCCAGAGCCAGTCCTTGTCGAGGCCCGAGTCGAGGTGGTCCCAGGGCAGGACCTCCTGCTCCTCGCGCTCGCGGACGGTGTACCAGTCGAGGTCGACGCCGAACTCGGGCAGCACCTCGGCGCAGGCCTCGACCCACCGGGAGTACGAGAAGTGCTCGGACCAGCCGTCGAACCGGCCGCCCTTCTCCCAGACCCGGCGGATGACCTTGCCGACCCGGCGGTCACCGCGCGAGAGCAGGCCCTCAATCAGCGACGGCTCGCCGTCGTGGTAGCGGAAACCGATCGCGCGGCCCAGCGACCGATCGCTGTTGATCTCCTGCTTGAGCAGCTTCAGCCGGGCGTCGATGACCTCCGGCGACGCCATGCTCGCCCACTGGAACGGGGTGTGCGGCTTCGGGACGAACCCGCCGATCGACACCGTGCAGCGGATGTCCTTGGTGCCGGCGGCCTCACGACCGGCCCGGATCACCTCGTGCGCCATCTGCGCGATCTCAAGGACATCCTCGTCGGTCTCGGAGGGCAGGCCGCACATGAAGTACAGCTTCACCTGCCGCCAGCCGTTGCTGTACGCGGTCACCACCGTCCGGATCAGGTCCTCCTTGGTCACCATCTTGTTGATGACCTTGCGGATCCGTTCCGAACCGCCCTCGGGGGCGAAGGTGAGGCCGGTGCGCCGCCCGTTGCGGGACAGCTCCTGGGCCAGATCGATGTTGAACGCGTCCACCCGGGTGGAGGGCAGCGACAGCGAGACGTTGGTGTCCGCGTACTGCTCGGCGAGGCCGGAGCACATGTCGCCGATCTCCGAGTGGTCGGCGCTGGAGAGCGACAGCAGGCCGACCTCGGAGAAGCCGGAGAACTCGAGGCCCTGCTGCACCATCTGGCCGACGGTGGTGATCGACCGCTCCCGCACCGGGCGGGTGATCATGCCGGCCTGACAGAA
The DNA here is from genome assembly GCF_042666575.1 of Actinoplanes sp. GCM10030250. Lineage (NCBI taxonomy): Bacteria > Bacillati > Actinomycetota > Actinomycetes > Micromonosporales > Micromonosporaceae > Actinoplanes > Actinoplanes sp. GCM10030250. The sequence continues at coordinate 15,523 of NZ_JBHTDO010000022.1, read as the reverse complement.
CCGGCAGCCCCGGGTGCAACCACGGAAGATCTCCACCGCATACCGCTCATGGACGGTCTCGGCGAGCGGAACAAGAGGCTTCTTCGGGTACGGCCACGCGTCCAGATCCATGGTGGTGCGCTTGGCCACCCGGAACGGCACGTCCGGCCGGTTCGGCACGACCCGCTGGATCCGCCCGTCGGGCAGGTAGTCGACGTCGTAGAAGCGCGGCACATAGATGCTCTCGGTACGCGCGAGACGCAGCAGCAGCTCGTCACGCCCGCCGGGGCACCCCTCGGCCTTCCACTCCCGGATGATCCCGGTGATCTCCAGGACCGCTTCCTCGCCGTCACCGAGCACGGCGGCGTCGATGAAGTCGGCGATCGGCTCCGGGTTGAAGCTGGCGTGCCCGCCGGCCAGCACGATCGGGTCGTCGATGCCGCGGTCGGCGCTGTCCAGCGGGATGCCCGCCAGCTTCAGCGCGCACAGCATGTTCGTGTAGCCGAGTTCGGTGGCGAACGAGAGCCCGAACACGTCGAACGCCTTCACCGGCCGGTGCGCGTCGACGGTGAACTGCGGGACGCCGTTCTCCAGCATCAGCGTCTCGAGGTCCGGCCACACCGCGTAGGTGCGCTCCGCGAGCACGTCCTGCTGCTCGTTGAGCACCTCGTACAGGATCTGCACACCCTGGTTGGGTAGCCCCACCTCGTACGCGTCCGGGTACATCAGCGCCCACCGGACCGTGGTGGCGTCCCAGTCCTTGACGACGGCGCCGAGCTCGCCGCCCACATACTGGATCGGTTTGCTGACCCGGGGCAGCAGCTGCTCGAGCTGCGGGAAGACGGAACTCACGCTCATGGGGATCCAGCGTACGCGGACTACGTGTTCAGGTCCGCTGCGGCCCGGTCGAGGTCTGAGGAGAGGAGATCCGTTCGGAAGGCGCACAACTGGAGGGTCATCCGGGCGGCGCCGCGCTCGCCGACCACCAGCTTGATCGGCTTACCGCGGTCGTCCAGGTCGCCCACGATGAAGTCGAGCAGCCGCACGCCGGCGCTGTCCAGGAACGAGACAGCGGTCAGGTCGATCAGCACCGCGTCCGCCTCGGTGGTCCGGGCGACGATGGCCCGGCCGATGTCGTTGGCGTTCGCCAGGTCTATCTCGCCCTTGAGGTGGACCAGCTCCGTGATGCCGCGCTGGGAGAAGGTCACCCACTGATCAGTCATCCGAAGCTCCCTCTCGGTGCCGTCGCATGGTGACTGTGGTCCCCTCACCACGGTCGAAGAAGACCTCGTCCATCGAGTCCTCGATCAGTTGCAGGCCGCGGCCGCGTACCAGGTCGGTGCCCGGGCCCCGCCAGCTGCCGCGGTCGGTGACCCGGACCTCGACGGCGTCCGCGCTGACCGTGGCGGCCACGTCGACCACACCGAACGGGTCGTCCCGATAGCCGTGCTCGATCGCGTTCGCCACCGCCTCCGAACAGGCGAGCAGTACGGCGTTCACGCAGTCGGTGTCGACCGAGTGCCCGATCAGCCAGCCCCGCAGGTCGGCCCGGAGCAGCGCGATCTGCAGCGGGTCGGCGCCGATCGAGCGTTCCAGCCGCTCCTCCGTGCCGAGCGTCAGGCAGAGCAGGCAGACGTCGTCGGCGTGGTCCCGGCCGACCATCGTGTCGGCGAGCCCGCCGGTCAGGCCCTTCAGCGGGGCGTCGCCGCGACGGGCGTACTCCCGGGCGAGGATCTCGAAGCCCCGGTCGATGGGGCGGGTGCGGCGCTCCACCAGGCCGTCGGTGTAGAGCAGCAACCGGCTCCCGGCGGACAGGCGTACCCGGTGCTCGGTGCGGCGGCGGTCGCCCGCCCGGGAGCCGAGCGGCGCGGAGCGGGCCTGGAGCAGGTACTGCGGTGAGCCGGCGGGCTCGTGCAGCAGGGGCGGCAGGTGACCGGCGCACGCGTACGACAGCTCGCTGCTGAGCAGGTCGACCTCGGCGTAGACCACGGTCGCCATCCGGGCCGAGTCGACCCGCTCGCAGAACCGGTCCAGCTGTTCCAGCAGCCGGGCGGGGCCGTGTTCGGCGGAGGCGAGCGCCCGGATCGCGCTGCGCAGCTGGCCCATCGTGGTGGCCGCGTCGATGCCCCGGCCCACCACGTCGCCGACCACCACGGCCAGCTTGTTCGAGGTGATCAGGAAGGCGTCGAACCAGTCGCCGCCGACCTCCAGGTCCTGGGCGGCCGCCTGGTAGTAGGTCTCCACCGCGAACCGGGGGTCGCCGCCGGGCACGTCCGCGGCGAGCAGGCTGCGTTGCAGGGTCCGGGCGATGGCGCGTTCCTGCTCGTAGAGGCGGGCGTTCTCCAGCGCGAGCCCGGCCCGGTCGGCCAGGTCGGCCAGAAAGAGCCGCTCGGCGGCGGCGTCCCGCCGGTCCGGTGCCATCCGCAGAGCGAGTGTCCCCAGCACCCGGCCGCGGACCGTGAGCGGCAGGATGGTGCACCCCAGGCCGTCGCCGTCGACGGCGAAGACCGGTGCGGCCGCCTCGACCGCTTCGGCGACGCGCTCAGCGAGCAGGCCGGCGTCCGGCGGCGGGCCGCCCGCGTCTTCCAGCAGACCGGCCGGGCCGACCTGGAGCCGCACCGCCGCCCAGTCCGCGATCTCCGGGACCACCAGCTCCACCAGCCGGCGAGCCCGCTGCAGCAGGCGGTGCTCCTCGTCGAGGGCGCCGGACGTCTCGGCCAGGAAGACGGCCCGTTCCTCGCGGCGGCGGGCGGCGTCGTAGAGGCGGGCCCGGTCCAGCGCCTGACCGGCCTGCTGGCCGAGGAGGCGGATGACCCGCAGCTCGCCGTCGCTGAGCGTGCGCTCCTCGCGGAAGCTGAACGCCAGCACGCCGAGCACGGCCACGCCGTAGTGCTCGTCGGCCGGCCCGGTGGTGAGCGGCAGCAGCACCACGGTGTTGCGGCCGGACCGGCGCATCGACTCGGCGAGGTCCGGGAAGTGCTGCTCGGCCTCGGCCACCGAGCCGATGACGTGCAGGTCCCCGCGCCGGGCCACCTGGGCGACCGCCCGCCCGGACGAGCGGGGCATGTCGTCCCAGTTGCCGGTGGTCGGGTCGGTGGAGGCGACCGCCACCAGCTGGTCGCGTTCCAGGTCGACCACGTAGATGCTGCTGCTGGCGGCCTCGAACGCGGGCTCCGGTGCGCGGAGGACCGCCTCGGCCACCTCGGCCTCGGTCGGCGCCGCCGCAAGGTCGGCCACTATCTGCTGAAGAACCTGGACGCGCCGCTCCGAGTCCTCAGCGGTCCGGCGGGCGGTGAGCAGCTCCCGCTCGTAGCTCCGCCGCTCGGTCGCGTTGAAGACCATCGTCCGGATGAGCCGCGGCGCGTGGCCGGGACCGCGCTCCATCACCGAGTTGACCAGCGTGGGCAGCCTGCGCCCGTCCTCACGGACCACCTCGAGGGCGATCTCGTGCACCTCGCCCTGCATGGAGAGCAGCGGAGCGTAATGGGTCTCGTGATAGATCTGGTCACCCGGCGTGAGCAGATCACGGAACCGACGGTGACCGATCAGGTCGGCCCTGGCATATCCGGTCCACACCAGGAACGTCTCGTTCACCCGGACGATCGTGCCGTCCGGGAGCGTCGTGAGGTAACCGCACGGCGCATGCTCGTACAGGTCCTCAGGATCGTCGTCCCAGGGCAGTCGTAACTCCTGTGTCACGTCCGGCCCACCAGTTTCACTCACGCCACTGCTCCGCCGATCATGCCCGCTGTCTTACAACCAGGACTTGATGGCGTCAACCGTTTCCTTCGGTGCGCTCAGGTTGGGACAGTGACCGGTCGCGTTCAGAGTCACGAAGGTGCTCCCCGGAGTGTTCTTGTGAACGTACTCGCCGACCACCGCCGGCGCGATCACATCGTCGGAACACTGCAGAATCAGTGTCGGGATCCGGGCTTTCGGCAGATCGGCACGGTTGTCCGAGAGGAACGTGACTCTGGCGAACTTCCTGGCGATCGCCGGATCGGTACGGCAGAAGCTGTTCGTCAGCTCCTCGCCCAGCTCCGGCCGCTCCGGATTACCCATGATCACCGGGGCCATCGTGCTGGACCAGCCCAGATAGTTGCTGTCCAGCGACTCCAGCATCTGCTCGATGTCGGGGCGCCCGAAGCCACCGAAGTAGCCGTCCTCGTCGTCGTTGATGTAGCGCGGGGAGGGGCCCACCATCACCAGGCCGGCGAACCGCTCCGGCTCCCGGTTGGCGGCCAGCAGCCCGATCATCGAGCTCACCGAGTGGCCCACGAAGATCACGTCGCGCAGGTCGTGCTCCCGGATGATCTCCAGCACGTCCTCCGCGTAGCCCGCCAAGCTCGAGTACCGGTCGTCCCGATAGGCCGACAGGTCGGACTTGCCGTTGCCGACATGATCGAAGAGCACGATCGGGTGGGTGTCCTCGAAGGCCGGCGTGACGAAACGCCACATGTTCTGGTCGCAGCCGTAGCCGTGCGCGAAGATCATCGGCCGGCCGGAAGCAGCACCGGTAACGGTGACGGCGTTCCTCTGGGTGGTACTCATCTCAGCGAACCCTCCGGGGGGCGGGCGGGCAGGTGACTCCCGGCACTCGCGCTCGCGCCGAACGAGCGGATACCAAGTCCGGGTAACCATACGACTCCGGAGCGTTTCGCACATCGCCCTCGTTGTCCGGCATTCGCATTTGTCGTCCTGTTCTCGCCCTGCCGTCCGACTGGCGCAGTGTGCCTAACCTGGGGAGGACGTTCGCTTCCAGGCGTGCGGGAGGAGAGCAGAAAACGATGGCCGACCAGCAGCCGGTCGACCCTACCGCGGCCGCCGGAGTGCCCGATCAGACCCGGGCCGAGAATTCCGCCGCCGGTCCGGATCCGTCGACGCTCGACCTGCCGTTCCGCTGGAGCGGGGCAGCCGCGGTGCCCGCGACGGGACCGCGCCGTTCGATGTGGGAACGCCTGCGAGAGCGGGTCAGCGGCCCCCGAGCGGCATCCGCCGAGCCGGACAACTGGGCGACCATGCCCGCCGTCGATCCCTGGGCCGACCAGGAGACTCCCCTCTGGCTGGACACGTACGCCGCCGACACCACCAGGCTCGACGTCGCCCCGCCACCGACCCGTCTGGACACGGCCACCTACCACGACCAGGCCGCACCGCACCAGGCCGCACCGCACCAGGCCGCCCCGCGCCCCGCCGCACCGCACCCGGCCGCCAAGGCAGCCGACGCCGCGACCAAGGCAGCCGACGCCGCGGAGAAGGCGATGGGCGAAGCACTCGCCGCCGGCGCCAAAGTCATCGAGGCCGCGAAGGCAGCGGCCGTCATCGCGGCGGCCAAAGCCGCGGAACAGGCCATGAAGGCCGGCCAGCCGGCGAAGATCGACGCCGCTACCGCAAACGCCCAGCCCACATCCCTTCCCGCGCCCATTCCCGCCCCCGGCACCTACCCGCCGCCCTCCGCCGGAACCGGTCTCCCCCCGAGCCGCCCGTCGAAGCTCCGCCCGTGGCAGCGCACCACCAAGACCACGGACCACCCTCGGATCCCGATCCAGCCGCGCCCAGCACCCGTCCGCCCGGCACCGGCGAGACCAGCCCCGGCCAGACCGGCACCCCCGCCCTGGTCACCCCGCCCGGCCCCGCCCCGCCGCGGCCGGTTCCGCCGCTTCATGCGCCGGATGACCATGCTCACGGTCGTCGCCCTGGTCCTCTGCTGCGGCGGTCCCCTCGCCTACTGGCAGTTCCCGGCCGCCCAGCAGTTCCCGGTGACCGCCGTACTGCCGTCCTCCTTCGCCGACCTGGACCTCCGCGACACCGACGCGGGCAGGCGCGCGGCGGAACGTCTCGCCGAGCAGCTCCAGGAGGCCGGTTCCTCAGGTGACGCCTTCGCCGGCATCTACACCGACAAGCGCGGCAAACGGATCACCCTCTTCGGCGTGACCGGCTGGCGGCTGACCCCCGGCTCCGACGTGGACGCCCAGCTCGGCCGCCTGGCCGACGAGCTCAAGCTGAAGGACATCCAGTCGTTCGACATGGGCGAGTTCGGCGTGCACGAGAGCTGCGGCACCGGGCGCCTGGACGGCACCTCGGTCGTGGCGTGCACCTGGGCGGATCACGGCAGCCTCGCCACCGTCCTGTTCACCCGCCGCTCCCTGACCGAGAGCGCCGACCTCGTCGCCGAGCTCCGCTCCCAGGTGCTGACGCCCAAGTACTGGGGCTAGGAGGCCTGGTCTCCGCGTTTGGGCGCGTAGCGGGACACATACTCCTGGCCGGTCAGCTTCTGGATCTCCGCCATCACCTGGTCGGTGAGCTCACGCAGCGCCGTCCGGTCGTCGGACCGGCCCACCGTCTCGATCGGCTTACCGAATTTGATCGTCACGGTGTTGCGCATCAGGGTCGGGTAGACCCGGCCGATCGGCTGCACCTTGTCGGTGCCGAGCATCCCGACCGGGATGATCGGCACACCCGCGGCGACCGCCAGGCGGGCCACGCCGGTGCGTCCCCGGTAGAGCTTGCCGTCCGGCGAGCGGGTGCCCTCCGGGTAGACAGCGACCAGCTCGCCGCCCTGAAGCGCCGGGATCGCCGCGTCGAAGGCGGTCAGGGCCGCGCGGCCACCGGCCCGTTCGACGCGGATCGCGCCGAGGCCCTGCATCAGCTGCCGGTTGAGGAAGCCCTTGAACCCGGTGCCGGTGAAGTAGTCCGATTTGGCCCAGAACGCCAGGTGGCGGGGCACCACCGCGCCGAGGAAGAGCTCATCGGCGACGGAGAGGTGGTTGCCGGCGAAGATCGCGCCACCGGTACGCGGGATGTGCTCGATGCCTTCGACGTGCGGCCGCCAGCCGGTCATCAACGCCGTACCGACGGTGATTTTGCCGATTGAGTAGAGCAGCGGCAACTCGTCCTCCGGAACACCTGGGTACCTGGCTGAAAAAGGGGTGAGGTGAGGTTATCGGACCCGGACGCGGAAGTATCCTGTGATCTTGCACCGAGGCCCGGACATTCGCCCACACCAGGCGAACATCCGGGCCAATCGGCCGATTAGACCGCTGTGACCTTCACCGCCACGTGATCACCGTCGCCCACCTCACCGGCGAACCCGCCGAATCCGGCGGACGGAACGGCGAACGACACCGACGTGGCGAGCGTCTCTCCGGCCACGAACTCCTGGTGCGCCTCCACCGCGGCCCGTACCGCCTCCGAAGCCGACAACTCCAGCGAGATCCGGTCGCTGACGTCCAGATCGGCGTCCCGGCGGGCCTGCTGGACCACCCGGATCACGTCACGAGCCAGGCCTTCGGCCGCCAGCTCGGGGGTGACCACGCTGTCGAGCACCACGACACCCCCGCCGGCCGGCAGCGGAGCGGAGTTCTCCACGTCCGCGGCGACAAGCTTCAGCTCGTACTCACCGTCGGCGAGGGTGACGCCGGCCGCGACGGGTGCACCGTCGACGAGCTGCCACTCCCCGGCCTTGACCGCCTTGATGACCTGCTGGACCTGCTTGCCGACACGGGGGCCGAGGACTCGCGGCACCACGGTCAGCACCTGCTGGCAGTACGCGGCGACGTCATCGGTGAAGACCACGTCCTTGACGTTCACCTCGTCCTTGAGCAGATCGCCGAGCCCGGCCAGCGCGGAGCCGGACGGGGTGGCGACCGTCGCCGACGCGAGCGGCAGCCGGACCCGCAGGCCCTTCGCCTTGCGCAGCGACAGCGCCGCCGAGGCCACGTCCCGGATCGCGTCCATCGACGCCACCAGCTCGTGGTCGGCCGGGAACGTGTCCGCCGACGGCCAGTCGGTGAGGTGCACCGAGCGGCCACCGGTCAGGCCACGCCAGATCTCCTCGGTGGTCAGCGGCGCGAGCGGCGCCAGCACCCGGCAGAGGGTCTCCAGAACCGTGGCCAGGGTGTCGAACGCGTCCTCGTCGCCGGCCCAGAACCGGTCACGGGACCGGCGGACGTACCAGTTGGTCAGCGCGTCCAGGTAGGACCGGACGCTTGCCGCCGCGCCGGAGATGTCGTAGTCGTCCATCTGCCGCTGGACGTCCGCGACGAGTTCCCCGGTCTTGGCCAGCACGTACCGGTCCAGCAGATGCTGCGAATCGGTCCGGAGAGTCGCCACGTGCCCGGCGGCGTTGGCGTACAGGCTGAAGAAGTACCAGACGTTCCACAGCGGCAGCAGCACCTGCCGCACCGAGTCACGGATCGCGACCTCGGTGACGGGCATGTCACCACCCCGCAGCACCGGCGACGACATCAGCATCCACCGCATCGCGTCCGACCCGTAGCTGTCGAACACCCGGTAGACGTCCGGATAGTTGCGGAGCGACTTCGACATCTTCCGCCCGTCCTCGCCCAGCAGGATGCCGTGGCTCAGGCAGTTGCGGAACGCCGGACGGTCGAACAGCGCCGTGGCCAGCACGTGCATGGTGTAGAACCACCCACGGGTCTGCCCGATGTACTCGACGATGAAGTCGCCCGGGTAGTGGTGCTCGAACCAGTCCTTGTTCTCGAACGGGTAGTGCACCTGGGCGAACGGCATCGACCCCGACTCGAACCAGCAGTCGAGGACCTCCGGCACGCGCCGCATCGTCGACTTTCCGGTCGGGTCGTCGGGGTTCGGCCGGGTCAGCTCGTCGACATAGGGACGGTGAAGATCGGTGACGCGTACGCCGAAGTCCCGCTCCAGATCTTCGAAGGACCCGTAGACGTCGACCCGCGGATAGTTCGGGTCGTCCGACTTCCACACCGGGATCGGCGAGCCCCAGAACCGGTTACGGGAGATCGACCAGTCACGGGCGTTCGACAGCCACTTGCCGAACGAGCCGTCCTTGATGTGCGACGGCGTCCAGCTGATCTCCTGGTTCAGCTCGACCATCCGGTCCCGGAACGTGCTCACCGCGACGAACCACGACGACACCGCCTTGTAGACGAGCGGGGTGTCGCAGCGCCAGCAGTGCGGGTACGAGTGGACGTAGCCGTCGTGGCGCAGCACCACACCGCGCTCCTTGAGCGTGGCGATGACCGGCTTGTTCGCGTCGAAGACCTGCAGGCCCTCGAAGTCGGGGACCAGCGAGGTGAACCGGGTGTGGTCGTCGACGGTCACCACGGTCGGGATGCCCGCCGCGTTGCAGGCGTTCTGGTCGTCCTCACCGAAGGCGGGCGCCATGTGCACGACACCCGTACCGTCCTCGGTGGTCACGAAGTCGGCACCGAGCACCTGGAAGGCGTTCTCCCCGCCCTGCTCCACGAGGAAATCGAACAGCGGCGTGTATCGGCGCCCGACGAGGTCACGTCCGAGGACAGTGCTCGTTTGCTCGTACCCCTCAAGCTCTTTGGCGTAAGCACCCACCCGGCCGGCGCCGACGATCAGCTTCTCGCCGGATGGCGAGGTCAGCACCGCATACTCGATGTCCGGCCCGACCGCCAGCGCCAGGTTCGACGGCAGCGTCCACGGCGTGGTGGTCCAGACCGCGATGTCCTCACCGGTCTCCAGGCGGAACTTGACCGTCAGAGCCGGATCAGTCCGATCCCGATAGACGTCGTCCATCCGCGTCTCGGTGTTCGACAGCGGCGTCTCACACCGGAAGCAGTAGGCCAGAACGCGGAAACCCTCGTAGACCAGGCCCTTCTCATGCAGCGTCTTGAACGCCCACATGACCGACTCCATGTAGTTCGGGTCGAGGGTCTTGTAGTCGTCCTGGAAGTCCACCCACCGGGCCTGGCGCGTGACGTACCGCTCCCAGTCCTTGGTGTAGGCGAGCACCGACGTGCGGCAGGCCTCGTTGAACTTGTCGATGCCGAGGTCGACGATCTGCGCCTTGGTGGTGATGCCGAGCTGCTTCTCCGCCTCCACCTCGGCGGGCAGGCCGTGCGTGTCCCAGCCGAACCGCCGCTCGACCCGCTTGCCGCGCATCGTCTGATAGCGCGGCACCAGGTCCTTCACATATCCGGTGAAGAGGTGCCCGTAGTGCGGCAGGCCGTTGGCGAACGGCGGGCCGTCATAGAACACGTACTCGTTGGAGCCGTCCTCCCCGGCCGGGCGCTGCGCGACAGACGCCTCGAACGTCTTGTCAGCCGCCCAGTGGTCGAGAACCGCGCGCTCGACCGCCGGCAGGTCCGGCGACGCCGGCACACCGGTGGCGTCACTGTGCTTCGGATAGGCCATTGGTTCCCCTCAAGCAGTCATGTCGTGACTGCGAGGACGAGCTCTTTCAAGCCCGCGGTACCACCTCGCTTGACGGCCCTCTCGGAACGCCCGCTCATTCGCCGGATGATCTGCGCGGTCCGGTGTCCGCCCGGTTCTACCAGGGCTTTCTTACGAAAACCCGTTCTTCCGGAGGCTCCCCGGTGATGGCCGGTTCGCTGCCTGCGTCCAGACAACGATACCGGCCGCCCCACGATTCCCTCATCCGCATTACCGCGGGCGCTCCAACCCAAGATCAAGAGCATGCTCTGGTACGCCCGACGAAGAGTCCTCCACTGCTCGCCGGCGACCTCCGCCGCCGGTCACGCCTTTGCCGCCCGCGCCGGGCGGAGCTGCCGGGCCGGCCTCACCACCCGGCAACCTCCGCCACCGCCCCGCCCGCGCCGGGCGCAGCTGCCGGGCCGGGCGCCTAACATTCATCATGTGATCCGGATCGAGATCGACGAACCGACACTGGCGCGCACCCGGATCGCGATCAGCCCGCTGACGGAGGCCGTGTGCAGCCTCTACCTGCTGCATCGCAACCCGGTCGCGCCGTGGCCCTACGACTCATGGGCCGAGCAGGCCCGGCGGGTGCTGCGCACCGACCCGGCCACCGAGCCGGTGTCGCTCTACTTCCGGCTGCCCAGCACCTCGCCCGACTTCCTCAACCCGATCCCGGACACCCCTGTGTCGACCATCGGCGAGCAGCTCGACCGGCTGCGGGCGACCCCGGCCGAGACCATCGAGGAGCAGCTGGACAAGCACCACCCGGACGGCGATGTGCCACCCTTCCTGCGACCCTTCCGGGAGGACCGGCGTGCGGCGCTGGACCGGCTCGCCGACGGCCTCCAGGCGTACTGGGACGGCGCCATCGCGCCACACTGGCCGGCCATGCGCGCCGCCCTGGACGAGGAGGTGCTGCTGCGCGCCCGCGCGCTCGCCGCCGACGGCCCGGACGCCCTCCTGGCCCGGCTGCACGACCGGATCCGCTGGGAGCGTCCGGTCCTCACCCTGGTCAAACCGCTGGAGCACACGTTCGACGCGGTCAACCAGCGCCTGCTGCTGGTGCCGCTGATCTTCTCCCGCGGCGCCCTCATCTGCTCCACCGACCACCCCGAGATCGTCATGGTCACCTACCAGTGCCGGGGCTCCGCCCTGCTGGCCTCCACCCCCGCGCCCGCCACGGCCGGCGACTCCGACCGCCTGGCCATCCTGGTCGGCCGGGGCCGCGCCTCGGTGCTGCGCGCCCTGACCACGCCGGCCACCACCACCGCCCTGTCGGTCGCCCTCGGCCTCGCCCCCAGCACCGTCTCCGAGCACCTCACCGGCCTGCTGGCCGCCGGTGTCATCCACCGCCGCCGGGCCGGCCGCCGCGTCCTCTACGGCCTGGAACCGGCCGGGACCGCTCTGGTCACCCTTCTCGGCGGAGATTCGGCCGGAGCCGAATTCGTTTCCTGACCTCCCCGCCCGCCCTACCGCCGCGGCCGGCGGAGATTCGGCCGGAGCCGAATTCGTTTCCTGACCTCCCCGCCCGCCCTACCGTCGCGGCCATGGGAAGCAAGTACGCCATTGAGGCGGAAGGCCTGTGCCGCACCTACCGGCAGGGCCGCCGGGAGGTCGTGGAAGCGGTCCGGGGCGTGGATCTGACCATCCGCCGCGGCGAGCTGTTCGGCCTGCTCGGCCCGAACGGCGCCGGCAAGACGACCACCATCAAGATGCTCAACACGCTGCTGATCCCGACCGCCGGCACGGCCCGGATCTGCGGCTGGGACGTGGTCACCCGCACCCGCGAGGTGCGGCGCCGGATCGGGTACGTGTTCGGCGGCGACCGCGGCCTCTACGACCGGCTGTCCGGGCTGGACAACCTGCGCTACTTCGCCGAGCTCTACGGCGTCCCGCCGCACCACCAGCGGCCGGCGATCGCCGAACTGCTGGAGCTCGTCGGTCTCACCGGCCGGGAGAACGAACGGGTCGAGGGCTACTCCCGCGGCATGCGGCAGCGGCTGCACATCGCCCGCGGGCTGCTGCACGACCCGGACGTGCTGTTCCTCGACGAGCCGTCGATCGGCGTGGACCCGGTCGCCGCCCGGGAGCTGCGCCGCACCGTCGCCGCCCTCGCCGCGAACGGCACCACGGTACTGCTGACGACCCACTACATGGCCGAGGCCGACGAGCTCTGCGACCGGATCGCGGTGATCGCCGGCGGGCGGATCCAGGCCCTCGGCACACCGGCCGAGCTGCGGCGCCGGGCGGACGGGCGGCGGGTGGTGGAGGTCGAGGCGTACGGCGTGCCCGACTCCGCGATCGCCGCCCTACGGGGGCTGCCCGGCGTCCGCGAGGCCGCCGTCGAGGAGCGCGGCTCGCTGCAACTGCTGACCGTGCAGTCCGACGCGGGCCGGGACGTGCAGGGCGACGTGCTGCGCGAACTGGCCGGCATCCGGCTCGGCCGGGTCGACAGCCGCGAGCCGACTCTGGAGGACGCGTACGTGGCGATCGTGAGCGCCGCATGAGATCGCTGCTGATCGGCGTCCTCATGCACGCCAAACACATGAGCCGCTCCCCGTTCGAGGTGGCGATCGCGCTGGTCGTCCCCATCGTGCAGGCCACACTCGCGGTCCACCTGTTCCGCGCCGCCGGCGAACCGCACCGGCTGATCGAGGCGGCGGTCGGCGCCGGGCTGATGGGAGTCTGGTCGATGGTGCTCTTCGGCGCCGGCGGGGCGATCCAGAACCAGCGCTGGCAGGGCACCCTGGAGATGATCATGCTGGCGCCCCGGCGACCGGTCACGGTGCTGCTGCCGATCACCGTGGCCACCGCGGTGACCGGCACCTACGCCCTGCTGGCCACGCTGCTCTGGGGCCGGCTGATCTACGGAATACCGCTCGACGTGGCGCGCCCGGCCGCCTTCCTGGCCGCCGTGGTCACCTGCGTTGCCGGGCTCGGCATGTTCGGCCTGCTGCTCGCGTCGACGTTCGTGCTGCTGCGCAACGCGAACGCCCTGGCGAACCCGCTCGACTACCCGATCTGGCTGCTCTCCGGAATGCTCGTGCCGATCAGCGTGCTGCCGTCCTGGACCGCGCCGATCGCGGCGGTGCTGCCCACCACCTGGGGCGCCCGCGCGGTGCGGGAGGCGGTGGCGGGCGGGCCGGTCTGGCCGTCGATCGGGATCTGCCTCGCCATCAGCGGAGCCTGCCTGGCACTCGGCGCATACTGCCTGACCTCGTTCGAGCGCCGGGCCCGGGCGGCCGGAACGCTGGCGCTGTCATGAGCACACTCCGGCTGATCACCGTGGGTGGCCTGCTCTCGTACCGGGCGCTGTTCACCTGGACCTCGCCGGCCATGTACACCGGGACACTGCTCGCCGGGCCGACGTTCCAGCTGCTGTTCTTCGCCTATCTGGGACGGCAGCTGCAGGTCGCCGACGACCGGTTCTTCATCGTCGGTAACGCGGTCCTCGCGGTCTCGACGGCCTGTGTGTTCGGCGGGACGATGGCGGTCGCCCACGAGCGCCGCTACGGAACTCTGGGGCACGTGCTGCTCTCACCGCGCAGCCGGACCGCGATCTTCTGGGGACGCGCCCTGCCGTACGCCGGCAACGGCCTGCTGGTCGCCGCGTTCACCCTGACCGCCGGGGCGCTGCTGCTCGGGCTGCGGATCCCGGCCGCCGCACTTCCCGGCCTCGCCCTGGTCCTGACCGTCGCCGCCACGTCCTGCGCGTTCTTCGGCCTCGCCCTCGGCGCGCTGGGCCTGCGCTTCCGCGACGTCTGGGTGGTCTCCAACGTCGCCGCGGCTCTGCTCCTGCTGCTCACCGGCGTGAACGTGCCCCGCGACGGCCTGCCGCAGTGGATGGCCGCCGCCGGCGAGGCCCTGCCGATCACCCATGCCGCGGAAGCCGCCCGGCAGCTCGCCGCCGGGCACGGCCTCGGTGCGGCAGCACCCGCCCTCGGCGCCGAACTACTGGTCGGCATCGGGTACGCCCTGCTCGCCGCCGCCCTCCTGAAGATCTTCGAGGCGGAGTCCCGGCGGCGAGCCAGCTTGGAGACGATCTAGAGCTTGGGGAGCCAGAGGGCCAGCCTGGAGACGATCTAGAGCTTGGGGAACCAGAGGGCCAGCTCGCGCTCGGCGCTCTCCGCCGAGTCGGAGGCGTGCACCAGGTTCTCCCGGTTGGAGAGAGCCAGGTCACCGCGGATCGTCCCGGCGGCTGCCTTGCGCCCGTCGGTCGCGCCGATCATCGCGCGCACCACGTCGATCACCGAGTCTCCGGAGAGCACCAGGGCGGCGAGCGGGCCGCTGGTCATGAAGTCCTTCAGCGGCGGGTAGAAAGCCTTGTCGACGTGCTCGGCGTAGTGCGCGTCGGCGAGGGTCGCGTCCATCGTGCGCAACTCCAGCGCCTCGATGACCAGGCCCTTACGCTCGAAGCGGGACAGGATCTCGCCGAGCAGGCCGCGGCGGACCGCGTCGGGCTTGACGAGCACGAGCGAACGCTCGGTGGGGCTGGACACGGGGGTTCCTCCGTAAGATGGCTGCCCGACACGCGGGAGGTTCAGCCTATCGGTACCACGAACGGGGTGAGCGGCGATGCCCGGACTACCGCACTTTCGCGGAGCCACCGGCGGGCAATAACCTGACGGGAACAACCGGGAGGTCCACAGTGGCGAACCAGACCGGCCGGCCCATCGCCCCCGCCCGCAAACTGGTGGCGGCGGTCATGGGCACGCTCGCGGTCTTCGTGATCGTTTTCGGGCTCGGCATGTCGAGCATGGCGGTCGCGTTCTTCGGCGTCGTCATCCTGGTCCTGGCGGTCATACTCGCGCTGGTGAACGTCACCAGCCGCCGGGGTGGCCGGGCCACCGTGGCCGGCAACGCGGAGGTCAAGTCGATCCCGCCGCCCCCGGTCTCCGCGGCCTACGGCCGGGCCGAGATCGAGGCGATCGTGGTGGCGCCCGGCCTCGGCACCTTCGAGACGGTGATCCGCGAGTCCCGCGTCCCGGTCGCGAAATGGCCGGTCCCCGGCTCCACCGTGCCCATCACCGTCGACGTCGACGACACCCGCCGCGTCCGCGTCAACTGGAACGACGCGGCCGTCCGCGACGAGGGCGCCGATCCCCCACCGCCCCCGCAGACCGCCACCCCCGCCGGCGACGAGTTCGACGACGACGTCCTCGGCGCCGTCGGCCCGGCCCCGTGGGAGGGCCGCGACCGCGACTGGTCCTTCGACCAGGACGAACCGCCACCCCCACCCCCGCCCGGCCCCCGCACCGCCGGCTACGACGACACCCGCTCCACCATTCCGGTAGTGGTCCGCGACACCCCCGCCGGCACCATCGTCGAGGGCCAGCTGGTCAGCGACAAGGACCCCCCACCC